>NZ_CP004078.1:3532727-3851818 GCF_000612505.1 Paenibacillus sabinae T27
AATGCTTTTTCATTTTGGAATAGACGCCATGAATGCGTTCACCCGCCAGTATCGGTCGCTTATGACGGGCATTGATTTCTCAAACCTGCCGTACTGGGATTTGTATGCCGCTTTGCGCCTGTCCAAATTTACCGAATGGGGACTGGGCCCTGATACCATGGAGACGATGCGGGAAAGACACCGCTGGTTTGTGACCGAATCCTTACACATTATGAAATAATTATGCCGCTTGGGCGCATTCTCATATTGAAGGTTCCGGGCATATCCTATATAATTCAGTACAATATAAGCCGCTATTATCTATAGCCTTCGAAAGGAACTGAATAACGTCATGACAGAAAAGCTTAGAGCCGGTATCGTCGGCGGGACCGGGATGGTCGGCCAGCGCTTCATCGCTCTTTTGGAAAATCATCCGTGGTTTCAGGTTACGGCAATCGCTGCCAGCGCGAACTCTGCGGGCAAAACGTACGAAGAATCGGTAAAGGGCAGATGGAAGCTTTCCACCCCAATGCCTGAAAGTGTTAAACACATTCCCGTTCAGGACGCTTCGCGCGTAGAGGAAGTTGCCGCCGGGGTTGACCTGATTTTTTGCGCTGTTGATATGAAGAAAAATGAGATTCAAGCGCTCGAAGAAGCATACGCGAAAGCGGGCGTGCCTGTGATCTCGAATAACTCCGCCCACCGCTGGACGCCGGACGTGCCAATGGTCGTTCCGGAAATCAATCCGGAGCATCTGGAGGTTATCGCTGCCCAGCGCAAGCGTCTCGGGACCGAAACCGGGTTCATCGCCGTTAAGCCCAACTGCTCCATTCAGAGCTATGTGCCGATGCTGAACGCCCTTCGCGGCTTCAAGCCGACACAGGTCGTCGCGAGCACCTACCAGGCGATTTCCGGAGCGGGTAAGACCTTTACCGATTGGCCGGAAATGCTGGACAACGTCATCCCTTACATTGGCGGAGAAGAAGAGAAGAGCGAGCAGGAGCCGCTGCGCATCTGGGGTACCGTTGAAGACGGCCAGATCGTAAAAGCCTCCGCTCCGCATATCACGACACAGTGTATCCGTGTTCCGGTTACGGACGGCCACCTGGCTACCGTATTCGTCTCGTTCGAGAACAAGCCTTCCAAGGAAGACATTCTGGAAAGCTGGAAGAATTACAAAGGCCGCCCGCAGGAGCTTGAGCTGCCGAGCGCGCCGAAACAATTCATCACGTATTTCGAAGAAGAGAACCGGCCGCAGACGAATCTGGACCGCGACATTGAGAACGGCATGGGCATTTCCGCCGGACGCCTGCGCGAAGATTCGCTGTACGACTTCAAATTCGTCGGCCTCTCCCACAATACGCTCCGCGGCGCCGCTGGCGGTGCCGTGCTGATCGCCGAGCTGCTGAAAGCCGAAGGATACATTACCAAACGGTAAGCAAGTCTAAAGCATATTAAATGCCCGTCTCCTGTTTGCAGGAGGCGGGCATTTTGCGTTTATATGACATTAGAAAACGAAGTTCAAGACTGCGGTTCACTACTCGTTAATTAATTGCTGCCTTTCCTCATTGTCCACTATCAGTGCTCTTCATTTCTCCTCGTTTTCAAGTCAGATCGGGAAATGGCGATTTTGCTGAAAACCTCTACTTTGGCATCAGCGAAATGACTGTTCCAATCTTTCTTCGCGGTCTTAAACTGACGGTAGTGATAACGGTTCAGACACTCACCGAATCCAAAAATATCCACACCGAACTCTCTTTGTACCCGGTCAATTGTGGCTTCAACCTGTTCGTTCAGGAAATCAGACTCCTTAAGCTCAAGCTCTCGATACCCGGCCGCAGTATCAAGCGGCAAATCCGTATCGATGCTGCTAACATGGCCTTCCCCTACGATGCTTATCTTTACGTTCGGACGTCCGTCTTTTAACGTTACATCCATGGCTGTATGCATCGGGTTCATCCGAATCGTCGCGACACCTTTGTCAGAATCAATTGGAACCGCAAAACTCGTTCCTTCGATCTCATCTCTAACCAGGTTTAGCAATCGTGTATCGGACACAGAGAGAAAACCTATGAGTTTGTCTTCACTGAACACGGCGGAACCTACACACCTGTCGATTGCCTTGGGCGAAGACGATTTTGTTCTTTCGCTGCTCTTGGCCTCCTTGATATCGCCTTGCACGGTAACCGCACCGAGAACAGGTTCTCTCCCTTCCCTCAAGATCGCTTCTGTATAATCGAACAATGTGCTTTTCGGAGTACCTCCCCAAGTACGATAAAAATGACCGATCTGCTTCTTAAGTTTCCAGCTCGCGTACTGCCCACTGGGATACATGATCTTTAGTACATCCGAAGCGGATGTATCCTTTGCGATCAACAACAAAACGTCCTCCCGTACAAACCGGGATCGCTGAAGGTCATCTATAATCTGATTAAGTCCTTTGCGTGCGATGCTTTCATCCACGATAACCATTTGGATATGGGAGTAAATGATCATCCGTTCAACCATCTCGTTCATGCGGGAAGACGCCTCACTGATTGATTTCCCCTCCAGGGTATACAGCAGGGTAGCAGGCCCCCCATTGCCGCTTTGTACCCGCTGCGCCTCGGCAGGATTCAACACTTCCATGGTGAGCTTTAACAATCCATCCTTCCCGGGCTCAATGGCGATTCCGGTCAACATCGAAGACTGGCTAACCTCAACCCAATCCCAGCAGCCACTTTGAAGCAGGCACACGACTGTCGTCATGATGAGAAGCAAGCCTCTACGAATCATTTCACTCCCTCTTTCTCTCCAGATTTGTAAGGCTGGATGTTAGATAGGCAATCCCAAACGCTTCGATGCGTGACAAATGAATCAACAGAAACGCGCTCCCAAGGAACACACCAAATAAACCTAGAACGGAACCGAGTACAATAAACCCGTAACGAAGTAAACAAATTCTTGCACCAAAACTGTAGACTGGCGATACAAAGCCTGAAATGATCGATAACGAAACGACGATAATGCTGATATTCGATACGAACCCGGCCAAAACCGCCGCCTGTCCAAGCACGAGTGCACCCGCAATCGAGATGGATTGCCCAATAATACGCGGCATTCTGGTTCCTGCTTCCCTTAGGATTTCAAATGTGATCTCAAGTACTAAAATCTCTAACACTGCCGGAAACGGAATGCCCTGCCGCTGGGCGGCAATGCTCGTGAGCAACATTGTCGGAATAAGCTCCTGATGATAGCTCGTGATCGATACATAGACCGCTGGCAAGCAAAGTGAGATCAGAAAGGTCAAATAGCGCAAGCACCTGTTAAATACACCGAATGATAACCTTTGGTAAGCATCCTCAGGCGATCTAAAGTAATCCTTGAAAAACGAGGGAACCATCAGTACAAACGGACTGCCATTTACGATAATGGCGATCCGCTCTTCCAGCAAACCTTCGCAAATGGTATCTGGGCGCTCGCTATTATAGACAGTGGGGAACAGCGAAAGCTCCTTCTGCCGGAACAGAGATTCAAGGCTGCTGGAATCGAAAAGACGATCCATCTTGCTGTGCCGTAATTGCTCGCGGATTTGGTTCAAGACGCCTGTCTCAACTTGATCTTCCAGATATGAGAGGTAAACGGCCGTCTTTGTTTTCTCGCCAAGTTCATACTTTTCGAAGCGAAGCTTTTGGTTCTGAATCCTCCTCCGAATTAAACTGATATTGGTATCGGCTGATTCCGTGAATCCATCCTTAGGGCCTATGGCTACACTCTGCGTAGTCGGTTCGGCAACAGCACGCATTTCGAGTTCTTTAACATCAATCATCAGAATTTCCGTCATGCCGGCAATATACAGACAAGCATAACCTTTCATCACTAACATCGTGAAATTCCCAAGATCATTCGTTGTCTCGGTGCTCAAACCAACCAAATATTGCTCTCGAATACGATCGAGCCACTGGTCCTTGCTCGGCGTGTCCAAAGAATTACCTGCAATGATGAGTGGTTTTATGACATTGTCCATCATGAAAGCAGTATTAGTCATCGAGGTTAAATAGCTTAATACCCCCTCCTCTCCAAAAATCCGTATCATAACGGATGCCAAGTCAGAAGTCGATCCAAAGCAACGTTTGATTTCCTCTTTTACGGACTCCATATTTATGTCGGCACTTGGCGTTTTTTCGTTCGTTGTCATAGCTCTTCTCCTTTCAGATTACGAATCCAAACAAGAAGCAGAGTGGCAACCGGGATCGCCAGCTGCATCGGAATATGCAGCCAGAAGATGACATATTTCAAACCTTCCTCTACATGTTCGGCATAATTGTCCGTAACCAAGATGGAATAGCCTCCTATAAGGATCGCACATGGAAGCGAGAACTTTGTATAGCTTTTCTTGAAAACATACGCGGCCCCCTTAGTGCCCGCGTACAAAAAGATCGAGCATTTTAACAGGACACTAAAGAAGATAATGAACGCCACTAACGCATCCATGCGCGTAATAAAGTCGGCAATATTGATTTGCCTGGCTGCGTCCAATAATGCAAAGACCGAGAATCTCATGTTTTCCTTCCCGAGTGTACAGATCTGCAGCAGGCTAGAGAAGGTCAGCACGATGCAACTGCAAATCATCGAGGCTAATCCAAGCTTTCGAAATTGGCGCGGTTCCCCCAGACCATTCAAAAAGACGAGAAACACGACAATTTCCCCATAAGGGAACCATATCGTGCTGTTCCATGTAGCATTGAGGACCGGTGAGATTCCTTTGGAAAGTAATGGGAGAAGGCGTTCCGTATCGACTGAACCGCTGACCCCGAGAAGAACGGCCAGTATGACAAAGAAAAGGATAACCATGCTCGAAATCGGGATGGCTATTCGGCCAATCGTTGGCAGTCCGCCGGATGAAGCATAGGCAATGAGGAAACTAAAGAGGAGAATGAGCAGCTCCTCGGGCGTATTCGCGAGAAGCGTTGTCTTGATTAACTCAATCATGTCGCGTATGTTCCGGGAAGCAATATATAAAAAATAGACGGTATAACCCAAAATAAGAAGCCGGCCCAGGAATCGGCCCCAAGTCTCATATAGAAGCGAATACAGGTCGGTGCTCTTCCCAGCCACTATCAAATACGTATAAAACATGAGCAAAGCGCATGAAGGAACTAGTGATATGAGGTCGACAAGCCACGTGTCCTCAACCAATCTGGGCGTGCCGAAAATGAGCGAGGTACCGAGCAGAAAGACGAACATTATCGTAAATGTATGAAAGGGTTGAAGGCGGGTAGTTATCATTACGTGCTCATCCCCTTTTTCTCGATGGCCTGAAGGCTAAACGTTTTATGAACGAGGTGTTCTTCAAGTCAGACCATCCCGCCGTAAAGAGAGCAACTACGAGAATCCAAGCAGCCGAAGAATGTGAAGGTGTGGAGAACAACTGAAACAGCGCCGATGAGAACGACAAACGGTACACCAGGGTGTCCAGCAATACCAGCAAGATTGTTCCCATAAACGCTAAAATGAAAATGCCTACCGTAATCAACGATATCCCTCCCATTTCCCCGAATTATTGTTAATGTGTTCATTCGAACCCAATATTATGTAACTGAAAAATACTCATTAAACCTCTTGTTATTAATTTAATTATCCTGCCCGTTCTGAACAAAGGCAGCCAATCACTTTGATTCGCTGCCTTCGCGTTTTATTTAATTATTTGTCTTTCCGCTAGTTTAATCTTAGCAGGACCATGACCCCACGTGGAGTTCCTTAAACCTCTCTGTAACGTTTCCATTAAGCTTAATCACCAAAAGGAAATGATTCACTAAATTTGAATATCGCAACCATCAAAAGGCAGACCACTTTCAATAAGTTTAACCGCATAGTTGATTGCATTCCGTTGCTCCACTGTAAGACGACTCTCATTACCATCCCATTCACCTAACCACCAGAAGAAAGAACAAATATTCCGATACTCCATAAACATGGGGATTGTCTGTATCCAGTATTCGGAGAGATGATTTTCTTTACCGTAACCCATTAAAAATTCACGTAAAAACAGTTGAGCAAACTCATTTTTAGCTACACGTTCATCTTTTTGCACTCCCCACCAGACGGCATGAGCGGCAGCAATAGCAATGTCTAATGAAAACCAGCCATAGATACTGTCGTCAAAATCAAAGACGGTTATTTCACTGTCGTCAATAAAAAAATTATAAGGGTGGAAATCATTATGAATCAGTCCAGACGAGTCTCTATCCCTTGGGAGTAAATGAATCTTCTTCTCCATAGAGATCAATTTTTCGAGGAGTACATTGAAACTTCCGCGCTGCAGATGAGGGTTATTGATGGTCTTTATGCTCCAGCAGTCTCTTTTCACAAGAACGTCTGATGCTCCGTAAGATTTCGATAGCCGATGCATTCTCCCCATGGTTTCTCCCCAATTCCTGAATACCTTTGGCCCCCAATATTGTTCATCGTTTTTATCAAAAAAGCGGCCTGGAGCCGCGTAAAAAGCTGTTGCAATATAACACTTATCTCCATCATGGTAAACTGCCGTTAGTTGATTATCTCTTGTTTGGATTGGTAATGATGCACGTAAACCGTTCTTCACCAAATAATAAACCCAATCCACCTCAGCCCTTATCTTCTCTACGTATTCCTGTGGTTTCTGAGATAACCGTAAGATATAGGACAGATCACCCTTGGTAAACCGGTAGACTTCATTTGTTGAGTTGCTCAGGAAGACCAACGTTTCTACATTAAATTCATAAGATTTTGCTGCTTGAAGCAATATCCTCGAGCTTGCCATTAAGAATGCCCCCATCTATTAGAGTCGCCCGGCCAGGTATAACCAAACAATATATGAAAATTCTAGAAAGATATAGACTTATCTTTTTTCCAAATAAACTCATAATTAGATGAGGAGTTATTTTCTCTTCTACTAACTAGATAGTCATATGATGTGCTAGGACAGTCCCTCACTTAACCGTATAGGGAAAAAAAATCGGACCAAAATGTATTGGCCCGATCTTTTATTGGAGTTATGCTTTTCAGGACAACGCGTTCGGCCTAACCATAATTTCGCTGACTAGCGTGTCATCAGGTTCATTAATGGCAAACGCAATGGCTCTGGCAATACTGTAAGGAGAAATCCCTATGCCGCTTATTTGATTGGCGATCGTCTGCACTTCCGGGCTGGTGCAGTCGTTTTTTACAGTAATAATCTATATGGAGGGATATTCATGAGCGAGTTTAGTCAAAGCTATCATCTGCGAGCGAACAGCAAAGATGATGCTGTATTGCTTTTAAACCGCGCTGGAAAACATGGTTATGTATTCGAATCAAAGGAAGGCTGGGTGACCTTCGTTACGTCTGACGCGGATTTTTCGGCGGACGAAGTCATCGTCGCCAACAATCAGGGAATATTACTGCATTATGTTTATGCCGAAGATCACGGATGGGAGCTTCTCATTTTTAACAAACAAGAAATGGTCAGTGGGTATAGCTGTTCTTGGGGTGAAGAGTTCGAGATTCAGATGGAACAATTTGACCTGGGTGTAGTTGAAGGCCTTGTACTGGAGCAGGGTAAACCCGCTGGTGATCTAGAGTCGCTGTTTCAAGTTGCTGATGTTGAGGAACTATTTTCCTTAGATCCCCATCTCGCCTATCAGGTTGCGGACCTACTGGGACTTACCCATTATGCATGGGTGTCGTACGACTACATAAACGCTGACCCAGAATTTTTTAAGGAAGCCAGCAAGGTATAATAAAGAAAGTCCTACCGATTGGTGGGACTTTCTTTGTTTTCTCTATCCGAGGGAGCTCAACGATGGTTGACAAGATATAAATCGTTTGCACTTATACCCTGCTTACTTTTTAAACCAAATGGGGGGGGGTATTTGGCATGCTTATTTTTCACTATACTATAGAAATTCTCTTAACTTTCCTGGGAATTTTTACATGCTATTAGCTGTTATAGCTTACGGGTTTGCCGGTGAATCCATATATCCTATAACATAGCAAAGGATACTGTATCATCGCGGAGAAAGACTAAAAATACGACCACTCAGGTTCCCTAAGACTAGGAGAGACTGGATAAAGCAGAAATCTAGCGGATTATAAAGGATGAGGATGCGAGCTTGGTTTGTTAGCATATTGGGATATGAGTGAATAAAACCGATTGGAGGAGTTAAAACGATGCCAGAGGTTAATCAACGCGACCATTATTTCGATAATGTGAAGTTTGTCTTGATTACGTTCGTGGTCATCGGCCATGTACTCGAACCCCTTTATTCAACAAGCGAGTCCGCGAAGGCCTTGTACAACTTCATTTACTTTTTTCATATCCCGCTTTTTGTTTTTATAACGGGTTACTTTTCCAAGAAATCGGGGAAGCTTAGCCCCTATCTCGTTCTGTACATCATTTTTGAAACGCTGTATACGCTCCTGGATTATTATCTGAACGGCCGGGCAAACCTGAAATTCACCTTCTTTCTGCCCTATTGGATAACCTGGTACCTGCTTGCGGTTACTTTATGGAAAATCGCCCTGCCGTATTTTACAAAATTAAGGTATCCGATCCTGTTTGCTAGCTGCCTTGCGGTATTGGCCGGCTACGCTTCAACGGAACTGGGGTATAATTTGTCATCGCTCCGGGCGGTCAACTTCTTTCCATTCTTCCTGGCAGGTTACTATATGAAGCGGAAATACTTCTGTTATTTATTTAAATGGCCGGTCAAAATGGCATCTGCGTTTATTATGATCCTCACACTGGGGCTTCTATTCCGCTATGGCCAGAACCTCAATTGCGAATGGCTTTGGGGCAGCTACAGCTACTCCAAACTGGGCAGCCCGGAATGGTATGCGGGGATATACAGGGTGGCTATAGCAGCAGTATCGGTCATTTTGTCACTTTGCGTTCTCTCCTTAATCCCAACAGGGCGGACACGGATCAGCGAGCCTGGCATTCGGACGATGTATCCCTTTTTGCTGCACGGTTTCGTATTTAAAATAATGGATCATCAAGGCATCTACCGGTATATCAACACATGGGCGGATCAAACGCTGTTGATTCTGCTTGCCATCGTCATAACCTTTATCTTTTCCATGAAGTGGGTCGAAAAACTCTGCCGGGTGCTTTTCAGCCCTAACTTATCTTATCTGTACAAAAAGAAAAGCTCGCCATTATCGCGGGCGCAGTGACTTTTTTCTTACCACCTGATTTGTTTGATCAACGATTTAATCCGCGTTAGAGCTTCCCGTTAGGGTTAATCGACTATGCTAAAAAAACCTAACTGCTTCATGTTTACTAGTGCGGCGAAGCAGAGAAACTAGCAAAAAAACAGGCATCAAAATGGATATTTCCCTTTACAACTGCTACAAAACCGATCCGGCATCCGTCTAATAAACGAAAGGGGGACGGCCGCAACATGGAGGAAGGCACACAGGTACCCGAGCTGTTCCAGCGCTTGTTCCGGGAGCATTACCCCGGGGTGGCGCGGAAGCTCTATGCGTTGACCGGCGATTATGCGGCGGCGGAGGATTTGGCCCAAGAGGTGTTCCTGCGGCTCTTCCGGAGCCCTCCGGACCGGCTGGAGGCCGTCGGCGCCTGGCTGCACCGGGTGCTGACCCGGGTGGGCTACGATTATTTGAGACAACGGTCGTCTGGCAAGACGTTACTGGAAAAAGAAACCGCCCGCGTGGCGGCTTGGTCGGAAAGCGCCGCCCCTTCGGGAGAGGCGGAGGTCATCCGCGAGTGGGAAAAAGACGTGGTCCGCCGGGTGCTGCAGAAGCTCTCGGACCGGGACCGGACCGCCCTTCTGCTTCGGGAGGAAGGGTACAGCTACGAGGAGATTGCCGTCCGGCTGGAGGTCAAACCGAAGATTGTCGGCACGCTGCTGGCCCGGGCGGAGGCACGGCTGAAGAAGAAATACGGGCAGGAGGAGGAGCAGTACGATGGCGGACGGAACGAAGCGGACCGGCGGTGAGCCGGTTTTTGATACGGATCAGGCTTTGAACCGGTTTGAGAGGTTGACGGCCGGGGAGCCGGTTCCGGCGTTTTGGAGGCAGGCTGAGGAAGACCTGCGTTCGGATGAAACAAGGATCGAGGCACGACTGGAAGGAAATCAAGATAATCATGATAAGGATGGTGCAGTTGAGATGAAGCAGACAGGAGAATTCCGTGTTACAAAGGGGTCCTCGGCTGACCCAGCGATGGGGGCTGTAAGCTCCTCGGCTAGGGCTAGCGGGGCGGACGGCACCTGGCGGACGGAGAGACCGGCCAGGCGCAGGCTTCGGGGACTGACCGCCGGCGTTGCCGCAGCTGTCATGGCCATCGGCCTGTTCACCACCCCTCTGGGGGATCGGGCGCTGGCCGCCATGCTGCAAACGTTCCGCATCCAGCACATGGTTGGAGTCGGGATTTCAGCGGATGACATGGCGGGCATCTCCGGCCTTCTGGACCACGGTTCGCCTGAGGGAGACCGGAGCTTCAACCTGGCCCAATACGGCACCTTGACCCAGTCAAGTGGCGGAGAGACCCGTACCATTACCTGGGACGAAGCGGAAAAACGGATGGGCGCCTCCCTGCTCCAGCTGGGGAACTCCACCGCCCCTTCCTACCAGCCAGCTACCACGCTTACCTTCAACCTGAATGTGAAGGCGGTCAACCGGCTGCTCACCCGTTTGGGCAGCACTACCACCCTGCCCGCCGAAGCGGACGGCAAAGCCATCAGGCTGTACATCCCGGACGGCATCACCACAGAGGGCACTTTGTCAGGCAAGCATGTGCGTCTGCTCCAATTCGGTAAGCCGGATCTGACAGTGGAGAAAGGCATTGATGCATCGACCGTCCGAGAGGCGGTACTGGGGCTGCCCGTGCTGCCGGACAGCCTGCGGACCAAGCTGGCCGCCATCGGCGATTGGCGGAGCACCCTGCCTGTTCCGGCCCATGACGGCGTGACCACCAACCTCCAGCTGGGCGGACATGATGCGGTCATGACCGCGGACAGCGGGAATCGCTATTTGCTCTGGCTTGGTGGGGACCGGATCAGCCTTCTGAGCGGCGATACGAAGGATTTTCCTACGGAATCCGCCTTCCAGCGGGCCGCGGAGGAGCTAGTCCAGCCATGATGATGATTGACACAGCAGAATTGACCAAGACCTACAACGGCCGCGGCGGCTGCCGCGGTATCACCCTGCAGGTACCGGAGGGCTGCATCTTCGGCCTGCTGGGACCCAACGGTGCCGGCAAAAGCACCTTCGTCAAAATGCTGGCCGGCCTCCACCGCCCCGACTCCGGGCGGGCCACCGTACTGGGACAGCCCCTGGGCCGACCGGAGGCACGGCGCAAGCTCGGGTATTTGCCCGAGCTGTTCCGCTTTCAGGATTGGCTGACCCCGGCGGAGGTGCTCCGCTTCCATGGTCAGCTGGGGGGGCTGCGCCCGCAGGAAACACGGGCGCCCTCCTTCCGCAGCCGGGTCCGGGACACCCTGGAGCTGGTCGGCCTCTCCGATGCCGCAGACCGCCGGGTCGGCGGCTTCTCCAAGGGAATGCAGCAGCGCCTCGGCCTGGCTGCCGCACTGCTCCTGGATCCCGAGCTGGTCATCCTGGACGAACCCGCTTCGGCCCTGGACCCCGTCGGCCGCTACGAGATCCGTAGCCTGCTGAAACGGCTCCGGGGCAGGGGCGTGACGATTTTCCTCAATACCCATCTGCTCGAGGATGTGGAGGAGCTGTGCGATGAAGCCGCCTTCCTGTACGGAGGCGAGCTGCTGGCGTCGGGACCGCTGCACAAGCTGCTCAGCGGCACCGGAGATAGCGAGAGCAGCGGTGCCAACTGGCGCTTCCGGCTCGGCGGCTGGCTCCCGGAGACTTGGGCGGAGCTGAACGGAGCGGTCGGCGGCGCCCTCTCCTCCAAATTGCGCCTGGTCGAGGCCGATGAAGACGGCAACGCTCTCCTGACCGCCCGCGTTTCGGACCGGGAACAGGCCGGCTACCTGTGCTCACAGTTCATCCGGAGCGGCCTGACGCTCTACGAATCCGGCCCCGAGCCGAACAGTCTGGAGGCCTGGTTCCTCCGGATGGCCGGGTCCCGCCAGGGAGGTGACCCGCAATGACCATGTATATTTCTGCCACCTTCAAGGAGCTCACCCGAAAGAGAGTGTTTCTGGTCACGCTAATTCTGACCTTCATCTTTCTGGTCCTGTTCGCCTTCGGGGTCCGGGAGCTGACCGGCATGACCGGACAGAACCAGGTCTCCCCCGCCGAACGGTTGATGAACAGCATAGTGCTGATGGTGCTGGGACTTTTTTTCTCGCAATTCCTGGCGGCCTTCTTCGTGCTCTTCTCAACCATGGGAACCGTCACGGGCGAGCAGGAGAACGGCCTGCTGCTGGCCGTCGCCGCCCGCCCCATCCCCCGCTGGAAGCTGTATCTAGCCAAATGGCTGGGCCACGCCGTCTGGATCACCGTATACAGCACAGCCCTGTTCGTTTCCGTGGTCTGGACCATCCACATCCAGGCCGGGTTTCCCATACTGGCGGATGAGATGCTACGAGGCTTAGGGCTATTCCTCTGGATGCCGCTCCTTCTCCTCACGATTACCATGCTGGGTTCGGTCTATCTGCCGATGCTGGGGAACGGCATCTTCTCCGCCCTGCTGTACGGATTTGCCCTCTTCAGCGGGCTGGTTGAAGGGGTAGCGAGCTATGGAGGGGCCCACCCCGCATTGGAAAAATTCTTCCTACTAACCGGGCTGCTCCTGCCCACGGACTCGGTCTACCGAAGAAGCCTCTTCGAGCTTATGGGGGGAGCTGATTGGGCCGGGTTGGCGATAGCTGACATGGGACCCTTTTCCATTTCGAGTGTTCCTTCGAATGCCTTCCTCCTGTATACGGTGGGGTATGCGGCGGTTCTGCTCTTTCTGGGGTGCCGGGCGTTCGGCCGGAAGGATCTGTAGTGCTTGACCCTGAGGAAAAATCATGGTTGATTGGATTAACTAATCTTAAGAAAAGAGACAGCGGCAGCCCGGGACGAGAAAATAAAGTCCTAGACTGCCGCTGCGCTATTTCACTAAAGTATTCCGTACCGATATACCGTTATATGTCGTTATTAATTATTCGATAATCAATTTTTCGTTTGATTTAATAATGTTGACTTTGTTTTTTTCATTCTTAATCTCATTAATAAAGATGCTATATATTACATCATCCTTTTTTGAAAAATATACTCTGTTATAACCATGCTTTAAAAGTGCATTTAAAATATCACTTTCACTAATAAAATTTGATAGTTTCTCATCTTGAATATTATAAAAAGCGAATTCTGATGTACTCCCCACAAAAAGGGAAGGGTTTAGTACCTCTATCCAAACAATGGGTTCAACTTCATCCAGTTGTAATCGACTTATCACTTGCTCCTTAGACATATGCTTATTTAATAATGAAGTTAATTTGTTTTCGCTCTCAGGACTAAGGTTTTTAGTTGATCTCCAAACGGGATAAAAGTCATTGTAACCTTTACGAACAGAATATTTGGTCGATAGCAAGTCTTCATATTCAGTTTTCCGGTGATCTAAATATTTATAATAGGGTTGTAGCTGTGCGATTAAAAAAATAGAACACAATGGTAATAAGAATAAAAGATGCAATTGAGATTTTTTTTCCCTGACAAGAGTTATTATGATACCCGCAAAAGCTAGTGAACCTATAGGAGCATATAACATCGCAGATGTAACAATCAAACCATCAACAAATGGTGTAGTATCTATGATGATTAGCATAATTATTACCATACTTTGAATAATTATACTCAAAAGTGTTATAAGGATTCGCTTTTTCATAATCTCTGTTACTCCTTTTAAATATTACCTGAGTAATCTATTTTAACCTAATCCCCATGGCATTCGGCGTGCATTTTTCATCACAATTCAGGGAAACTTAACAAGAAAAAATAATGGGATAACAGACATGAAAATAAAACTAAGAATTGTCCTTTTGCTACTGTCACTGATACTAATCATAAGTCCCCTGGAATCAAAAGCATATTCGGGAATGCACAATCCTAAGCAAGATTCTACAGAACTCCAAATACAAGACATGCTTATGCTCTTACTAACTCCAGCGATTCAAGACGCAGTCAGCAATTATTACTTAAAATATTTAAAAGAGCCGCCCTTGGTTTATCCGTATCAAATAGATGTGATTCAGATCGAACGAAAAAATGGATTTCGGGGTTTCATGTTTTTATTAACGGTGGAAGTGACGCCTGTTGTAGGACCACATATTTCAGTAGGTATGGATCGTATTACGTTTGAAATATCTGCGGGACCTACCGTTAAGTTGATAAAATATAACCACATAAAAGACTTTGAGCTACCGCCAAATTGGAAGAATACCCTTCGTGAAAAGTAGAGGAACCGCAAAAAACGGGGAACTTAACCCCCTTACCCTTCTTCGGCAAATCGAATAGCCCCAAGCGGATGCTTGGGGCTAGAATAACTGTTGCTTCTTGTTGGCTGTACTTTAATATTTCGAAACCAGATTATACAGCGCCTGCGCGGACTCCGCGCGGGTCGTATTGGCTTTCGGCATGAACCGGCCGCCGTCCTTGCCTTTCAAGAGGCCGAGCGAAACGGCTGCGGACACATCGTTCTGCGCCCAACCGCTGATGCTTGAAGCATCTGCGAAAGAAGCTTTTGCCGAACTGTCCGCCGCTTGGCCCGTCTTCACCCGATAGGCCCGGATGATCATGGACGCCATCTCTTCGCGCGTTATTCGCTGCTGCGGGTTGAAGGCTCCGGCGCTTGCGCCCTTGACAATTCCGCTTTCATAAGCGGCCGCGATGGAACCAGAGTACCATTCCTTGCCGGTCACATCCTTGAACGGAGCCTTACCCTTAGCGGTCAGACCCAGCGAACGAACGAGCATTGCTGCGAACTCCGCGCGCGTAACCGGCTGGTTGGGGGCAAATACGCCGCCGTTTACGCCATTCACGATATGCTTCGCGCTCAGCACGGTAACTGCCCGATTCGCCCAATGTCCGGCGGGAACATCGCTGTAAGTCTTCACGTACTCCATCGCTGCATAACGGCTGAAGTGGGTCACCTTTGCCTTGAGAAGGCCGCCGTTCCACTCTCCTCCAATATACTCCGCGATACCAGCGTTATTGAGGTAGTATACACCGGTAAGCTGTGGATCGGCTTTTGCGTCCGTGTGGAAGACAAGCTCCACCGGTTTCGGGAACGCAGAGAGGCTGATGGCCTTTCCATCCTTCGTTACCGCCTGAAGGGAGAAATCGTACACCTCGCTCGCCAAGCCTATAGCGGTCCCGGTTGGCAGCGAAAGCTGCTTGATCGCCCCTTCCTTGGCGGCCTGGTCCAGCTTGCTGACGTTCAGCGCAAGATGCGCCCCGCTCAGCTGCTCGGCCGGCAGAAGAGCGGCCAGGGATTGCAGCACCGCCGCCGGAATCGTCAGCGACACTTGTTCTCCCTTGATTTCAATGCGGTCCACGCCTCCGGCCGATCCGGATTGAACGGGCAGCACGAGCTGCTGAACGCCACGGTCCAGAGTAATCGACGCAGCGCCATTGCTGTCCGGTTTCAGCTGATCTGCTGTCACCGTCTGGGTTCCGGCTGGCGGGGTTTGACCGGTTCCCGCGCCACCGCTTCCGCTGCCGGTTCCGCCGTTTCCGCCGTTTCCGCCGTTGCCCCCGGTTCCGTCCGAGGTGCTCTGCGATACCACCTGAACATCAAAGCTCGTAATAAGTCCGTCATAACGGACGGTAATCGCAGCAGTCCCCGGCGAAATAGCTTTAATCAGACCGCCGGCTTCTACGCTTGCAATCTCCGGCCAGCTCGACTCGAACGCGGACAGTAAAGTTACGTCAACCTTGCGGCCATCGCTGTATACAGCTTGAACAACGGTACTCCATGTATCGCCTGCCTTCAGGCTTGAAGCGGGTGCGCTGGCGATTAACTGCGCGGGCTTGTTGTTGTCTGGAACGTCCAGTTTCTTGACGATCTGCACCGTAAACGACTTCGACAATCCGCCGTAGCGGACGGTAATCACCGCGCTGCCTTCCGCCAATGCCGCAACGACACCCTGTCCGCTGACACTTGCGATCTCCGGCTGCGACGATTCAAACGACGCTTGCGAAGTGACATCCACTTTGCTGTTGTCGCTGTACAGTGCCTGAACGGATGTGCTCCATGTGTCGCCCACGGTCAGGCTGGAAGCCGGAGCTGCAGCAGACAATCCGGATAGCGTCGGCTTCACCGGTCCGCCGCCGCTGCCGTCATCGGTTCCGGTTCTTGTGACGGTAATCGTCAATGTTTTGGTAGCTTGACCGGCGCGTCCCTTATCCGTATACCAAGGCAGGGCCAGCGTTTCGGCAGTCGGCTCGATATGAAGCACGAACTTGTTCACACCCGGCGCAATCGGGATTCCGCTCAGCAGAACGTTACCGTGAGTGTCCATCACGCCTTCCGGGATCGGCTGCCCGTTAATCGTAAAGGCTACGCCATACGGCACGAACGCCTTCAAATTCATGGCACTGTCTCCCGTTACATACTCAATGTCCGTGCCATACGAGGTTCGCGGAAGAGTGACGATCATCGGCATATCGACCCAGCGCAGCACATAGTCGTCGACGACCTGCTTGCTGCCGCCCTGATTGGCGATCGTCAGCCTCATATTCGTGTCGGTTGAACTGTAAGCCCAGTTGCCCATATCCGTCGTGTCATTGGCTGTACGCGTATGGCTGGTGAAGGCCTCGGTCTCCCAGCTGCCTCGCGTATATTTATACTGGATGGACTTTCCAGCCATCATCTTGAAATTGTATTCGACCACGCTTCGGTCGGTCGCGCCGCTCGGCACCTTCAGCGGAGTCGAACCGGCATTCCAGCCATTGAAGTCGCCCGCAATATTAATGGTGTCCGTGCTCGGCGTATAATCCGGCAGATGCAGGCGAAGCGTGACATCCACCATAACGAGCTTCGGTGTGACGGCCTGCTCCTCGGAGTAAGAGCGGTTGTAAGCGGCGTCATAGGCCGCAACTTTGTACGTGTAAGCCGTATCGTTGCTGACCGTGTAATCCTTGTATTCCCGTACCGTCTTATCCAGGGAGGCGATCAGCTTGTAATCCGGCCCGTCTCCCTTCCGGTAAACTTCAATGCCCGAAGCATCTGCCGCGTCAAGGGTCCAGGTTAAATGCGTCATATTGGATTCAACCGGGATATCCGCCAGAACCGGCGATGAAGGCGGCTCCGTATCGGCAGGATCAGAAGAGACGTTCACCGTCTCCGGCGCGGAGGAAACGAAGCTTTCGCCGTTATCGGTGGACACCTGGGCCAAATACGTATAGCTGCCAGCGAATATCGGCTCAAAAGCCGCCCAATAAATCTTGGAGCCGTTTGTCTCATTGTCCGTTTTATACCGGAGCTTTGTCTCCAGTGCCTGATCCGGCGAGCCCGCGCTCGGATAATAGATCAGCTTGGCGATCACACCCTCCGGCTCTTGATACACACTCGAAGGCACATCCGTCAATCCGGGAATGCGGATTTCCGCCTGGATTTCATAGGTGGCCTTGCCGACACCGACAGTCATATCCTCAGCTTTTTGCACGATCGTCACTGAATCGATGACAAAAGCAGGCGTTGCCGAAGCCATGTCGCACGGCTCGCTCTCATTGGCACCCGCTATGGCCGTCACCGTGTAATAGTACTTGCTGCCATTGGTTACGCTGCTGTCGGTGAAGCTTGGCGTATTGCTCTCGCCCACCTTCTGCAAATCGCCGCCCTCAATCGCGGCCCGGTAGATTACATAGCTGTCGGCACCGTCCGTGGCGTTCCAGGACAGGGCTACATTGCCGTCCCCGCCGGCGGCGTGGAGTCCCGTCACCTGGGGCACAACCGACAGCTCGCCCGTCGACAGCATCATCATGCCGGAGAGCGCCGGGATCGTCAGGCTGATCTTGCCGCCAGTCACCGTACCGGTAGCGTCACTGCCTAGCTGGTCTGCCAGTGTCAAGCCGTCCGGAAGAAATCCGGTCACATCGGCGTTCACCGTTTGGGCTTCGGTGCCGCGGTTGATAGCGACCAGTCCGCCTTTGGTGTCGTTTTTGCGGGCGTAGACGATAACGTCTCCGCTTGCGTAAGCCACCTTCAGATCGCCGGTACGGAAGACCTCATTGTCGTTCCGGACTTTGGCCGCAGACTGATAGGTCTGGAACAGCTCCGCATATTTGCCCGTCGCACTGTATTCACCGCCGCCCGCAATAATTCTCTCCCAAGGAAAAGTCCGTCTGGAATCGGGGTCTTTCGTACCCGTCACGCCGACTTCATCCCCGTAGTAAATGGTTGGAGCGCCGGGATACCCCATTTGCAGAATCGCCGTCAAGGCCTGCAGCTTAAGCGCTCGGTCGGAAGCGTCATCTGCAATGACTAAATGCTCCTCCTCATAGTCGGGATGATCATATTTGGTAATCGAGCGGGTCGTGTCATGCGAATCGACCAGATTCAGCATTGCCTGCCATGCTTCCTTCGGGTAATCCTCGCGAATCGATTCCAGTGACTGGTTCAGCGTATTCGCGTCACCGGAAATCATATAGCTCTGAACCGCGCCGCGGAAACGGTAATTCATCACCGAGTCGAACTGGTCGCCCAGCAGGTAGCGTGTCGCCACGCCCCATTCTTCACCCAGAATAACCGGATTCTCGATCGGATTTCCGTTGGCGTCGGTTTTTCCTTCCACGGATTTGACCGCTTCGCGGAATTTCCGCCACGTGCTGCTTGATACGTCGGGAGCCACGTCCAGCCGCCAGCCGCTCGAGCCCATCCACATCCATCTCTGCGAGTTGGCGGATTCCATCGCCTTCTGGGCGCCCGCTTCACTCAGCCCGCCAAGATCATGCCCAATGACCGCCTCCCGGTAGCCGATATTGTTCCATTCATTCTGTCCATCAATTGCTTGCGAATCTGCAGGAAAAAAATCCGTTGCCGCCGTCTGCGGATCTTTCGCATCCATCGCCGGCAGCGAGTCATATCCCCACCAGGCGTCGTACTTGTAATGCATGTTGTTGTCATCGCGGTTCTTGACCTTTTCACTCGTGATCGTGAACCATGTTGTATACGTAAAATCGTCCGGATATTTATAATGCGCTCCTGTCATCGGATTGATCTTGCTCGTGAACTCCGTGCGCACCGCCTCTTCGGCATCTGCTTGGGACAAGTTGTCCGCGTTCATTTTGTCGTAGACTTTGGCCCAGTACTCGTAAGCGCCGATCTCGGGGTATTTACTATACCGGTCAAAATAAATCGAATCGTCACCGACATGGTTGAACACGCCGTCGTTAATGATATGCATGCCCAGCTCGCGGGCCGCTTTGGCAAAGGCCTGATATACCCTGTCGGATTCCGCCCGCGTAGCAGTGTAATCAAGCCCCGATGACGGATCGCCGGGGGTGCGGTATACCGGCTTGCCGAACATCGGATCAAGATGCCCGTAATCGGTGGCGTCGTATTTATGATTGGAGGCCGCCCAGGCTACCGGATTCAGGTACAAGGTGTTGATGCCCAGCGATTTCAGATAGCCGAGCTTATCCTGAATGCCCTGAATATCACCGCCGTAAAATTCGTTCGTCCATGCTCCGTCCGTCTTGGCGCCCGGATAGTACGGCTGATTCTCGGCAGTTGTGCGGTCCGGGTTCTCGGGCACATCGCCCCAGGTTCCCCACACCTGATCCGGGGTTGGATCATTTGTTACTCCGCCGTCAAAATACTGCAGCTTCTGTCCGCCTTTATCCGTCGCATATTGACCGGAATTCGCGCCGCGGTATCCGTCCTCCGTCTTGGCGCGGTTATTGTTCTTGTCCCCGTCAAAGAAACGGTCCGGAAAAATCTGATAAACGACCGCATGCTTCATCCAGTCCGGCGTCTTGTAACCCGGATCGTACACGGTCAGGTCGTACGGCACCGCGCCTTCGTCGCTGACGCTGCCGCTTCCGCCTCTGGTAGTGTCGTCGCCGTACTCGACCTTCGCCGTTCCGTCCACCAATATGAATTTATAGCCCCAGATGCCGATTTTGGAGAACTGGCTTCCTGGAATCGTCACTTCAAAATAATCCTTGCTGCCTACCGAAGTCACCCGGTTCATCGTGAAATCCTTGGACAGCGAATCCGGGTTCGTCAGTTCGACTTTGGCGAGCTGCACGTCGCCCTTCTGGGCGGCAATGCGCAGCATTACATCCTCCTGCCCCGCTTTGATCGCTCCAAAAGGCTTCTTGTAAGTAATCGAGCGGCTGTCGAAAGAAACGGAGCCTTTATCGATTTTGCCGTCGAAGCTGGAGTTCTTCGGGACGTAATCATGGGTGAGATTCTTACTGCCGGAACTGTAATCAATAGAAAAAGTTACGTTGACCGGATCAAGCACATTGATCGCCAGATTCTGGCCGTTGTCTCCGTAATTTTCATCGCTGCTCCAGTCGGTGCCGAAAATGACCTTCGCCTGATAGTTTCCCACGGGCAGGGTCCGCTGGATTTTGTAGACCGTATTATCGAAGTTATAATCGACGAAAAACTGCCGGCTTCCTCCCGGCGACCATTCCGCTTCCCCGAAGACAGACTGCAAATCGCCGACCAGTCTTGGCCATTTCGCCTCAGGCAGAACCGGTGTGTACTGCTCAATTCCCTGCACGTTCGGCAGGCTGATCCGCGCCTCGTTCAGTTCCTCGTTTATGTAGAAATTGACCTTGGCGGAAGTGCTCAAATCAAAGGCAAAATTGTTTCCCGCATTGTCAAATCCGGTCCAGGTACCCGATCTGACCAGCTTGAACTCGTAATGACCGGCCGGCAGCACGATCGAATACGCATAAAAGCCCCCTGCCAGATGCTTCATCTGCATCTCTTCGTTGCTGTTGTTCCAATCCTTGATGCCGACAACGATCCATTTGGTCGACCCGCCCGGCTGATCAATCAAAGGGTCAGCGGCCAGCGTCTCCGAATCGGCATATGCCGCGGCCGGAACCAGCCCCGAGGCTAACTGCAGAATCATTATGATAGCGGTTACAACAGACAGCCAGCGCCAGCGTTTTTTTCCATACGACGTTGACATAAAGCTCAAACCACCTCCGAAATAATAAAGTTCGAACATTGTGCTAACGTTTGCACAAAGCTCATAAAAAAACCGCTGCCCTCTTCAGATCATCAAACTCAAGTTCATTTCCCATCGCTTTGAGTCGTTTTCCAAATCCAACAGCAGATCGCTTTAACGAACGTTTGCATCCCAATGCCTATTCGATCATAGCATATCGGCAAAATGATGTAAACGCTTTATTTGGGTTTATATGGAGATTTATTTTGACTTTACGCCAGCATATTGCATGAAGAAAATTTGAGTGAAGCCGGTGAATACGCGGTAAATGTTAAAAGAAAATAAAGTACTTGAGTCTTGAAAAACTTTGCGGTAAAACATTGTAAACAATTGTAAACCCGTAAGAACCTTTGTCGATCGCGTAAAAGATGTCCACTATCATGGTAACCCTGTATATGCCGCTCGACAAGTTCATTCTTGCACTTCAATTAAGGTTCCCCAGCGTAATCGTCTCTCTGATGCATGGCATGATTCTATATGAGGGACAAAAAATATCCGGGAAAATAACCAAAATAGTTAGTTATTACAATCTAATGCTACTACTTCTTCTGATCTGCTCAGCATCCTCATGCCGAGTATGACAAACCATGCTGAGAAGAACAGTTGAGAAACAAATAGCACTGCGGTTCCAATCAACCAGGGATAGGAGCCGATAAAGTCCAAGATTCCTACCACAAATCCTAAATAACCTATAGACTTGCCAATTACACTTTTTCTTATTACGAGACACAGTATGATGGTAGCCATACTCAGTATGATGGCTACACAGTGCGTGCCTCCATAGTATGTGCTGAGTACCAACTTGTAGATAGTAGGTGAAAGTTCCATATCATACACTGGATAGGCCAATCGCCCTAAGATAATTACCAAGAATACATTGATTGGTATGACGACAGCCAAAAGACTACAACCCAACAATGTTTTGATTTTATCTACCTTCACCAATATCCTGTATAATGCAGCAATTGAAGGTATCAAACATAATGTGGCAAAGATAAGCAATTCATCTGCCATTGCGAAATTGAAGCGCCAGTCCTGCAGCCATGTCATCAGATTCGCATCCGCTAGCGGGGGACTGAATATGGGCAGAACAAATAGATACTGTGCAAAAAAGAGAATGCCAGAAATGATCAATGTAATCCCGCCAAATTTAATAACGCCGGTTTTTTGTTTCATGCTGTCCCCTTCCCTTCATCTATATGAATCTTAGCACAATAAAGTAACTTGAGTGTTGTAAAAATCTTGTTGTCGACAAAGCCGAGTTAATGCCAGGAATTTAGAATCTTCATCGAATGAGTAAACATAAAGAGGACATCCGCCTTTGACGAAGAAATTGTTGGTAACGACGCCACAATTTCCAGATAAAGGAGATGTCCTAACTCCATGGTATCCCTCTACCTGCCGATCGTCAAGTTTATTTTGGCTTTGAAATTGGAGTTATCTAAGCCGCAGCGGAATCACTTGTTTACGCTCGTTCACGGCATCATTCTTTGCGCTGGACGCAAGAACATTACGCAGATCCGAAACGCTGCAAGACAAGGCTGTCATCTGAGTAGCATCACCAATTTTCTAAATCACGCGCCTTGGTGCGTTAATCGCATGCAGCGCAGACGGATGCAATTCGTCATGGAGAACGTCAAAGCTTTGCTTTCTTGGAAAGATGAATACGCCCCTTCGAGCAAACCTCCTCTATGTATCTTCTTCTCTCACTCTTACTTAAGGGTGAAATCCTGCGAATTCATGAGTCTGAGTGAGGAAACTGAATCATTTCGAGGGAGTTCAATAAAATGAGCAGCTAGCATCTGCCGGACATAGAAAGACCGCCATTGAAGGCGGTCTAAAAAATTTATCATTTCTGCCCAACAATAAGTCCTGGGGATATTAAAAACCTGAGATGATTCGCTGTAAGCCTAATTAGAGCGTCTCAACCAATTTCTGAATCTTTGAGTGGGAAATTAAATATACAGGACCCATTATTTCTATTTTGCAGTCCTTTACACGCATTGCACTCTCCTGTTCTGCCGCATAAACATCAATCTCTTCAGACAAGGGGAACAGGTAGCCTTGAACAAACGTGGCGTAGTCACGTTTAGAATGAGATTCATAGGCAAAATGATCAAAGCCAATACCATCATAAATATTACTTGTTTCAACTTCATAGCCAGTGTTTATCAAGCTTAACCATTTTGCAGCCATGTTTATCGCACCGGCGCTGGCACCCATTATAACGGCATTGCTGTTCTTAATAACATCCGATAATTCATATTCCGCCAAAAAATCGTTCTGCAAAACAGGATCTCCACCGCATAAAAAAATGACAGAAGCGTTTTGAATGAATCGCTGGGCATCTTCCTTCTGCATGCGGTAATCAATGAAATGATATTCATTAAAAATAATGTTAGCCTGATTCAACCATGTCCATTCAGAAACATCATCAATGTTAATTTTCTCACCTGTATAACCAGACGGTGTAGCGCTAATCATAACAAGCGATTTTCTGTCTTGTATATCCTCATGCAAACAATGGACCAGCTTCTCTGGAAAAAAATTATTAAACCAACTGAGATAGTAGTGAGTACTCAAACTTAATTACCTCCATATGTATTATTTACATTCATCCATTCTTAACGAAAACATATTATACACGTTAGAAAGATGAACGGTTCTTCAACCATTTTGCTTGCATCTCTTGTACACTTTTCATAAATTTAACTCTACATTACCATAAACTGGAATTTAAGTATGTGAAATATGTTTCCACGTTAAACTGCCCTTTAGTTAAATAGCGACGGATTCTAAAGGCTGATCCGCCGCCAATACAAACTAAAAAAATCGTCGATAGAGTTCTCTCCGACGTTCGCCGCGGAGCTGTGCGTACACTTGAGTAGTCGATGCCTTCTCATGACCGAGCATTCCTTGGATGAAATCCAATGGGGCACCATTATCAAGGAGTTGGCATGCATAAGTATGTCGAAAGCGATGCGGGAATACATTCGCTTCAATTTCTCCCCGATCTGCAAGCCGTTTTAATGCCCATCTAATCGTAGGTATAGCCATTCGTTTTGTTTTTAGGACTGAACCCTTGAATGCGTTTGTCAGCCTCCTACAAACTCCATAACTCACTTAAGTTCATAACAAAACCTCCCTTTAGAAGCTATTAAATCTAGTTTGCTTCTAAGGAGAGGTTTAATCTGCCTGCTGTAGTGAACTAGCGTTTCCCGTTAGTTGAAAAAGACGATATAATAACTTTTATTCGCAAAAGGAGGTTCGTTCTTATGAATATTTTAATTTTAGGTGCAACTGGACGAGTTGGAAGTCAAATAGTTACTTATGCCCTTCATGACAGACATCATGTTACTGTATTAGCTCGCACTCCAGAAAAGATTCAAATAAATAATAAAAATTTATCTATTCTTCAAGGTAATGTTTTAAATAAAGATGATATCGTACGTGCAATGCGTGGGATCGATGTAGTTATTAGTGCACTAAATACTGATGGGACAACCACTCTAACAGAAAGTATGCCACTAATTATCGAAGCAATGGAAAACGAAGGTATACAACGAATTATAACTATAGGGACTGCAGGTATCCTGCAAAGTAGAACCACCCCAAATTTACTGCGTTATCAGTCAAGTGAATCAAAGCGCAAATCAGTCCGTGCAGCGAAAGAACATCATAAAGTTTACGATATGCTTAAACAATCAACACTAGAATGGACTATTGTCTGTCCTACGTATTTGCCTGATGGAGAAAGTATAGGTAAATATCGTGTAGACCGTAATTTTTTTCCTGAGGGTGGAGTTGAAATATCCGTGCCGGATACAGCAGAATTTACATTTAGCCAGATAAAATCTAGTGATTATATAAAATCACGTGTAGGTATCGCCTACTAATAATATTCTTATACTATTTCTTATTTGACTAACCCGTTTGTTGAAAAAGAAAATGAGTTGCGGCAACAATCCCTGCTCTTCAACTAAAGCGCCCTTTCTGGAAAATTTAACATCTCTTTTTTAACTAAACTGCCAGTTAGCTTAATGAAGCAACGACAGTCTATCCTGAAATAACTCTATTTCATCATCTGATGGTGCCACGTTAGCGGCATGAATGTCTAATACTTTATTTTCCTAAGACAGTAAAGACTGCCCCGGGTCAAAACAGGTGCAGCCTTTCGTAACCAACCGTTGGTGTCCAAGCTTATGATTCAAGTGTTCCCAGCGCCTTGTTCTTCTCCTTGAAGCGTTCGTTATGCGAGGAAACGTAGGCGGTCTTCGGAGCCTCTGGGTCCAGATACAGCTTGGCGCTGTTAACGGCCAATACCGCGTCCATAAAAGCGCCGGCAATCAGCCTTACCTTGCTGCCATAGTTCACGAAATCTCCGGCTGCGAACACGCCGGGCAGATTCGTCTCCAGCTTCTCGCTGACATTGGCGCTCCACTCTCCCATATCGAGCCCCCACTCTCTTACAGGTCCGAAATCGGATCTCATGCCATGATTGATGATAACGGCATCCACCGCCAAACGCTCCGTTTCCCCGGTCTCCGTATGGCAGATGGTAACTTCCTCTATTTGTTCACCGCCGCTGCTGTGCAGTTGGCTGACCGTGAAGGGGGTGCGCACACGAACGGAGGACGACTTCATCAGCGCAATATTTTTCTCATGGCCGCCAAACTCCTCCCGCCGATGCACTACGGTAACCTTCGCTGCGACAGGCTCCAGCGCGTTCGCCCAATCCACTGCAGAGTCGCCGCCGCCGGATATCAGCACTTTTTTGCCGCGAAATGGCTCCAATTCTTGGACGGTATAATGCAGATTCGATATTTCATACCGGTCCGCCCCTTTGATCTCCAGCTTCGCCATTTTAAGAATACCGTAGCCGATCGCCAGAATGACGGTTCGGGTCCAGTGTTGATTTCCCGCAGCAGTAGTCAGCGTATAGGTTCCATCTTTTTGCCGGTCCATAGAGACCACCTGCTCACCCAGAAAAATCGCCGGGTCAAAAGTAAGCGCCTGCCGCTTCAACTGGTCGATTAACTGCCTGCACAGAATTGGCGTGACACCGCCCACGTCCCAGATGATTTTTTTCGGATAAATCAGCATTTTCCCGCCCAGCTCCGGATTGGCGTCGATCAGCTTGGTCTTCAAATCCCGCATGCCGCTGTAAAAAGCTGTATACATTCCGGTAGGGCCTCCGCCGATAATCGTCACATCAAATAATTCCGGTTGACCGCTCATTGTTCTCCTCCAGATCGGACGTCTAGGTCGATATCCTATTCGCATAATTGATAATCATTCTCATTTGAATTGTATCCGATCCGGCTCCCTTTGGCAATACAAAAGCCCGGGCGATCCCGCCCGGACTTGATTTCCTGCTGTATGTATCTCTCTCAGAAGCTTAGAGCCGCCGGCTTACTCGGCCGGAGGCGTAAACGTGCGGGCTGCAAATTCCGCATCCAGCATAAAGAACGCGTTGCTGTCGTTCTCGATCCGCTTCAGCTTTTGGATAATGCTGCTGAACAACGCCTCTTCCTCAACCTGCTCGTCAATGAACCATTTCAGAAAATAAATTGTGGCATGCTCACGTGCATCGAGCGCCAAATCGGCCAGATGATAGAATTTGCTGGTGTTCTTCTGCTCATGAGCGTAACTCGCCTCAAAAGCTTCCAGAACTGAAGCATACTCATTTTTCGGCTCCGGCAGTGCCGCCAGCGTAGCCCGGTGATCCCGGTCGTTCAGGAATTTGTAGATCTTCATGGCATGGAAACGTTCCTCTTCCGCCTGAATCAGAAAAAAGTTCGCGAATCCGTCCAGACTCTCGCCCGAACAATACGCCGCCATCGCCAAATACACATGCGCCGAATAAAACTCGAAATTCATTTGGTCGTTTAACGCCTTTGCCAGTTCCTCTTGCATGTAACCACACTCCATCCTGTTTATATTTTCCCCTACATCATACCATGAAGTCTGTTTTGAATGCCTGACATCAGAATGAAAAACTTGTCGAATCGGAGGAAAAACCACAGATCCGGAACTTGTTTGTTTCCTACGCCGGGTGGTCGGGCTGCTTATTCTCACGGCAATCGTAAGTACCACATGTCGAAAGTCGAACTAATACATCGGACTGTGTTTTTTAGAGTAATTATCAATTTTTTCGAAAACTTCCTTGGAAGATTTCTTGTCTTGCATGGATGTACCATCCAGTATCTTAATTAAATCATCAATGTAGGACTTTAATTTTTTTGCAACATCGGTTAAATCCTTACCTTCCACTAAATAACTACTAAATAATCGTGAAGAAGTGGTCACAAAATCTGCAGTGTAACTTGGAAGAGGGGTTAAACCTCTGTTATATATTTGTTTAGACTTTAAATCTAGTAGTTTTAATTCAGAATCCATCTTGTAAGTAAAACTTAACACGTCGTACAGAGCAAGTTGTTTCTTCTTTTGATCCGTTTCACCTAAATAAATATTAAGGCCTGATTGTACAGCACGGACGTCTACCATAAACAACTCATATGAACCTTTGACTTCCCCTTTACCTGGAGTCGACTTGTAATCTTTATACAACATAGAAACATTAATAAATATAGACATAATTAATAAAATAAGGAGTGTTGCATTAATATACTTTCTCAAAATTACTTCCCTTCCTAATGTAAGAATCAACCTCACTTCTTTACCGTTTCTCTCTTTACTTTACTTAACAGATCAGCTAGCTTTTCAGAATTCTGATCTTTTAAATCCAGCATCTTTTCGCTATTGCTATCATTAATCAGGAAGCCATTTTTAGTTTTAAAATCCATATAAAGGATGAATTCGACAACCTCAGAATCAGCGTAAGTAACAGTCATTCGATAAGTTGGTGGACCCACATCAACAGCCCCGTGTACTTTTTTTACAGTTCTTATAGCATCTTCGAATATTTGAATACTTTCAGTGTCAGTGTAAGTGATTTCCTTTGTTTCGGAAACAAGGCTAACGCTAACGATCTCTTGCTTTGGTCTGAATAATACAAATATTAAAATCAACAAAATTATCAGTGAAATTGAAAGGATGCTAATTCTTTTCATAAATTACCTCCCTTACTGAAGAAAGATGGAGACTGATCAACGGCAGTATTGAACTGGAAAATAAGTCCTAGACTACCGTTGGTTTATTGCTAATGTTTCCCGTTAGAATTCCGAAATCCGTCGGGTAGACCGAGGGGCAATAGTTCCAATGCTTGAATATGTAGTTATCTGATGGATTCCCTCCTATGAAACACTAATCTCTCTTTTCATTAATTTCTTAAATGCAGAGTAATCCTGATCGGATTTAATAAAGCCTAGTATTGTTTCGGCACATTCTGTTGGACTCAACTCTTCAGTATTTACTTTAAGGTCATATTCTTTAAAGGAATATATTTGGTCGTATTGGGAATTCGCTAGTCCAATCTGTCGATCTCCTCTGATTTGCTCTCTTCTTGTGAGTTCTTCTTTCGAGCATAATACGCCTACAAACAATGTTGGATGATCGAACAATAGATCAAGGTAATCATTAAACCGCTTGTCATTGTCGATTACGGTATCGACGATTACATTTAAACCCATTTCTGAAAACAACTTAATTGTTGCATAATACACTGAGATTATGGGATCAAAAAGGATTTTTCCGACATCATCTACTTCTCTTGTAGGTTCAATATCCGGAAAATTATTATCAATAAAATCATTGTAATTACCAAAAAAAGCATCTATGGATAAATGATGAAAAGGAATCTCTTTCTGATTTTTCAGTTCCATTGAAATACTAGTCTTTCCGGAACTTGAAGTTCCGTTCAAGAACACAATAAGTCCTTGCTTCACACGAATCACCCTCACATATAAGATTTGCGTATCATTCAGACAACATTATATTCATAAAGTTTATTAAATTATCCAACTGATAAAACATTCGAGAAACTATTAAACTATCCTGCCCGTTAGAGCTTAATTGGACGTTGGGTTTCCCTCAGTATAGGAACTCGAAACAATCTGGAAAAGCGGTAATCACAAAAATCGCCGGATGGATCAACGGTTCCTTACCGAGCTCTCCATGTGGCTGAAAGAAGGATGGCGGCAGGAAAAACAAAACCCGTAAAAGGCAGCCATTGGGTTCCTTTTACGGGTTGTTATTGCTATGCAGTCACGATAGGTCATGCGTCTCGACTAGGGAGCCAGGGCTTCACTGCGCAATCTGCTCCTTGATGTTCTGCAAAATCTTCTTCTCCAGCCGCGACACCTGGACCTGGGAAATGCCGAGACGACTCGCGACCTCGGACTGGGTCTGGTCGCGGTAATAGCGCAGGTAGACGATCAGCCGCTCACGCTCGGTCAGGGAGCCGATGGCTTCGCTTAGCGCGAGCTTGTCGAACCATTTCTCTTGGGACTCGTCCGCAATCTGATCGATCAGGGTAATCGGATCGCCGTCATTCTCGAACACGGTCTCGTGAATCGACGTCGGCGGCTTGTTCGCCTCCTGGGCGAAGACAATTTCCTCGGGCGTGACGCCGAGCGCGTCCGCCACCTCGCCGATGGTCGGCAGACGGTCGAGCGTTTTGGACATTTCGTCCTTCATTTTGCGCACCTTGTTGGCCATTTCCTTGAGGGAGCGGCTGACCTTTAGGGTGCCGTCGTCTCGCAGGAAACGCTGGATCTCGCCGATAATCATCGGCACGGCATAGGTGGAGAACTTGACGTCATAGCTCAGATCGAACTTGTCCACGGACTTCAGCAGACCGATACAGCCGATCTGGAACAGATCATCAGGCTCATATCCCCGGTTCATAAACCGCTGCACCACCGACCAGACAAGCCGGATATTGCAGCCTACCAGCGTGTCGCGGGCGGTTGTGTCGCCGGCCTGGCTGAGCGCGATCAGCCGTTTGACCTCCGCATCGTCCAAATAGGTCGGCGGAGCTTTTTTTGACTCTGCATCCATGGCTCCATCCCCTAATTATACAAAGCTTTTTTTGAGACGATCGTCTTCTTCATCCGGATCGAGGTTCCGCGGCCCGGCTCGGAGGTCACATCTAATTCGTCCATGAAATTCTCCATAATGGTAAATCCCATGCCCGAACGCTCCAGCTCAGGCTTGGAGGTGTAGAGCGGCTGCTGGGCCAGCTCCAGATCTTCGATGCCCTTGCCTTTGTCCTCGATCAGGAGATGCACCGTCTCGCCTTCGATCTTGGCGGAGATGTAGACAATGCCCGATGGATCGCTGTCATAGCCGTGGATAATGCAGTTGGTGACCGCTTCCGACACAACCGTCTTCAGATCATTCAGCTCATCGAGGGTCGGGTCAAGCCGGGAGACGAAGGCCGCTACGACGACGCGGGCGAACGATTCATTTTCCGACAGCGCCGCAAACTGGACGCTCATGAAATTTTTCGCTTGTTCCTGTGTCATAACGCAACCTCCAGATTCGAAAGTGCTGCGCTCTCATTCTCGTACAGCGGCATGATTTTCAGCAGACCCGACATTTCCAGGAGCCGCTTGACCGGCGAGTTGGCGGCGCAGATGACCATTTTCCCACCTTTTGCATGAATCAGCTTGTACCGTCCCAGAATAACGCCCAGCCCCGAGCTGTCCATAAACTGGAGATCCTTCAGGCTCAGGACGAGATGCTCCACCTGTCTCCGCAGAATCGCTTCATCCAAATCCATTCTTACATAATCGGCCGCATGATGATCGAGCTCTCCCGTCAGACGGACAATGAGCACACCCCGGTGATGCTCCATTTGCACACGTGAATTCATATTATCGCCACTCTCCTCTTCGTTGCTTTGAAACGGCTTGGCTGATGACAACGTCTTCAAGGACAACGTTTTCTACGTGGTGGAGAGCGAATCCTGCCTCACGACAAAACTAGAAGAAAACTCTCATCGTTCTACAAAAGGATCGGGGCCACCCGGCAAAAACCGCCTAAGCCTCCGGTCCGGACCAAAAGCTTAAGGCTCTGCGGCGCCTTTCGTCAGTTCCGCGAGAACATGGAACCCGTCGTCCGCTTGAACAGCTTCCACCAGCCGGCCTTCGCGATATCCTCGGGCGCCTTCAGCTCATACTGCTTCAGGGTGGCATTGCCCTGGTAGACCACCAGCTTGCCGATCGTCTGCCCTTTGGACACCGGGGCTTTGACTTTGTCCAGAATAACGGTTTCATGGCGTACGCCTTCCTGGGTAATTCCTTTTTTTAGCAAAAGGGTGTAGTCCTCTTCCGCCTTGATCGGCAGCTCGGCCTTGACCCCCTTCTCGATCGTCAGGGTGCCCAGCGTATCCCCGGCCTTGTGGATCGTATGGACCTTATACTGCGAGAACAGGAAATCGAACATCCCCGAGACCTCGCTGTTGCGCGTCTTCGTATTGGGCTCTCCCAGGACGACGGCGACCGCCCGCAGCCCGTCTCTTGACGCCGTGGCCGACAGACAGAATTTGGCCTCCGACGTATAGCCGGTCTTCAGTCCGTCCGCTCCGGTATAGAAGCGCACCAGCTTGTTCGTATTGACGAGCCAAAACGGCTTCTCCGTGTCCTTGCGAAGGTAGTCCTGGTAGGAGCCGGTGTATTTGATAATCTGGCGGTGCTTTAGCAGCTCGCGGCTCATGACCGCAATGTCATGCGCGGACGAATAGTGGTTCTCTGCAGGAAGCCCGTTGCAGTTGGCAAAATGCGTATCTTTCATGCCAAGCTCCTCCGCCCGTTTGTTCATCATGTCGACAAAAGCGCTCTCCGAGCCGGCGATCTTCTCCGCCATCGCTACAGATGCATCGTTGCCGGAAGCCATGGCGATGCCCTTCAGCATTTCGTCGACCGTCATTTCTTCGCCGGGCTCCAGAAAAATCTGCGAGCCTCCCATCGAGGCGGCGTATTCGCTTGTCCGGACTTTATCGGTCAGCTTCAGCCGGCCGTCATCCAGCGCTTCGACGGTGAGCAGCATCGTCATGATCTTCGTGATGCTTGCCGGAGGCAGCTTGTCATGGCTGTTCTTCTGGTAAATGACAGTGCCGGTACCGGCGTCCATCAGAATGGCCGAGCGTGCCTGCGGCGCGAGATCGGCAGCTCCCGCTGAGCTGCCGGGCTTCTGCCCTTTTTCCTCGGCGAACACGGTGATCGGGCTTAACGCGCCGAAGACGATGCACAGCACCAGTATGCAAAAGCGAAATTTTGTCATCAAAGTTCCCCTCCTGAACGTTTACCTTCATATCACAGGTACTGTGTTCCAGTTTCGTCAGAAAAGGGCGGAATTATTCCTGATTTTGCTAGATAGACAAAAAAACAGCCGCAGAATACGCGTAATAGCGTATCCTGCGGCTGCTCCCGACTGCTGCCGTAAATATGTCGAAAAGAGGGACTTGATCACGGCATTTCCCGGTAACTATATGAAGCAAGAAGAACGGAATATCGGGTGATGATCATCCGTTAACCGGAATTACTCCTTGATCCGGACCTGCGTAATTTCACCGACATACAAGCGGTGATAGTCTTTTTTGGGATACATCTGGTGAATGCTTTCGTCCAGAAACTTCTCCGGGTCGAGATCCTGATAATACAGCTTGCGGCATTCCAGAACGAGTCTGGCTTCCTCGAAATACACGATTCCGGGCGTATCTTCTACCGGCGTGATATCCGCAGCCGCTGCTTTATCCGTGTCTCTTCCCGAGGCGCTTCCGCAAATCTCCAGCGCGCTCCGGTAATCCTCCGTAAAGAACGACAGCGAGAACGTATCCGAGGACTCCATAAATTCATAGGTGTAGCGGGTTGGCCTTACGACGCAAAAAGCGATTTGTTTGTGCCAGAGAACGCCCAGTCCGCCCCAGCTCGCTGTCATCGTGTTATAGCTGTCCGCGCCTCCCGCCGTAATCAGCATCCAGTCTTCCCCGACCAGCTTGAACACATTATCCGTCAGTTCCTGCGGCTCCAACAATTTAAACCCTTGGCTCATTCCTTCTCCTCCACCACGAAAAAATAACATCCATCACCCAGTATAACCCATTAATACCGGGTTACGCCATCCTTCGTGACGATAGCATAGACGAGCGGCGGCGGAGTTACCGGCTGAGCCGTAATGCGGTAGGCCTCCAGCACTTTGGCCTCGGCTTCCTTCACCTTGCTCTCGGAAGCGTCATTGATGTGCAGGACCGCCAGCGTCTCTCCGGCGGAGACGGCGTCGCCAACCTTCTTCGACAACACGATGCCGACGGCCAGGTCGATGACGGATTCCTTCGTCTCCCGGCCCGCGCCGAGCAGCATGGCGGCGATGCCGATTTCTTCGGCCTGAATCGCTTCGATATATCCGTCCGACTGCGCTTTAACCTCTGCCTGTCTCCGGGCGGTGGGCAGCTTCGAAGGCGTTTCAATCTGGGCGACATCCCCGCCTTGCGCCGCTGCGATCACCTTCAGCTTCTCGAACGCTCTGCCGTCCGCGATATGCTGCTTCAGGATGGCGCGGGCCTCCTCCGTATCCTTCGCCTTCCCGCCGAGAACAAGCATCTGGCTGCCGAGAATCAGGCACACTTCCGTGAGATCGCTTGGCCCGTGCCCGCGAAGCGTTTCGACGCCTTCTTTGATTTCGAGCGCATTGCCGATGCCGTAGCCGAGCGGCTGGTCCATGTCGCTGATGACCGCGACCGTATGCCGGCCAAGCTGTGTACCGATATCGACCATCGCCTGCGCGAGCGCGATGGAGTCGTCCAGCGTCTTCATGAACGCGCCGCTGCCGGTCTTGACGTCCAGCACGATGGCGTCCGCGCCGGCGGCGATCTTCTTGCTCATGACGGAGCTTGCGATGAGCGGAATGGAATTCACGGTCGCCGTTACGTCGCGCAGGGCGTACAGCTTCTTGTCGGCGGGCGTAATGTTGCCGGACTGGCCGATGACCGCCGCGCCGATCTCGCCGACCTGGGCGAAGAAGCGCTCGCGCTCCATCTCGACGGAGAAGCCGGAGATGGACTCCAGCTTGTCCAGTGTGCCGCCGGTGTGTCCGAGGCCTCGCCCGGACATTTTGGCGACCGGTACGCCAGCCGATGCCACCAGCGGAGCGAGAACGACCGTCGTCTTGTCACCCACTCCGCCGGTGGAATGCTTGTCCACCTTGATTCCGGCGATCGGGCTGAGATCGACCTGATCGCCGGACTTGGCCATTTCCAGGGTCAGGTCGCCGGTCTCGCGGGCGTTCATTCCCCGGAAATAGACCGCCATCGCCCACGCGGACATTTGATAATCCGGAATCTCTCCCCGGGTGTAGCCTTGAATGAGAAAAGAAATTTCCTCTCTTGTCAGCTCGCCGCCGTCCCTTTTCTTCTGGATAATGTCGACCGCTCTCATCTTACAGCTGCGCCTCGCGCACGAAAGCCCGGACAAGTCCGATAAACTTCGGCTTGGTCAGATTCGCCACCTTGACCACCTGCTCATGCGTCAGCGGCTCCAGCTCGTCACCGATCGCCATGTCGGTGATACAGGTGATGCCGAGCACTCTAAGCCTGCTGTGGCTTGCGGCAATGACTTCGGGAACGGTGGACATGCCGACGGCATCGCCGCCAAGGTACGCGAGCATTTTCAGCTCGGAAGGCGTCTCGTAGGTCGGGCCGCTGATGCCCGCATATACCCCTTCCTGCAGCGTCAGACTCTCTCCGTCGGTTCCCTTGATTTCCGGAGCCAGCTTCTTGGCAAGCGCGATATATTCCGGATCGTAGGCCTTGGACATATCCGGGAAGCGAACGCCGAGCTCCGGATCATTCGGGCCGATCAGCGGGTTGTCTCCGGTCATATTCAGATGATCGGAAATCAGCATCAGGTCGCCAGCCTTGAACGCCCGGTTCATGCCGCCGCCCGCATTCGTGATGACAAGGGTGCCAATGCCGAGCTTGGCGAGAACGTATACGGGCAGCACGACTTTGCGCATCGGGTAGCCTTCATAGTAGTGAAAGCGGCCCTGCATAATAATAACGTCCTTGCCTTCCAGCTTGCCGATAACGAACCGTCCGGCATGGCCTTCTACTGTCGAACGTGGAAAATGAGGAATCTCCTCATAAGGCAAATATACGGCATCCTCAATCTGATCGCCGAGATCACCGAGACCGGAGCCGAGAATCAGCCCGATAACCGGCTTATAAAAGCCCAGCTTGGACTCGATATAGGCGGCGGCTTCCTTCACCTGCGCGCCGTAATTGGCTGCTTCGGATGCACTGTTAGCGGATGGTGTCATTGTGGATTCCTCCTCAATTGTCAAAGTTAATGTGCCGGGGTCCCCGCAAAGTACCTGAATAAGCTTCATGAAGTAAGCTTCACTTTGCGGGGGGAGTTTTACATTTTCGGAATAAGGGCAAGCACAAGGCTCAAGAAGCGCTCACGGACACGTTCCGCCGTCTCCATGACCTCGTTATGGGACAAGGGCTGATCCAGAATCCCCGCAGCCATGTTGGTAATACAGGAGATGCCGAGCACCTCGATGCCTGCATGGCGGGCGACGATCGTCTCCGATACGGTGGACATGCCGACCGCATCGGCTCCCAGGCGGCGCAGCATGACGATCTCGGCGGGCGTCTCGTAGCATGGGCCGAGCAGGCCTGCGTATACGCCTTCCTTGAAGGTGAAATTCTGCGCCTTCGCGGTTTCGCGCGCAGCCGCGATCAGCCGGCGGCTGTACGGCTCGGACATGTCGGGGAAACGCACGCCAAGCGCGGGATCATTTGGTCCCATCAGCGGATTGCGGCCCGTCAGATTGAGATGGTCGGTAAGGAGCATCAAATCCCCGGCCGAGAAGTCCGTATTGACGCCACCGGCGGCGTTGGTGACGAGCAGGCTCGTTACGCCAAGCTCTTTCATGACGCGGACGGGGAATGCTGTCGTCTCTGGCCCGTAGCCTTCGTACATGTGAAAGCGGCCTTTCATCATCACGACCTTGCGGCCTTCAATCGTACCGATCAGCAGTTCTCCTTCATGTCCTTCTACAGTGGACACCGGAAAATGGGGGATATCCTGATAAGGAATGCTTATGCCGTCCTGAATCAGATCGGCCAGAATGCCGAGACCCGAGCCGAGAATCAGCCCAATTTCCGGCGCTTCCGCGCCTTTGCTCCGGATATATTCTGCCGCTTGCTGAATCGCGCCGAGGCTGGTTGTGTTTGTCATGTATGCTCCTCCTTAAAGTAAACTTATATATGGGATGATACGAATTTATTTCAGCTCCCCGAGGAAGCTTGTTCCGTACTTCGGCGCCGCTGCTCCAAAATTATCGGCGATGGTCGCCGCCACATCGGAGAAGGTGGAGCGGACGCCAAGGCTGTCCGGCGCCTGAAGCTTCGGACCGTACACCAGCAGCGGCACATATTCGCGGGTATGGTCGGTTCCGCTGTGCACGGGATCGTTGCCGTGATCGGCAGAGACGATCAGCAGATCATCCTCACCCAAGGCGGATATAATGTCCGGCAGCGCCTGGTCGAACACTTCGAGAGCGCGGCCGTAGCCTTCCGGATCACGCCGGTGGCCATACAGCGAATCAAAATCGACGAGGTTCGTGAACAGCAGCCCCTCGAACGGCTTGCGGAGCTGTTCTATCGTCACCTCGATGCCGTGCTCATTGCTCTTGGTCGGGTGGGCCGCCGTTACGCCCTCGCCCGAGAAAATATCGTTGATCTTGCCTACGGCAATCACATCTTTGCCGATGTCGGCCAGCGCGTTCATTACCGTCGGCTCCGGCGGCTTCACCGCGTAATCATGCCGGTTCGGCGTGCGGGTGAAGTTTCCCGGCTGGCCGACGTACGGGCGGGCGATGACGCGGCCGACCGAGAATTCCGGCGCCATCGTCAGCTCTCTGGCGATATGGCAGGCGCGGTACAGCTCGTCCAGCGGAATGATCTCCTCATGCGCGGCAATCTGAAAGACGCTGTCGGCCGAGGTATAGACGATCCAGGCCCCCGTCTTCATCTGTTCTTCTCCGTATTCCACGAGAATTTCCGTACCTGACGCCGGCTTGTTGCCGAGGACTTTCCGGCCTGTCGCAGCTTCGAATTTAGCGATCAGCTCTGCCGGAAAGCCGTCTGGATATGTATTAAACGGCGTCTCAATCTTCAGACCCATCAGTTCCCAGTGGCCGGTCATTGTATCTTTGCCGACCGAAACTTCCTGCATCTTTCCATAATAGGCTTTCGGCTGCGGAACCGGACCCAGCGGCGGAAGGGGGGCGATGTTCGCTAGACCTAAGCGCTGCATGTTCGGCAGCTTCAGCCCCGGGTTCCGCTCCAAAATATGTCCCAGCGTATGCGAACCCGCATCGCCGAAGCTGGCGGCGTCCGGCGCTTCTCCAATACCTACGCTGTCCAGAACGATAAAGCAAATCCGTTTAAAAGAGGACACTATGTCCACGCTCCTTCATTTGTAAGAAATCGTTAGGTTATTACGTTCATTCCTGTCATGCCCCGGGTGAAGGAGCGCTTGTCCGGCGTTACCGCGCCCGGGGATGATATCTTTCATAAACTTCTTTCATGTTCCCGCGCGCGATGCCGCTGTACATTTGCGTCGTGGAAATATCGGCATGTCCGAGCATCTGCTGGACGGAGCGCAGATCGGCTCCCCCCTCAAGCAGATGGGCGGCGAATGAATGCCGCAGCGTATGCGGAGTAATATCCTGCCGCGTATTCGTTTCCTTCGCGTATTTTTTAATCGTTTTCCAGAATCCTTGCCGGGTCAATCTACCGCCCAGACTGTTCAGAAACAGCGCCGGTTCATCCTTGCCTGCCCGAAGAAGCTTGTCCCGGCTGTTCTTGAGATATGCCTCCACACATTCGGAAGCAACGGCGCCGATCGGTACCACCCTCTCCTTGCCGCCGGAACCGGAGCATCGCGCGAATCCAAGCGCCGTCTGGACATCGCCCGCATCAAGCATAACCAGCTCCGATACCCGGATTCCAGTCGCGTACAGCAGCTCCAGCATCGCCTTGTCCCGCAGGCCATGCGTTGTGGAGACGTCGGGCGCTGCCAAGAGACGCTCCACCTCGTCCAAGCTGAGAATCACGGGCGGTTTCTTCTCCGGCTTCACCGCTTCTACCTCAAGCGTGGGGTCCGCAACGATCAGCCGCTCTTTAAGGAGAAAATGAAAAAAGGCCCGGATCGAGACCGTGCTGCGGTTAATCGTCGACGCGGCCCGGCCGGCCGTCTTCAGCCCGCCAAGATAGAGCGTGATCAGCGGCTTGCGGAATTCTTGAGGAGTCGTAGCGCCCCGCTCCGCGGCATAGTCCAAAAACTGGGAGATATCGCGGCCGTAGGATTCAAGCGTACTGGGCGACACGTTTTTTTCACGGGAAAGGTATTGTAAAAAATCCTGCAAAGTTGACTTCATAATCCTCCCTCCCGCCTTGTGCGCCGTTTAATGTGATTAGAGATTCGGGCGACAGCGGCGCTTTCATTCCCCGTACCAGTAATACAGGCGCAGCCGCTCCGACGGACTCAGCTCCCCGCCCCCCGGCTGAATTTCGCGAAACGCCCGCACCGCCGAACCTTCCGGAATCTCCGAATCGGGCACAGGTCCCATCCAGCGATGAAGCAGGTCCATTATATTATAGAACAGGCAGCTCAGCGCGACAAATATCACAATAAAAAAGAGCCTCCGAAGCGCTTTCGGTACAGAAAAGACCATGTTCGCATTCCTCCCGCAGGTGGGATAAGATTGGCCGCAGGGCTGATCCCTTTCGTTTTCCATTTTTACGGACAATCCCCGTGCTTCACTTTATGCGAATCTGGTCTCCCTTATGTGTGACGCGCTGTGCGCAGCCATGAATAAAGGCCTTCCAAGCGCACGAATCTTCCCCGTTACAATAAAAAAACACCTGTCATGCCAAAGAAGCTGCACAATCCCTTTTCTGACATTACTAAAAAGCCCTCCCCGGCAAAAAGCCGGAAAGAGCTTTAACGTGCGTCTTCTATCCACTTGCCTGCCTGACTCTATGCATTCAATCGGCCCGGTTGTTATCCGATTTGTTCTTCTCCCTGCAACGATAGCAAATCCCGTGAAAATCGAGCCTGTGGTCGATTACGGAGAAATTGAATTCCTTATCCAGCTTCTCCTCCATCGGTCCGAGCCAATCTTCGCGGATCTCGTCCATGCTGCCGCACTGCACACAAATCAAATGATGATGATGATGCTTGGAGGTATCCGTGCGCAGATCGTATCTTGCGACGCCGTCGCCGAAGTTGATCTTCTCCACAATATGCAGCTCGCTTAGCAGTTCAAGGGTACGGTATACGGTCGCAAGACCGATCTCGGGGGCCTTCTCCTTTACGAGCATGAACACATCTTCCGCGCTGAGGTGGTCTTCCTCATTCTCCAGAAGTACGCGCACCGTCGCTTCCCGTTGGGGTGTAAGCTTGTATCCTTGGGATTGCAGTTGCTGCTTAATTTTATCGATCTTGTCTTCCATATTCATTCTCCCTCCCCCCAGGAAAATAGCGCTGCGTTCTCTGAAAATCACTTCTTTCATTATAGGGGGAGTAATCTTGAGAAGTCAAACGCTTTTACTGCCCGTTAACCTCCGTCGCGTTCTGCACCAAAGCGGGGGTCACCCACTTCATCATCGACGGAGTCACCCAGGTCTCGAAGGACGAAACGCCAAGAATGAGAAGCGCCATGATAAAGGACAGCAGTGTATACATGGCAAAAGGACGCCCTACATGAAGCGGACGGCGCGCAATCACCCGGCTGCGGATCATCAGCAGAGAGAAGGCGATCGCCGATGCGCTGCATATGAGGATCACCGGGATGACGACCATATTATGGGGCGCGACCGACACGAGGGCGAACAGCAGGCCGTGCCACGAATATTGGCTGACCAGACAACCGACCGTGAAGCCGATCAGGACCCCCTTGAGGAAATCCAGAATCAGAATTCCGGGAAGTCCGATAACCGACAAGCCGAGAATCCAGATCAGGCCGATCCATTTCAGATGAAGCCCGGCGATGCTCCAGAATGACTCCGGGGCCGCAGGCAGCCCGTTCTGGTCAACCATCACGAAGAAATTGCCGAGATAATCGGCAAGCTCCTGCTGCTGGTCCATTGTCAGCGCGCTGACGATCAGGGCGCCGAAGACGACCCCTACCAAGAATAATACGGCGACAAAAATATAAAGCGGCGTCTGCTCTTTAATCATATGACGGAAGTTCCGCATCGGGACGTTCTCCTCTCCTGGTCACATGTTACACCTTATGAAGAAGCGTCCCGCTCTATGACTTGTCCTTGGACGGCTGCGCGACCCGGCCGTATGTTCCGCCCCCGCCGGCGGTGAGCTCCAGCGTCCCGGTTCGGGCGGCGGCGATTTTGGAAGCCAGTTCGGAACCGGCCACGGCCGCCAGCTCCTCCTCGGCGACCTCATGAAGAATATTCATCTCGGTGCCGAAGGCTTCCAGCAGCAGATTCATCTTTGCCTTGCCCAGGCCCGGGATGAACTCCAGCGGAACCTGATAGCGGTACGGCGGACGGTAACCGGGGATAACCGGCTCCTCCCTGTCGGCGATGCTCAGAATCCGGTCCAGTACGCCCTGAACCAGCTTCGTCCCGCCGCAGTACGGGCACCGCTGCGAGGTGGCATAGGCTTCGTCGATAATGCTGCCGCAGCCGGCGCAGTAGGTGCGGTGATATTTGCCCAGCCGTGGATTCAGCCCGTAATTGGCCGTAACCCCCCGGCCTTTGCGGCGCTCCAGCGCAAGCCTCAGCTCCGCAAACGAAGGAGCCGCCAGCTCCATTTCGTTGTATTCGCGGCCGATCTTGCCCAGCGAATGCGCGTCCGAGTTCGTCAGGAACGTGAACGGATCAAGCTCGGAAATATACCCGGCCATTTCCGAATCCGCGCTGAGGCCGAGCTCGACTCCGGCAATCCGCCGGAGATCGAACAATTCGGCCATCCGCTCGGCGGCGCAGCCGTAGAGGCCCTTGTGCGGTGTGAAAATATGGGCGGGGATCAATATCCCGCCGCGTCCGTAGATCTCGTCCTGAAGCTCCCTGGACGGGACATAAATGCGTTGGGAGCTGAGATCGACGTTCTTCATATGGCGCCCCATCCAAGCGCTGAATTCGCTCATCGCCCGAAGATCGGGCATAAAGGCCAGCACATGGCACTCCTTGCGGCCCGGCTCGCGGATTTCAATCTCCGTCCCGAGCACGATGGCCGTTTCCCGGTACGCGATGCCGCCGCCTTCGGCTTCGGTCATCTCGCCTTCATCCAGACAGCGCATAATATCCCGCTGCACGGAAGGCGAGTGGCTGTCGATAATGCCGATCAAGCCGATGCCTTTGCGTTCGGCGGCTTCCCGGGCAATCCCGGCAAAGGTCAGATCGCGGCTGCCGCTGATCTTGACCGCCCGGCCCTCCGACGTTCTGCCGATATGAACGTGCAGATCGCAGTAATAACGGGCAAGCGTTGGTTCCGCGGCCGATTTGAGTGCCGCTGACGCAGACGAATCTCCCTCTGCTGCATTCCGTCCTGCCTGTTTCGGCTCGTTCCGCGCTAGTTCCATTTTCCGGTCAGCGTGCGCAGATGCCAGGCATAAACCGCCATAATCGTCTTCGCATCGGCGATCCGCCCGTCGGCGATGTATTCGTACGCTTCCTCCAGCGTCAACTCGGACACGACGAGGAATTCATCCTCGTCCAGCGACATCTCGCCGCTCTGCGCGTTCTCCGTCACATACAGATGGATAATCTCATCGGCAAAGCCCGGAGAAGTATAGAACGACTTCAGCAGGAACAGATCGCCGCTGTGAAATCCCGTCTCTTCATGCAGCTCCCGTCCGGCCGCTTCCAGCGGGTCTTCGCCGGGGTCCAGCTTGCCCGCCGGAATCTCCACTTCCGTCCGTCCCATCGGTTGGCGGAATTGCTCGACCACGAGCATTTTCCCCTTGTTCAGCGCCAGCACCGCCACCGCGCCCGGATGCTTCACCACTTCACGGGTTGCCGTGTTGCCGTCCGGCAGGGTCACCGTGTCCACCTGCAGCTTAATGATCCTGCCTTCAAAAATCGGCCGGGTGGATACCGTAATTTCGTCCAGCGCCGGATTGGCGGGCCATTCTTTTTTTATTCCGGTTCCTTGATTGTTCATAGGTTTCAGGTCTCCTTTGTCTCTGGTCTGCATACGGTGTATTATAGCAAACTTCAATAGAAAGAAGGAAACCTTCATGAACAACCAGGTAGGTCGTACCCGCCGTACCGGCTTGTTTCTCTCGGGAAAACCGGACCATATCCGAAAGGAGCTGCTCGCCTTGCAGCAGCGGTATGGGCCGGATATGCCGCTCTCGTATGTGCTGTCGCTGTACACCCCGGAATATACCCGACTAACTCCGGAGAACCGCCTTCTGCCCGCAGCTCCTCAGGCCATATAAAGCGGGGGAAGCCCTTTAAGATGCCCGTATCTTCTGGTATGGCGGACGACTACCTCAGTTGTTGATGAATAAGTAAAAAAGCTGCTCCATAAACCGATCTTCCGGTCTATGGAGCAGCTTCGCGTACACTAGCGGCTGCCGCCGGCCTCTCTAATTCAAGAACAGGCTCCTGCGGCTGCTTTGCCTTTATTTACTTGCGCTTTCCTTGACGATCGCCAATACCAGCTCGGCTGCCTTGACGATATCGCTGGCCTTGATGCGCTCCTTGGTCGTGTGGATATTCTCGTAGCCAATCGCCAGATTCAGCGTCGGCACGTCCAGCCCGTTGAACACATTGGCGTCGCTTCCGCCGCCCGACGGGAAACGTCTTGGCGTCAAGCCGATCGACGAAATGGCCCGCTCGGCCAGCTGTACAATGGGATCATGCTCGTTGAAGCTGAAGGCCGGGTAAATGATCTCGCTGCGGAATTCGCATTTCGCCCCGTACCCGCGCACTGTCGTTTCCAGCGCTTCACGCATCTGGGCGAGCTGCAGATCCACCTTGTCCTGGACAATGCTTCGCGCTTCAGCCTCCAGCTGCACATAATCGCAGACAACATTGGTCGGGCCGCCGCCGGCAAATTTGCCGATATTGGCTGTCGTCTCGCTGTCGATTCGGCCAAGCTTCATCGCCGCAATCGCTTTGCCTGCCACCTGGATGGCGCTGATTCCGTCTTCGGGATTGACGCCTGCATGGGCGGATTTTCCGAAGATTTCCATCTTGATCTTGGCCTGCGTCGGAGCGGCTACCGCGATGGCGCCGATTTCGCCGTTGGAATCCATCGCAAAGCCGAAATCCGCGTCCAAATATTTCGGGTCCAGCGAGCGGGAGCCAACGAGCCCGGATTCTTCGCCCGCCGTGATCACGAATTGGATTTGTCCATGCGGTATACTCTGTTCCTTAATTACCCGAATTCCTTCAAACAGCGCGGCCAGACCCGCTTTGTCGTCCGCCCCGAGGATAGTCGTGCCGTCGCTCGTAATCCAGCCGTCTTCGCCGAGCGTAGGCTTGATTCCCTGACCCGGAACGACGGTATCCATATGGCAGGTGAACAGCAGCTTCGGAGCGTCCTCTGCCGCATTTTCCGCTGGCCAGGTCACAATCAGATTGCCCGCACCGTGCCCGGTTCTTTCCTGGGAATCGTCTTCTACGGCTTCAAGTCCCAGCTCCTTGAATTTGGCGATCAGATGATCGGCGATGTTCCGTTCATTTTTCGTCTCGCTGTCGATCTGGACCAGCTCCATAAACTCCTGAATCAATCGGTCTTGTACTACCACCGGACTTCCCTCGCTTTCAAGTATACGTTACAATGGGATTAAACTAATTTCAAAGGAGTCACTCATGCAACGTCAAAAATGGTTCCGTATCTTTATTTATGTAATGCTGCTGGCAATGGTCGCCTCCACCCTATTGGTTGTCATCGAGCCTTTCATCGCCGGATAATTAGTCCGCGGGGCTTCTCCCGCTTATTCCAGCGGCCCGGGTATCCCGGGCCGCTGTTTCGTTTTATTTGAAGGCCCCGGCTCCCGCCCAGTCCGATTCGATCGTGCCATAAGGAAAAATGTTCAGAAAATGGGGAATGAGCGCCGCGGCGACCTCTTCCACCTCGAACCGGCGGCCTACGCATTCTTCCAGCGAGGTAACGCCGTACTGCGAGATGCCGCAGGGAATGATCCCCCGGAAGCCTTCCGCCCCGATGCCCTCCCGGATATTCAGCGCAAAGCCGTGGCTCGTTATAAAGCCTTTACCCGCGCGGCTTCGGTTGAATTTGACCCCGATGGCACATATTTTGACGTCGCCGACCCAAACTCCCGTATACTCCGGCTTTCTCCCGCCCTCAATCCCGAAGGTGGCGAGGTAATCGATAATCACCTGTTCCAGCGACCGCAGGTAACCGTGAAGATCCACTCTGCCTTGCTCGCCGATCCGCAGCAACGGATAGCCGACAAGCTGGCCCGGCCCGTGATAGGTAATGTCCCCTCCGCGGTCAATTTCAAACACCGAAATCCCTTGTTCCCGAAGCTGCTCGGCGCTCATCAACAGATGCTCGGGGTGATTTTGCGATCCGATCGTATAGGTTGGCGGGTGCTGCAGAAAGATCAGTTGCTCGGGACGCTCACCGGCGTCGATGGCGCGGACGGACTCTTTTTGCAGATCCCAGGCGTGGCCGTATTCGATCATGGGAAAATAGGATATTTCGAGCTTTCGAGGTTCTGTGCTGTTCATGCTTAAACATCTCCCTTCCCGCGATTTTCACGGAGCCTGTATCAAGAAGAAACAGCTGACGGCGTCTTTTTAAGACGCAGATGCGTTTCTCTTAGAAATAGAAGTCAAAATGATAAGCGCCCGGCTTATACATCTTATATTTTAAGAAGAAACGGATACTCCGTTTTTTTAGCAGTTTATTCAGTTTATTCAGCTTATTAATGCTAATTTCAAAAAAGGGCCTCTCCGGACGTCCGGAGGTCACTTTGACCCCGTCCATCCGGAGCCAGCCGCTTCCGCTTCTAGTAGACGTTCGTTTCCATACTGTAGTTCTCGATATTGTCCTTCACGCGCTGCAGGAATCGGCCGCAGATGACGCCGTCGAGAATCCGGTGATCCAGCGACAGGCAGATATTAGCCATCGAACGGACGGCGATCATGTCGTTGATGACGACCGGCTTTTTCACAATCGATTCAAAGGTCAGAATGGCCGCCTGCGGATAATTGATGATCGGATAAGACAAAATCGAGCCGAAGGAGCCGGTATTGTTCACGGTGAACGTTCCGCCCTGCATATCCTCCAGACGAAGCTTGCCTTCGCGCGTCTTCACCGCCAGCTCTTCGATTTCCCGGGCAAGGCCCGCCACGTTCTTCTGGTCGGCCTTTTTGATGACCGGCGTCATCACCGAGTCCTCGGTGCCCACCGCCAGCGAAATGTTGATGTCCCGCTTGACGATGATTTTGTCGACGGCCCAGACGGAGTTCATGATCGGATAATCCTTGATCGCGCTGACGACGGCTTTCATGAGGAAAGCGAGATAGGTCAGATTAATGCCTTCCCGGCGCTTGAATTCGTCCTTCAGCTTGTTGCGAAGCAGCACGAGATTCGTCACGTCCACCTCGATCATCGTCCAGGCGTGCGGAATTTCCGAGACGCTCTGGCGCATGCGCGTCGCAATCGTATTACGGATCGGCGTCACGTCGATCAGATACTCGGACCGGCCGCTCTCGACCTCAATCTCGGGGATGCGCGGCGATTCGGACAGATGCAGCCCGGAATGCCGGACGGGCGGCAGCGTCTCCTGCGGCGCGGGCGCTCCCGTCGGCGCGGCGGCGAACGCCGCGCTGTGCGGCTGCGCCGCCGCGCCGGCAGCCGGCTCCGGCGCGGGGCGGCTCTGCGGCGCTGGTGCAGCCGCAGGGCCGTTCGCAAGGAACGCTAGCACGTCCTTGCGCGTGACCCGTCCGCCGAGGCCGGTGCCCGGCACGGCGGACAGATCAATGCTGTGCTGCGCCGCGAGGCTCTGCACAGCGGGGGAATAACGCGCCTGCATCGGCGCGTCCGGGTTGTACGCGGCATGGGCTGCGCCTAATGCCGCGGGCTGCGCCGCCGCCGGAGCAGCGGCGGCGGAAGCTGCGCGCTGCGGCGCAGCAGCGCGCGCGGGAACGGCGGCTTCGGGAGCCGCCGAAGCCGGGGCCGCCGGAGCGGGCACGGCGATCCGGCAGATCACTTCGCCGACCGCGACCGTCTGCCCTTCCTCCGCCAGAATGTCGCCCATGACGCCGTCCACGGTGGACGGCAGCTCGGCGTTAACCTTATCCGTAATCACTTCGCATAGCGGCTCATACTGCTCCACCGGGTCGCCCGGCTTCTTCAGCCATTTGCCGATTGTTGCCGATACAAGCGACTCCGCAAGCTGCGGCATCGTCACGTCCGTCAACTGCTTGTTGTCGGTCATACTTTCACTCCTTAGATGTCCTGCTCTTACAAGACCGTGTCTTCATTGGTTGCCAGTTGTAAACCATTGTGAGCCCGTGATCCAATAGCTAAACGGGAATTCCTCCCGTTTAATCGATGAAATGGAGCGCTTTTTATCACATAAGACGGAAAAACTCCAGTTTATTCACTAAAAAACCGTCTTTTTCATCCAAATGAGCAAAATAAGCGGGAACAATTCCCGTTCATTGCCTGATTTGTTCGGTTGGAGACAAATATAGGGGAGTTTTTCCCTTTCAAGGGGGGACACGGCCGGCTTGCTTGCGCTCAGGGACTTTCCGCCAGCGCGCCAGGCCCTTACGGCCTCCGGGCGTCTCGCCTTCTCTGCTCCGCTGGCCCCGCAAGAGACGCGACTTTAGCTCTTCTGCCAGCGCGACCGGCCAAGCTTGCTAACGCTCAGGGCCTTTCCGACAGGGCACTAGGCCCACGGCCTCCGGGCGTCTCGCCTTCCCCGATCTGCTGGCTCCGCCAGCAACGCGGCTTTGGCCCTTCTGCCATTGCGACCGGCCAAGCTTGCTCGCGCTCAGGGCCTTTCCGCCAGCGCACTAGGCCCTTACGGCCAACGTACGCCTCGTCTTCACCACTCCGCTGGCCAGGCCAGCAACGCAGCTTCGGCCTTTCCGCCAGCCCCCCAGCCAACTAAGCCTCCGTCTCCGCTTCGCAACAAGCGGCAACTGCCCGCGCCACGCGGCCACATGCCCGTCAGCCTCTAATACTGCGCCAGGCGCAGCATTTCCGCCTTCACCTTATCCTTGCTAAGCATAAAGAACTTCTCCATCGGCGGGCTGATCGGCATCGCCGGAACATCCGGGCCGCAGAGCCGGAAGATCGGCGCGTCCAGCTCGAACAGGCACTCCTCGGCGATAATCGCCGCGACCTCGGCGCCAACGCCGCCGGTCTTGTTATCCTCGTGCACGATCAGCACTTTGCCGGTGCGCCTCACCGCGGCCTTGATCGCTTCGCGGTCGAGCGGCTGAAGCGTGCGCAGATCGAGAATATGCGCCGTTATGCCTTGTTCGCGCTCCAGCTCAGCCGCCGCCTGCATCGCAAAATGCAGCGGCAGGCTGTACCCGATCACCGTGATGTCATCGCCCTCGCGCAGCAGATTCGCTTCTCCGATGGGAACGGTGTAGTCGCTCTCCGGAACGTCCTCCTTGATCAGCTTGTAGCATTTCTTGTTCTCGAAGAACAGCACCGGATCGGGATCGCGGACGGCGGCTTTCAGCAGCCCTTTCGCGTCGTAGGCCGAGTACGGCGCGACGATCTTAAGGCCCGGTGTTCCGAAGAAGATCGACTCCGGACACTGGGAATGGTACAGCCCGCCGAAAATGCCGCCGCCAATCGGCGCGCGGATCACGACCGGGCAGGTCCAGTCGTTGTTGGAGCGGTACCTGATTTTGGCCGCTTCACTGATAATCTGGTTGGTCGCCGGCAGCATGAAATCGGAGTACTGCATTTCCGCGATCGGCTTCATGCCGTACATTGCAGCTCCGATCGCCACACCGGCAATCGCCGATTCCGCAAGCGGTGTATCCAGTACGCGCTCCGCGCCGAACTGCTCCTGCAGCCCCTTGGTCGTCGTGAACACGCCGCCTTTGACACCGACATCCTCGCCGAGAACGAAGACGGAGTCGTCGCGCTCCATTTCTTCCTTCATCGCCAGCCGGATGGCATCGATATATTCCATCATCGCCATGACTTATACCCCTCCCTCGGAATCGCTGTACACATGCAGCAGCGTATCTTCTGCTTTCGGGAACGGCGCATTGTCGGCGTATTCGATCGCTTCTTTCAATTCCAGATTGCACTGGGCCGCGAAATCGCGTTCTTTCTCATCGTCCCACAGGCCGAGATCCGTCAAATAACTGCGGAACCGGGCCACCCCGTCCTTTTTCCAGTTCTCTTCAACCTCTTCCTTGGTGCGGTAAGCGAGGTCATTGTCGGACGTGGAGTGCGGGGATAGACGGTACATCATCGCTTCGATCAGCGTCGGTCCTTCGCCGGCAAGCGCCCGCTCGCGGGCCTCTTTGACAACTCGGTAAACCTCCAGCGGGTCGTTGCCATCCACACGGATGCCCGGAAAGCCGTAGCCAAGCGCGCGGTCGCTGACCTTGCCGCCAAGCTGGCGGTGAGCCGGAATCGAGATCGCGTACTGGTTGTTCTCGCACATAATAATGACCGGGAGTTTATTGACCCCGGCAAAGTTGCAAGCCTCATGAAAATCTCCCTGGTTGCTGGAGCCTTCCCCGAATGTGACGAACGAAACGAACTTCTTCTTCTGCATCTTCGCGGCCAGCGCAAAGCCGACTGCATGCGGCACTTGGGTTGTCACGGGACTGGAGCCGGTAACAATGCGCAGCCGCTTGCTGCCAAAGTGGCCGGGCATCTGCCGCCCGCCGCTGTTCGGGTCCTCCGCCTTGGCGAACACCGACAGCATCAGCTCGCGGGTCGTCATGCCGACGGACAGCACGAATGCATAGTCGCGGTAATAAGGAAGAAAATAATCATTCTCCCGGTCCAGCGCAAAAGCCGCCGCCACCTGGGCCGCTTCCTGGCCGATGCCCGAGACGTGGAAGTTGATCTTCCCGGCCCGCTGAAGCAGCAGGCTGCGCTCATCGTATTTGCGGGCCAGCGCCATATATCGGTACATGTCGATCACTTGGCCGTCGGTGAGTCCAAGCGGTTCATGCCTGTTCACTTTGTTCACAGTACCTTGCGTATCCATAATAAAGGTGCCTCCTTATTCATAAGGCCCCGACTTTCGTGCAGGCGGGCAGATCCATATATTGATCTGATCTTAAAACCTGGTACTAATCGGGCATGAGTCTATTATATAGCGTTTGACTTCAAAAAGAAAAGCCGATTAGCGCCCGTTTACACCAGATATCAGCGCCCCGGCTCCGGTTTCCCCCCGCTTCGGCCCCGCACCCCGAGCGCTGCAGAATAATGCGCGCTTTTATCGTCGTCCCGTCTGCTGGAGTCGTCCATTCTCAGGAACCCTGACAGAACCTGACTTCCGTTTAAATACCGATAGCCTTGCCGTCCACAGCGAGCATCGCTTCGCCGACGATTTCGGAGAGTGTCGGATGCGCGTGGATCGTTTCGCCAACTTCCCAAGGCGTCGCATCCAGCATTTGGGCGAGTGCGGCTTCGCCGATCAGATCCGTCACATGGGGGCCGATCATCTGCACGCCGAGAATATCCCCGCTGGCCTTGTCGGCGACAACCTTCACAAATCCGTCCTTCGAGCCGTACACGAGCGCTTTGCCGATCGCCGAGAACGGGAACTTGCCGGTGGCGACATCGTGACCTAGGTCTTTAGCCTCCTGCTCCGTATATCCCACGCTGGCTACCTCGGGACGCGTGTATACGCAGCGCGGGACGAGATGCGGCTGGTACGGATGCAGCGGCTCACCCGCCAGATGATTGACTGCCATAATGCCTTCATGACTCGCCGCGTGGGCCAGCTGCAGCCCGCCGATGCAGTCCCCGATGGCGTAAATATGCGGCTCGTTCGTCTGCATGTTGGCGTTCACTTCGATAACGCCATTATCGAAGCGGATATCGGTGTTCTCGAGGCCGATATTCTGAATATTGGCCGCTCTCCCCACCGATACGAGCAGCTTGGACGCGGACAGCGTCTCGGCCTTTCCGCCCCGGGTCACTTCCACGCTGACGCCTTCCTCCGTCACCCGGCTTGTTCCCGCGTTCACCGTTACGTCTGTCATTACGGTCACGCCGCGTTTTTTGAGCAGACGCTGCAGCTCCCGCGCCACTTCCTTATCCTCACGGGGCAGCAGTTGGTCCGACGCTTCCACTATCGTGACCTCGACGCCAAAATCAGCGAGCATCGATGCCCATTCCACGCCGATGACGCCGCCACCAACAATCAGCATCGAGGCCGGCAGTTCCTCCATCCGCAGCGCTTCCTCGCTGCTCAGAATGAACTGTCCATCCGGTTCAAATCCCGGAATGGCGCGGGGACGCGACCCTGTAGCGATAATGAGGTTGGCCGGAACCACCGTCTCCATTTCGCCGTCTTCCAGCTCCACCGCGACCGCTCCGCTGCGCGGGGAGAAGATCGAAGGGCCGATCACCCGTCCCTTGCCTTTGAGCACCTGTATTTTATTTTTACGCATCAAATACTGAACACCCTGGTGCAGCTTCTCCACAATCTCTTCCTTGCGGCGCTGCACTTTTCCGAATGCCAGCTTGACGCCGGAAATTTCAATCCCGTATTCCTCGCTCTCCGCGATTTCCGCATACACCTCGGCGCTGCGCAGCAGCGACTTGCTTGGTATGCAGCCCCGGTGCAGGCAGGTCCCGCCGAGTTTGTCCTGTTCGATGACGACAACCGACTTCCCGAGCTGTGCGGCGCGGATCGCCGCCACATAGCCCCCGGTTCCTCCGCCGAGCACCGCCACGTCACATGATATGGTCATGAATATGTATCCCCCAGTCTTTTGCACAAATATTTCGCATGAATCCACTCTATTGTACTCTCTTTTGCCGCTATAAGAAAATCCGGCTGAATTTTTCGAAAGAAGCAGCACGAACGCTCCGCAAGCTACCGCAGTACCATAGACTTATAAAAATTTAAGCGTTATCATTAAAGCAGAAAAATCCGTTTAAATCCCCTTATCTTTAGGCTAAGGAGAGGAAGGGAATGCGCATGAAGCTGCTATTCTCCCGGTTTATCGCCATCCTGATTCTGGTATTTCCCGGATTGCTCGCCATGAAGGGCTTCGTCATGATGAAAGACGATCTCTTCGACTATATGGCCATGCACGGAGACCATACGGCCGCGCCGTCGTTTGCCTGGCTCCATTTTGCCGGAGGCCTTGTCCTGTTTGCGGCGGGCATGAGCTTCCTTGGCGGCTGGATTCTGACCCGTGACCGCAAGCGCAATTACGTCGGCCCCCGCTTCAAGGAGAAGCGCAAAGCCGGGCAGCCGCCTGCCAAACCCTCATCCTGATTGCCCGCCCGCACTACCTCCCAAGAAGAAACGCCTGACGGCGTCTTTCAAGACGCAAGTACGCTTCTCGTAGAAATATAAGTCAAAATGATAAGCACCAGGCTTATACATTCTTATATTTGCACATTAACCGGGGCTTGCCCGTCTTGTGCCATCCGGTTATTTTATCATCACAACTGCCGCCCTTACAAACAGTAATAAACAATAAAAATTTCCTCAATTTTCTAAAATATGTATAATCATTTCAAATCACCAGTTCGCGGAGGTGTGCTTATTGAAAAGATACCATCAGCTGGACTCCTTGAGAGGGCTCGCGGCCCTGTCTGTCGTCATCCATCATTTTGTATTTATTTTCACCGGATTGCTGTGGCTGGAAGCGTTGAACTACACCCCCTTGCGAATCTTGAAAGCCGGCCATGAGGCGGTCATCTTTTTCTTTGTCTTAAGCGGTTTTGTCCTGTCGCTGCCCTTCTACTCCGATAACAAAAAAGTGAATATCCCGCATTTTTTAATCAAAAGGCTGTGCCGGATCTATATCCCCTATATTGTCGCCGTGGGGTGCTCGATTGCGGCTTACCTCGCGTTTTACCGTCCGGGTGTGTACGCCGGCTTCAGCTCATTTTTCCAGGATGTATGGAGCGAGCCCTTGTCCTTTCGGCTGATCATGGAGCATGTCATTCTGCTCGGCAGCTTCAAAGATTACGCGCTGGACCCCGTCCTCTGGTCGCTGTCGGTCGAGTTAAGAATCTCGCTCATCTTTCCCTTCATCATGCTGTTCGTCAAGAAATTCAGCTGGAAGCCAAATATCGCTCTGGCCCTGCTCTTGCCCTGCTTATCGGTCCTGCTCAACAATCTGGCGCATCCGGCCAATCCGAGTCCGATTTCCTCCAATTTCTACTTCACTTTCCACTACCTTTCGTTCTTTATCCTGGGCGCGCTGGTCGCCAAATATCGGGTCAATCTCTTATCCGCGGCGCTGCGCTTAACTGTCAGACAGAAGTATGCCCTGCTGCTGCTCGGTTTGATGATCTATGCCTACGCCGGGATTGGCGATGCCGTGCTCAAAAGGCTGTTCTCCGCAAGCGGGGTTTGGGTGTCGCTGGCTGCCGATTGGGGAATCGCGGCGGGTGTCTGCATCCTGATTACGGCGGCGCTGTCTTCGCCAAGAATTTCAAACCTGCTCGGTCAAAAGCCGATTCGATTTCTGGGAGACATCTCCTACAGCCTCTATCTTTATCATTCGGTGGCACTGTTCTCCTGCATTTACGCTTTCCGCAATCTGCTGCCCATGTGGGCGACGCTCTTTATTGCCCTGTGCCTGTCGCTTCTCACGGCATGTCTGTCGTATTATTTGATTGAAAAGCCCTCGATTCAGCTCGGCAAAAAATGGACAAGCAGACCCGTCCGCAAGCTGGAGGAAGCGCAAGAAGTGGTGTAATACCGGCTGCCAAAGCCGGCAGGGAAAGGAGCAGCACCCATGTATGAATTAAAAACGAAAGAAAACGACAGCAGCGTTACCGAGTTTATCGAAAATGTGGACAACCCGAAGAAACGTGAGGACGCGTACAGGCTGCTCGATATTTTTACAGAAACAACCGGATTGTCCGCAAAAATGTGGGGGCCCAGCATCATCGGCTTCGGGTCCTATCATTACAAATATGCCACGGGCCATGAGGGCGATGCGCCGCTGGTCGGATTTTCGCCCAGAAAGGCCAAGATCAGCCTCTATCTTGCGCCGTATGATCCGGAACGCGAAGCGCTGCTCGCGGACTTTGGAAAATACACAGCCGGAAAGGGCTGCGTGTACATCAATAAAGTGGCGGACATCAAGGTGGAGGTGCTGGAAGCACTAATCACCCAATCGGTAGCGTTTCTGAAAAAAGCTTATCCCGGCGAGTGACCTGCGCCCGCGCGTGTATTGCCTGCTGTCCGGTCTCGCCGACCCGGTGCGGGGCGGGTTACAGCGATGGCCGCTTCGCCCCGGCTCCCGCCACCCCCATAACTAGCTCGCTGTAAAGCCCTCCCTGCTTCAGCAGCTCCTCGTGGGTGCCCTGCTGGACCAGCTTCCCGTCCCGCAGGACGAGAATACGGTCCGCCATGCGGATCGTATTCAGCCGGTGGGCGATGACGAAGCTGGTGCGCCCCTTCATCAGCGAATGCAGGCCTTCCTGGATTTTCAGCTCGGTGACCGTGTCGATGCTGCTCGTCGCTTCATCCAGCACCAGCATGGCCGGATCGGCGAGAATCGCTCTCGCAATGGCCAGAAGCTGCTTCTGCCCCTGGCTGATCCCGCCGCCGTCCGCCGACAGCATCCGGTCGTATCCTCCCGGCATCCGCATGATGAAGGAGTGGGCATTAGCCATTCTGGCCGCTTTTTCCACCTCTTCGTCGGAGGCGTCCAGCCGTCCGTAGCGGATATTATCGCGGATGCTTCCCTTGAACAGGAACGTATCCTGCAGAACAAACGCCATTTGGCTTCGCAGGCTTTCCCTGCGGATGGACGCCAGATCCTTCCCGTCAATCGTAATGGTTCCTTTGGACGGATTATAGAAGCGGGAGAGCAGACCGATCAGCGTCGTCTTGCCTGCCCCTGTCGGGCCGACCAAAGCGATCATCTCGCCGGGTCTGGCCTCAAAGCTGATGCCGTTAAGGGTATCCGCTTCACCGTTATAGGAGAAGGAAACGTCCCGAAACTTCACCTCGCCCCGGATTTGCCCGAGCGGCGACGCGGCATTCTCATCCTTCGCTTCGGTATCCTCGTCCAACACTTCAAAGACCCGCTCGGCTCCGGCGATGGCGGAGAGCACGCTATTCCATTGATTGGCCAGATCATTCAGCGGCCGGGTAAATTGACGTGTATATTCCACAAAGACAAGAATGACCCCAACGGTAATCGAGCCCCGGATCGCCAGAATCCCGCCGAATCCCGCGACAATGGCAAAGCTGAGATCGTTCAGCCCGTTCATGAGTTTCGGGATGAAGCCGGAGATCGACTGCGCCCAGAAACCGGAAAGCATGATCCGATTGTTCCGTTCCCGGAACCCCGAGATCACCCGTCGCTCCTGCCCGAACGCCTTGATCACACGCTGGCCCGACAACGTCTCTTCAATGTATCCGTTCAGTTCCCCCATGTTCCGCTGCCGCTGCTTGAACAAAGGACCGGTTCGCCGCGTAATCCAGCGCATGCCAAGAGCCATAAGCGGCACCACGATAAATGTGAGCAGGGTCAGCAAGGGACTGAGCCACAGCATGACGATTACCGTTCCGCCCAAGGTAAGCACGCCGGTGAAAATTTCGATGGCCGAGCTGTTCAGAGTGGAGCTTACATTTTCAATATCGTTGGTCAGGCGGCTCATGATTTCGCCCTGCTGCCGCCGGTTGAAGAAGGAGATTGGCAGCCGGTGCAGATGGGAGAACAATTCGCTCCTCATCCGGAACACCGTTTCCTGGGAAATTTCGATCATCCAGATGTTCTGCAGCCAGCTCGTTAAGGAATAAAGCGCATAAACGGCGCCGAGCCCCATCAAATAAAGCCCCCAGTGACTTCCGCCGCCTTCCAGGTAAATATCAACCGCTCTGCCGATCATAAACGGGCCAAGAAGCGAGAAGCCTGAGCTGAATACAACCATGACCAGTACGAGAATCAGCTTGACCCGGCGCTCGGCCAGAAAGCTCCACAACCGCTGCAATGTGCTGGACCAGTCTTTGGCGCCCGCCGCTTTGGGCTTCTGCCCGGACGACAAACCCCGGCCTTCGCCAAGCTCGATGACGGGGCGCGGATGGCGGAACGGCTCAAGTAAGGTTTTGAACATCGGCCTCCTCCTTTCCGCTTTGCGACTCGCAGATACTCCGGTACAGGCCGGAACTCGCAAGCAGCTCTTCATGGCTGCCCTTGGCGATCAGCCTTCCTTCGTCCAGCAGAAGTATCAGGTCGGCATTCCGGGTCGACCCGATTTTTTGCGTAATGATAAATGTCGTGCAGGACATGCCTTTCAAGGCATCCAGCAGCGCTCCTTCGGTGACCGCGTCAAGCGCGCTCGTGCTGTCGTCAAGGATCAGGATGGAGGGCTTCCGGACGAGAGCCCGAGCGATGCTGAGCCTTTGCTTCTGGCCGCCCGAAAGATTGACTCCCCGCTGTCCGAGCATCGTGTCGTAGCCGTCCGAAAGATGAAGCACTGTCTCCTGAATTTGCGCCGCCCGGGCAGCCGCTTCAATCTCTTCAAGGCTGGCATATTCATTGCCCCAGAGGATATTCTCCCGCACCGTTCCGGAGAAGAGCAGCACCTCCTGCGGCACGTAGCCGATAGCGCCGCGAAGCGCGGCCAGATCCATCTCCCGCACATCCCTCCCGTCAACCATGATCATACCCGCAGCCGGTTCGTACAGCCGGGGGATCAGGCTGACCAGGGACGACTTGCCGGAACCGGTCGCTCCCATAATGGCGATCCGCTCCCCCGACCGGGCAATGAACGAAATCCCGGACAGGATTTCGATGTCGCTGCCCGGGTAGCGGAAGCCCACCTCCTCGAATCGCACCTCGCCCCGGATGCGTTCGGTCTCCTCGCTCTCCCGCCGGTTCTCCGTCTCTTCCGTACCGGATTCCGCAAGCACCTCCGAGACACGCTGCGCGGAGGCACGCGCCCTGGAATACGCCGCGACAATCCCGGACAGCGCGGACAAGCCGCCGATCGTCCGCAAAGAGTAATTGATTACCGCAACGGTCTGGCCCTGCGAAGCCTCGCCGGCGGCGATTTCGATCCGGCCGAGCCACAGCAGCAGCAGAATGCCGCCATTCATCATAAGAAGAATAAAGGGCATCGTCGTCTCCGTCAGCCGCAGCGCGGATACCGTACTTCTCATCAGCTCCTTGCTGTAGCCGGTAAATCGGCCGATCTCATGACCCATGCGCACAAAGACCCGGATCAGCCGGATTCCCGTCAAGTTCTCCTGCACAATGCCGTTTACCCTGTCCAGCTTGCTCTGGACCATGTGGAACATCCTCGACGATTCTTTCATCAGCACGATAAGGACGGCGAGCATCACCGGCACGATCAGCGCAAGGATGAGCCCCAGCCTCCACTGGACGACAAGCCCCATAATTACGCTGCCCACGACCAATAGCGGGATGCGTGACATAAACCGGAGACCCGTAAAGATCATATCCTGCAGCTGCGTCACATCGCCGGTCAAACGTGTAATCAGCGTGGACGCGGCAAACCGGTTAAACGCCTCATACGAAAAAGACTGCACCTTCCCGTACAGCCTGTCCCTCAGATCGGAGCCAAACCCCTGGCTTGCGTGCGAAGCGAAAAACGAGCTGAGAATGCCCGCAGTGAAGGCCAGGGCCGCGCTCCCGACCAGAATGCCGCCCCACAGCCAGACGACGGCAAGATTCCGCTCCCGGATGCCGTGGTCAATAATTTTGGAAATCAACAGCGGCTGCGACAATTGCACCGCCAGTTCAATCAGCATCATAAGCAGCGCGAGAGCGGCGGCGGTCCGGTATTTTTTTATAATAGAAAAAATAAGCGGCATACTGCTCTCCTCTATTCGTACAGGGCGTCACGCAAACGGCTGGACATCGCCTGTCCCCCCGCCGCCTTCAGCGCGGCCCTCCGCAGCGCCCGGTTGCTCCGCTCCAGCTCCGCGAGCTCCAGGATCAGTTCGTCCAGCAGCGCTTCGGCTTCAGCCGGCAGCTTGCCGTCCTCTTTCAGCTTCGCGAGCCGCTCCTTCATTTCATCCGATTTCTCCGTCATCCTGTCCCGCTCCTCTCTTAATGATAGCTATTTTAACAGATGGGATCGATAATTAACCAGTGTTCTCTTTTACTCTGGTCTCTCCCGCAGGGGTATGATACTCTAATAGGGTCGCATTTTCAGGAAGGGACAGATGGACAGTGGCGCAATTGTTTTTTAAATACGGTTCAATGAACAGCGGCAAATCGATCGAAATACTCAAGGTTGCCCATAATTATGAAGAACAAGGCAAATCCGTGCTTATATTCACCTCCGCCATCGACAACCGGGACGAGGTCGGCTATGTCTCCTCGCGGATCGGCCTCCGAAGACAGGCTATAGCCATTGACGAAACTACGGATATTTTCGGGATCGTGAATGGCAGCCAGCCTAAACCCTACTGCGTGCTCGTTGATGAATGCCAGTTTCTGAACCAAGACAGCATACTTCAGCTCGTCCGCATCGTCGATGAACTGGACATTCCGGTAATGGCGTTCGGCCTCAAGAACGATTTCCAGAACAACCTGTTCGAAGGCAGCAAATATATGCTGATCTACGCCGACAAGATCGAGGAAATGAAGACGATCTGCTGGTTCTGCGAGCGCAAGGCGACCATGACGCTGCGGGTAGAGGACGGAAAGCCCGTGTACAGCGGCAAGCAAATCCAGATCGGCGGGAACGAAGCTTATTATCCGGTATGCCGCAAATGCCACAAAAATCCGCCGCTGTAGCTCATACGGACGCTCCGCTCGATCTTATAACCATATCTAAATACGCGAACAGGGCCTTGGCAGGGATGATCCCCGTGCCGGCCCTGTTTCGCTATTCCAGCGCATATTATATAAATCCGGTTACGAGCTTGCCAATCGCCCGTTCCGCATCCACTTCAAGACAGATGTTTACATCGTTTCCCCTTAACGGATGAGGTCTCCGGTCGGTCACAACCATGCCGGATGTCAGACTTCCGCTGCATTCAATTTCGGCTTTCAGGGTCTGTATCTTGACCAGGCTTGGATCTACCGCAACCAGCAGCGCCAGCGGATCATGCAGCGGACATGCGTCAATGAAATCATTGACCCGGGTGTAGAAATTAAAATAGTAGGCCAGTGAAGCCCGCAAAAACTCCACAACCTCCCGGCAATCCTGACGCGCGTTCCGGTCCATCCAGTCGAGGTGCTGCATCGTCAGCTTCGCCTGTAATGTTACATCCAGCCCGACCATCGTCAGCGGAAGCCCCGACTTAAACACAAGCGCTGCCGCCTCGGGGTCCACATGAAAATTCGCTTCGGCTACCGGCGTGACGTTGCCGTGGGAAAATACGGTCCCTCCCATCATGACCACGTGCTTAAATTTACCGCGGATCGAGGGATCTTTCTCAAGCGCCAGCGCCAGATTGGTCAAACTTCCAAGCGTAACCAGAATCAATTCTCCCGGCTGCTCGTTGGCTTTCCGAATCATAAAATCAGCCGCAGATTCCTCAAGAGGAAGCTGGTTCGAAGGCGGAAGCTCCGCATTCCCGATGCCATTGTCACCGTGGACATGCACGACCGATCCTCCCCACTTTCGTTCAAGCGGTCCTGAAGCGCCCGGGGCAACCGGAACATCGTAACCCGGATTCGCGAGCTTAATGATCCGCAGCGTATTGTCGGTTGCCTGAGCAACGTCCGTATTGCCAAATCCGGTGCAGATGCCCTCAATATGAATATGCTGTGATTTCAACGCATAGAGAATGGCAAACGCGTCGTCGATTCCTGTATCGACATCGAGAATAAGTTGATGTTTGTTTGGCATCGTGTGCCTCCCCCATGAATAGATGAATAGAATGAAAAGTTCACAAACTGGAATTTATCCTTTTTCAGCGCCGGCTGTCAAGCCTTGGGTCAGGAGCCGCTGAAGCAGAATGAACAGGAAAGTAATCGGAACCGCGATCAGGACGCATCCTGCGGCAAACGTAGTGAAATCCGTAGACTGCCGCGTACTGATCATATCGAACAAACCGACGGCCAGCGTCTTCGTCTCCGGTGTCCGCAGCACGAGCTTGGCAAAGATAAAGTCGGTGAACGAGCCGGCAAAAATACTCAGCGCCGTATACACAATAAGCGGTGTAGACAAGGGCATCACGATGCGGAAGAAAATGCCGAGATGACCCGCTCCGTCCATGCGCGCCGCCTCCACCAGACTTTTGGGAATGGTGTCGAAGTAGCTTTTGGCAAACAGGAAGAACAAGGGCGCTCCCGCCGCGTAGACCAGAATAACCGCAATATGCGTATTGAGCAGGTTCATCAGATTCAGCAAAATAAATACGGCAATCATGCTCATAAATCCGGGGAACAGGCCCAGCACCATCAATGTGCTCATCATCGTTTTCCGGCCGTTAAAGCGGAAGACCGAGAACGCATATCCGGGGAGCAGCGTCAAAATCGTGCCGACCACGGTGGTAGTCACGGCAATCTTCAATGTGTTGACATACCAGCGGGCAAAATCGTATTTATCGAACAAATTGGCATAATGGCCGAACGTCAAGGCCGTAGGAAGCAAGGTTTCGCTGTACAGCGAATTGCCTGTCCTAAGCGAAGACATAATCACCCAAAGGGCCGGGTATACGGAGAAGACGCCGACGACAGCAAGCAGCACATAACTGACCGACAGCCAGATCGATCCTCTTATTTTACGGCTCATGACGATGTGTCCTCCTTAAATGCCTTCGTCCGGCGAACATTCCAAATCGCAAATGCGGACAAAAGAATGAAAATGATAATCCCGATAACGGAGGCGAAATTGTACTGGCCGTTTTCCATGGAAAGCTTGAACAGCCAAGTGATCAGAATGTCGGTGTCTCCGGCATACTGGAAATCGCCGTTGATCGGGTTCCCGTTCGTCAGCAGGTAGATTACATTGAAATTGTTCATATTCCCGACGAAGGACATAATGACCAGCGGGGCCATCGAATACATCACGCACGGGAACGTAATCATCCGGGTCTTCTGAAAAGCACTCGCGCCGTCGATATCGGCCGCTTCATACATATCCTGCGGGATCGTCGACATGATTCCAATAATCATGAGCATCGATACCGGGAAAGATACCCAGAAATTCGCAATGATGAGCGTGACCTTCGCCCATGTCGGATCGGAGAGCCACGGAATTTTGCCGATGCCAAACAGCTCAAGATACTGGTTCACCGGGCCGAACTGGCCGTTAAACATATTTTGCAGAATCAGCATTGAAACAAACATTGGAATCGCATAAGGCAAAATAAACAGCGTGCGCCAAAACGACTTGAAGCGAATGCGTTTTTGCTGGACGAGCAGCGCTACCGCGAACCCGCCGAAATAACCGGTAAGCGTTGCAAGAAGCGCCCAGACAATCGTCCATAACGTGACACTGTAGAAGGTGCGGCTCCATTCTTTGATCCGGAAGAGTTCCCTGAAGGCCTCAAAGCCGGTCCAATCCAGCAGGTTCTTTGGCGGCGTATGCGTGGCCGTATAGTTTGTAAAGGCGATCAGGATCATGAAGACAATCGGCATGATGGTGAAGAAAAAGACACCCGCCAGCGGAACCGCCAGGATCAAATACGGGAATCGGTAGGACAGCACAAAACTGACCGTTTCTTTGAAGGTATTGGGTACCTCGCCTTGTTCCCTCATTTTTCCTGTACGATAAGAATCTTTAATATTCATCACATAGATCCAGATAAAAATCAGCGCTACAAAAACGGTGACCAATCCCTCGATCATCAGGAAGACGGAGTGGTCCCCCATGACCTGCTTGTAGAGCCTGCCCACCTTTTTAAGTTGGGTCTCGGTTTCGCCAAGTGTAACCAGCCCCCATACCGCATGAGGCAGCCGAAAAATAAAGGTATACAAGGCCAGCGCGTGCACCGCCAGCAAAATAACGCCTTTCATGTACTGGCGATTGTACAATTGCCCCAATCCCATGGCCAGCGCCGACAATACCGCCGCAGTCCTGCTGTACGTTCTGGTTAGCTTGGAACGTTCTTGCTCCATGATGAACTCCTGCATCCCCCTTTGACCTCCTTTTAATGAAATGCGATCACCCGTCGACAACCCAGGTGACCGCCCGTTACTCGCACAACTTCAGCTCTATTCGTTATTTCTGATTGGCTATGTCCGTTTTCAGCTTCTCGGCAGCCTTGTCCAAAGCGGCTTTAGGATCTCCGCCTTTCCAGACGTCGGCTATAGCGGCATCCAGAGCCGGCCATACATATTTCGTCTCATAAAGACCCGGGAATCTGTGGCTGCTTGCAATTTGCTTCAGGAAGCCCTGGGTCAACTCATCATTGCGGATTCCCTGCTCGGTTCCGGAGATATTGGCGGCCGGAAGCGCGCCGGTCAGCTCATTGTTCTTGATTTGCATTTCTTTGGTCGTGATGAAATGGGCGAGAAGCTTGGCTGCATTCGGATATTTGGAGTACGAGCTTACATAGTATCCCGTGCTTCCCGCAAGCGGCATCGCATTTTCACCGCCCGGCAGCTTCGGCATCGGCAGTACGCCTACAGGGAACGGCTGCTTGTTATGCTCACCGATCGCCCAGCTTCCGTCCATATTGATGGCAAGCTTGCCTTGTGCCCACAGACCTTCCTTCAGATTATTAGTGACATCGGCCAGTTCAAGCGGGATAATCTCGTGAAGAGATTGAATGAACTGCATCCCTTTTACAGAACCTTCATTATTGATTCCGATGTCATTGACATCCGTTTCATTGTTGCCGAAGATGTACCCGCCATAACCCGTCATGAAGGCGACGTCAAAGGCAGAGGTTTTGGGCTCGTACAGGAAGCCGAATTTATTGTTCTTCACATCATTGAATTTCTTGGAGAAGGCGATAATATCATCCCATGTCTCCAGCTTCGCGTCCTTCACAAGATCTTTGTTGTAGTAGAGGCTGAACGTATAGACGTTCCAGGGATAACCGTACAGAATGCCGTCATGAGTAGCTGCCGCGATTGTGTCCGGCTTGTTAATGCTTTTCGTGTCTTCTTCAAAATAGTCATTCGGCAGCACGAGCCCGGATTGAACGGCATTTGCCACATCAGGTGTTTGCAGACCGAACACGTCCGCGCCTACGCCGGCCGGCCCATCCGTCGACAACCGCTTGATGCTGTCCCAGTAACCGACATCCTCTACCGTGACTTTAATGTTGTACTTTTGTTCGAATTCTTTCAGCGCATAATCAGTAAAAGGCTTCAGGTCGGTGATAAACGTCCAAAGTCTCAATTCCGCCCCTTCCTCGGGCTTCAGCTCTTCCGTAGCGGCAGTCTCATCTGTACCGGTCTGCGAACCCGCTGCATTGCTTGACTGATTGCCGGAATTCGTCGCTGCGTTACCGCCGCATGCAGACAATGTGAACAGCATTATTGCAGACAGCATTACCAGACTTAGCTTCTTTTTCATGAAATATCTACCCCTTTTGCATGTATTCAGTGTGTACAAACCTTCGATCCAATTGAAGCGAGCAAAATGATTCGGGACGTCACTTTTCTAATCAGCTTTAGCCTGTTACCGCCATGCAACTCCCCCTTACTATAATTTCATGCGGAAGAATCCTTGTTTCCTTCACATAATCCTCTTTCTGCTTGATTTGCTTCAGCAGCATTTCCGCCGTCTGTACGCTCAGCTCCTGGATTGGCTGCCTAACAGTCGTAATGCCGGGACAGTAAGCTTTGGCCAAAAGGATATCGTCGAACCCCATGATGGAAATATCCCCGGGTACGCTCAGCCCGTTCATTTCAGCTGCCTTAATTGCGCCGATTGCGACCATGTCGCTCACACAGCACACGGCTGTTGGCCTGTCCGGTCTTTGAAATAACGCCATACCGTTCGCATAGCCGTGATCGATGTCGTAGTCATTGGTAAAAATCAGCGACTCTTCAGAGCCAATGCCGTATTCGGCCAGCGCTTGTTTATAACCGGATAACCGCTCCACCGCCTGACGGTAGATATGCGGCCCGCCAAAAAACGCGATTCTGCGATGTCCAATCTCAAGCAAATACCGGGTCGCATCATACATGGCCTGATAATTATCGATGTTGACGGACGAGAACTGCTGACTCGGGTCAATATGCCCCGCAAACACGGCCGGAATGTCCACCTGCTCAAAAAACTCAATCTGATGCGGCTTGGGAGGAGAGGTCATCAGCACGACGCCATCCACGTACTTGTCTTTCAAGAGCCTTAAATAATCCTTCTCGATCCCATCGTCACTTCTTGTATTGCAGAGGAGCGTGGTGTAGTTGTGCTTAAAGAATTCCTCTTCGATAATGTTGACAAATTTTGAAATAAAGACATTATCAATGCTTGAAATGATGACTCCGATGAGCCGGCTTTCTTTCATAACCAGACTGCGTGCAACCGAGTTGGGATTGAAGTTCAGCTCTTCAACCACTTTCAGAACTTTCTCACGTATCGCTTTGCTGACGGGCTTGCTTTGATTGAGAACCCGTGAAACGGTTGCCGGTGATACATTCGCTCTCATGGCCACATCTTTAATCGTAATGCTCATGCCTACACTCCCACCCCTCGCGTCAAAAAAAACAACCAGACCCGGGGTATGCGGTAACTCACCTCAGTTGGAAAACACGGGAAATCGATTTCCCGAATTCCTGTCAAAGTGTTATGGATTGTAAATATGACTGCATCCCCTTGATAGATCAACTGTTACTCAGACAGGAAATCGTTTTCCGATATGACATCTGTCACTTAATATAACATTTACTGTTACGATATTGCGAATTGATTAAGAGAAATGTACATGATTTATACTATGAGAGCAACTAACTTTACATTAGATTGTATATTTCGACAGATTACATTCTATTTCTTTATGCATAATGCATAATTGACACGAATATTGTCGTGTAATGTTCGTGTTATATTTGTAGAAACAGGAAAAAAGCCGCTTTTCAGCGGCTGCCAACAGAGGATTTAATTGGAATAGGGATGAAAGACGGAGTAATGGAGAATTAATGCAGGATAACCGTTACTTTAGGTAACGTTCTTTAATGATATTCAAATGATGCAGCTCATGTCCGATCAGCAGGCTGGCCTGTGCTCTGGCCGAAATGGGATGGCCGTTCGTGTTGCCTTTGCGGGTCCACGCCTTCTCCGGAATGGCCGCGAACAAAGCCAGCGTTGATTGGCGCGTCGCTTTGAACTGTCGAATCAGTTCTTCCAGTGAATAGGAGTCAAAATCGGCCGCATTTACGAAATCATTCTCATCATAGCCGGCAAGCGGCGTTTCATCTCCCCGGGACAAACGCAGCACCCGGTAGGCCATAATGCGGTCACTGTCCGTCAAGTGACCGAGCAGTTGCTTAAGGCTCCATTTGTCCGGTGCGTACCGGTATGCCGCCTGCTCCTCGGTCAATCCTTCGAATAACGCGAAGACGGTCTCGGATAGTTCCAGCAAAACATCGGAAAATTCTCCTTGTTCCGGCACCAGTTTCAAATACTTCTCATTGGACTCTGCATACTCTTCCTTGGTCGGGCGTTGGCTCATCTTGAATCTCCTCTCGAAGTGAACATGACTCCAGTATACTCTGATTTTTTCCACTTTTGCTGATTTTCTACCAGGCATGATGATGATTTCTACTGCTCTCTTCATATCATGTGGATGTCTTGCCAGTTTACTATTTATGTTCCAAAAAAGAAGCAAATATTATGTCATATTATCCATGATTTGTAAAGAAAAATTGAGGGGGAGAATGAAGGGAGACAAGCAGGTACGAAAATGGTACCATTTGGAAAGGATGTATTTTCAAGAAACTATTTAACTTATGGAGGAATCTAATGAACTTTCATTTTACTCCTTCTCCACGCCCCTCCTCACTTGAAATGTTAACTAATGAACAGCTGTTAAACATCTATGAATTGGCGGTACAGGCGAAGGCATCTCCCGAATTTATTGAGATTATTGAAGAAGTCTTGTCCAAGAGAAGCTTGGAGCATTCCGAGCATTTATAAACAGTACTTTCTTTTTTCAATTCAACGGGGCAGCACTTAGCAGTCTGCTTTCTTCATCTTCATATTATGGAAGTTTTCTTGTTCAGGCAGACCTTGCGGTCTGCCTGTTCATTTTGTTTGGATAATTCCCCCATTAGTATAACTGAAAACACTCCTTTACTTGGCTTTCACAACCAAATAAAGGAGTGTTCCTTATTTCTTAGCCCGGTTTAACGGCTGAACGTTACTTATCCTGATCCTTACCCTTTCACGACACCTTATGCTCAATCCGCAGCTTGTCTGCCACCATCGCGATAAACTCGCTATTGGTGGGTTTGGACTTACTGATGTTGATCGTGTAGCCAAACAGGTGGCTGATGGAGTCGATGTTCCCGCGGGTCCAGGCAACCTCAATCGCGTGTCGGATGGCCCTTTCTACGCGTGAAGGCGTTGTCTTGAATTTTTCGGCAATGGCCGGGTAGAGTGTCTTCGTAATCGCTCCCAAAATTTCGATGTTGTTGTACACCATCGTGATCGCCTCGCGCAAGTACTGATATCCTTTAATATGCGCAGGAACGCCGATTTCATGTATGATCGAAGTGATATTGGCATCCAAATTTTTGCCTTTGGACAACGGAACAACGTTGGATTTGACTGACGAGAAGATTGGAGAGCCGGCTGAGGAAGAAGAGGTCATGACGCTGCCGCTCTGGGTTCCTACAAGCTGCCTTACCCGGTTGGTGAGCACCTCCATATCGAAAGGCTTCAAGATGTAATAAGACGCTCCGAGCTGCACTGCCCTTTGGGTGATATTCTCCTGTCCGAAGGCAGTCAGCATAATGATTTTAGGTTGAGGATTCAGGTCCATTTCCCTTAGACGTTCGAGGACGCCCAATCCGTCAAGATGCGGCATGATAATATCAAGGATAAGAACATCGGGAATTTTGCGTGCCTGGCTCAGCATTTGCACCACTTCTTCACCATTATACGCAATTCCGGTCACTGTCATATCTTCCTGCTCGGAAATATATTCAGCAAGCAAATTGGTAAATTCCCGGTTATCGTCTGCCAACAACACTTCAATATTCTGCACTGGCTGTTTCCTCCTTAAAAATATCAGCTTTGTAAAACAGCGTTGTCTTCTCTCTCTAAATCTTTTCGACATGTGGAACGAATTTCCTTCTGTCGAAAATTATTTTTCTTTATTTTTTTTTTGGCATGATTTATAATTAATTATTTTATTACAGCTTTCGATTTTCTTCATGAACGTTCGACAAAAAATCTTAAGGCTAAACCGCCTTAAGATTGGATTGAAAACTATAGGGTTGTACAACACCGGAATCTTTAAGCATCCATTCGATAAAGCAGCCGTAACCCGATTTAGGGTCATTGACGAAGACATGCGTCACCGCTCCAACCAGCTTGCCATTCTGTACAATGGGACTGCCGCTCATTCCCTGAACGATTCCCCCGGTCTTATCGATCAATCTTGGATCGGTAATGCGCAGCACCATTCCTTTGGTAGCCGGCTGCTGCTGCCGGGCCACATGAATGATCTCGACATTAAACCGTTCGACCCGCTGACCTTCAAGTACGGTAAGAATCTGGGCTGGCCCTTCCTTCACTTCGCTGCTCATGGCGACCGGAATCGGTTCGTTATATAGACTGTGGTCCGGGTTACGCCCCATTTTGCCGAAAATGCCGAAGTCGGTGTTGCTTTCAACATTGCCAAGCACCTGGCTCTCCTTAAGAAAGTGAGCCCGCTTCTCTCCAGGATCGCCGTCTTGACTCTTGGAAATGGAAGTTACGCTTGATTCCACAATATGTCCGCTGCCAACGACAATCGGGGTGCCGGTATTCATATCGGTTATAACATGGCCGAGCGCTCCATAAACGCCCTGGTTCGGCGCGTAAAAGGTCAATGTTCCTACCCCAGCGGCGGAATCCCTGATGAAGAGCCCCAGCCGCCATACATTGTCGTTCCGGTCGTAAGCGGGTTTAAGCTTCGCTGTCCGTTCCCTTCCTTCACGTATATACCGGATAGTGAGCTCACGGCCGGAGTCCCCTGCTCGCTTCACAAGGTCAGCCACCTTCCTTACCTCGTCCAGCCTGACCCCGTCAATCGATACCATTAGATCCCCCGGCAGCAGTCCGCTGTTCTCCCCAGGCGATAATTTGGTCTGCTGAGACACCTCGACCAGGTGATGCCCCACAACCAATACGCCGGCCGATTTGACCTTGACGCCGATCGTCTGACCTCCCGGATACACCTTAACCTCCCGGGCCGTTTCCGATTCTGCTCCTGCCCGGCTCCCTTCAGCCTGCGATGCATAACCTGAAACCGGTACGCTAAACCCTGACACACTAAGAAAGAAAGCAAATAAAAGACCTGGCAATAACTTCCTGAGGTTAGGCTTCAATGGCTGTCACGCTCCCTTTTGCTTCTTTCGCTTGACGAAAAAAGTGGTCGCCAATTGCGTACCTATAAGATAACCTTGCCCCCAGGCTTTTATTACTGTCAATACTTAACCGGTTAGTGTTCCGGCAGCCTTGCTGGCGTCGGCCAGATTAAGCATTTCCTGCGCGTGATGCAGCGTCTTTTCGGTAATTTCCACGCCGCCCAGCATTCTCGCCAGCTCTTTGACCCGGCCTTCTTCGGACAGCGACTGCACCTCGGTCATCGTTCGTCCGTCCTGCACTTTTTTGCGGATGAGGTACTGATGGTCCGCCATGCAGGCCACCTGCGGCAGGTGGGTAATGGAGAAGATCTGGCACATCGAAGACAACCGGTACAGCTTATCGGCGATGGATTGTGCCGCCCGTCCGCTCACTCCGGTATCCACTTCGTCAAAGATCAGCACGGGAATATCCTCATGCCTTGCAAAGATGCTCTTCATCGCCAGCATAATGCGCGACAGCTCGCCGCCCGATGCGATTTTACTTAATGGACGAAGCGGCTCTCCCGGATTGGGAGAAATCATGAATTCGGCGCTGTCGATCCCTTGCCGGGTAAGGCGGATACGCCGGCCGTCAACCTCCACTCCTTTGGGATCTTCAAGGATGTCAAGCTTGACCTCAAGCGAAGTCCGTTCCATTTGCAGATCCTTCAGCTCACCTTCCACCTGCGAAGCTAAATCTACCGCGCACCGGCGCCGGACTTCACTAAGCTTGGCTGCAGAGGCCATCACCTCTTCAAGAAGAGCGTTGCGCTTAACCGTCAGCTTGTCCAAATATTCATCTTTGTTCTCCAGCATATCGGTTTCCCGTGAAATTTGTTCGTAATACTCCAGAATCTGCTCCACGCTATCGCCGTACTTGCGGCGCAAACTGGATATGAGATCAAGACGGTTCTCCACTTCCTCCAGCCTTGCCGGATTGAACTCGATATCCTCACGGTAATCGCGCAGCTGAAACGACGAATCCTCCAGCTGGTAAAAGGACGACTGCAGCTGCTCCAGTACGGGCCGCAAATTTTTCTCATCAAAACGAACGACGTCTTCAAGCATCGAGATAACATTGCTGATCGCATCAAGTCCCTGCCGTCCATTCAGCAGATCGTAAGCGCCGGAGACGGAATCCATCATTTTCTCGCTATGGGATAGTCTGACCCTTTCTTCGGAAAGTAATTCATCTTCTCCGCTTTTTAATGCAGCAGATGCGATCTCCTCCAGTTGAAACCGGTACAAATCAAGCATTTGATAGGTTCTTTGGCTTGAATCCTGCAGCTCGCGAAGCTCCCTCTCCACTTGGACAAACTTCGAATATTTCTCCTGGTAGTCCGCCTTCATCGGTCCGATCACGGACTCTCCGTACGTATCCAAAAGCCCTAAATGGCGCTCCGGCCGAAGAAGATTCTGATGCTCATGCTGGCCGTGAATATTGACTAGCTGCTCGCCGATTTCACGCAGCATCGTCAAATTCACCATTTGGCCGTTAACGCGGGACGTGCTCTTTCCCTGGGAGTTCAGTTCTCTGCGGATAATCAGATGCTCCTCTTTCTGCGCCCTGATTCCAAGCCTCTCCAGCGTGTCCCACACGGAATGATTATTGGGCAAGCTGAACAGAGCCTCCATCTCCGCCTTCTCGCAGCCGTAGCGAATGGAATCCGCCGATCCCCGGCCGCCGGCAATCATGCCAAGCGCATCGATAATGATGGACTTGCCCGCTCCCGTCTCCCCCGTCAGCACATGAAAGCCCGGATGAAAATATACATCTACCGATTCGACAACCGCCAGATTGCGAATAGACAATGTTTCCAGCACAAATATTGCACCTCCGACGCATGAATCCTTGTGTTTTATGAACTGTCTTTCTCTAAGTAAGCGGTTATTTCACGCTATATAAGCTGAACTTAAGATTTTCCTATCAGATAAGAGTCGCAACTACGAGGAACGTTTGGACTTCCGGCCGCTGTTGTCTCCAGATTTCTCGATTAACCGCTCTTCGCGGTAGAAATCCGGAGACAAAGGCGATCGCTATCGCTCCTACAGTTCCAAACTTCCCCTTCGTTACTCCTTAACTGATTACATATTTCAAGTTCATCTTATATAATTGTTGATTTTTATTGTTGATCTGTATGGGCGAATTCCGCCGTTACCTTAGAGTATGACCGAACATAAGTTCGGAGTCAAGAGGATTTATCCAAATAGTTAAGGGGCAGAAGAAGGAAAGGAAATAAAGCGCTAACATATATGCTGCTTGAAGGGGCTTTAGGAAAGTTTCGGAACAGGTGTAAAACAGGGCGGGGTACGATTCTGTCACTATGCAATTCAGCAGGACAGTTCAGAGGGCAAATGCCCTCCCATGTCCAGAGCCGATTCTTGTGATTGGAGAAAATTTTTCTCAGAATGTGTTAAATGTAACCCATGATCTGCGATACCACTGTTTTGCTGTCGTCCGCCTCCCGGCAGATTATCAAAATGGTGTCATCACCGGATATCGTTCCCATAATTTCGGGCCACTCGATGCTGTCGATCAGCGCTGCGACGGAATTGGCCGTTCCAGGCAGGCATTTCATGACGACAAGATTTCCCGAATAATCGATGTGTACGAAATTGTCCACAAGCACCCGCCTCAGCTTCTGCGTCGGATTATAGCGCTGATCAGTCGGCAGCGAGTATTTGTATCTCCCGTCATCCATCGGAACCTTAATCAGCAGGAGCTCCTTGATATCCCTGGAAACGGTAGCCTGGGTTACCTGGAAACCCGCATTCCGAAGTGCTTCGACCAGCTCGTCCTGCGTTTCAATATCCCGGTGGGTAATAATTTCACGAATTTTAATATGTCTTTGACCTTTCATTAATGGCCTCCCGTATGTTCAAAAAGGTTCTAGTCGTTCTCTCCGTCATCCCTGCCAAAAGTGATCAGATTGACCGTGCCCGCCGCAGCATTTACATAGAGCACTCCGCTCACCTCCGGATAAATCAGGAGATACGGCAGCAGCATGTCTCGCATCCCGCTTCCGGTCCATTCCAGCGGACGGCGCGGCCTGGCCAGTATAACGAGATACTGCGTGCCGTTCTCGGCTTCCGCAATGTAATCGACGAACAGCCGGCTGTATAGCTTAGCACCGTCAACGTTGAAGGACAGCGGTATTTTCAGCTTGCCGCCGACGACTTCATAGCCTGCATTTTCCAGCAGATTCAGCGCAGGATGAGAAATGATCTCTTTATTTAACGGAATGTGATCCTGCAAAAAAGAACGCGGCGAGCTCTGCAGCCATATATAAATGCGGTAGATGACCCAAACCGCCAGTCCAACGCCGATCAGCGCCATAACCGCCCTGTCCGGGCTACCCGTCATTGGAAATCACCTCGGTGATGTATTCGCTTAGACCGAGCCAAATCCCTTTTAAATAGCCAAAAGAAACTCATCGACCCGATGAGTTTCCATGAGATGCCTTACCACCGAACGTGCCCGAGGCTTCCGCCACAACGGCTTCCGCGAGCGCAGCATAATCGCCTTCAAGCCGGGGGAAAGTTTCCGCTTCGGAGGATGCTTTCCCCCCGTCCGCGCCTTCGCCGCCTGATTGTGTCTCTTCCGGTTCCAGATGCCAGTGGGCCAAAAATTCGATATTGCCCTCACCGCCCGTAATCGGGGAGAAGGTCAATCCTTTCAGAATATATCCCTGTTCACGGGCCATCTCAAGCACATTAATAAGCACTTCCCGGTGAACCGCCGGATCGCGAACGACGCCCGATTTGCCAACCTTCTCCCGCCCGGCCTCGAACTGGGGCTTAATCAGCGCGACAATATCAGCCGGCTTTCGAAGCAGCGCTTTTAGCGGAGGCAGGATAATCTTTAGCGAGATAAAAGAAACGTCGATGCTGGCAAAATCGGGAACGGGGCCTTTGAGATCCGGCGGCGTCATATACCGGAAGTTCGTCCGTTCCATGACGCATACCCGTTCATCTTCCCGGAGCGACCAGTCCAGCTGGTTATATCCGACATCGATCGCATAGACATAGGCCGCCCCGTTCTGAAGCGCGCAATCAGTGAAGCCCCCGGTGGAAGCGCCGATATCCAGCATTGTCCGGCCGCCGACATCGATGCTGAACCGGCGCAGCGCTTTTTCCAGTTTGAGTCCGCCGCGGCTGACGTACGGATGTACGGCGCCCTTGACCTTCAGAACAGCGCTGCGAGGCACTTTCATCCCGGCTTTCTCGATGCGTTCTTCATCCGCAAGCACAAGACCGGCCATGATGGCCGCCTTGGCTTTTTCGCGGCTTTCGTAAAAGCCCTGCTCGACGAGCAGCACGTCGATTCTTTCCTTCGGGCTCCGTTCTTTCTCTTTACCGTGCTCCATAGTCATCTCCAAATTTCTATACTCGGGTCTCCCTTAGGCTTGCGAAGACGTTGTCTTGCCGAATGGATAAGAGCTTGCCGCCTTCATCGATTTAATCCGGGCGCATACCGCCTCGACGGTAAGTCCCGTCAGCTGGCGCTGTTCTTTGATCGAGCCGTGTTCAACAAAAATATCCGGCACGCCCATCAGCTCCACCGTAACGTGATGCAGCCCATGCTCGGCATAATGCTCCAGCACGGCGCTGCCCAGGCTCCCCGCCTGGCTCGCTTCCTCCAGCACGATCATCTTCGTGCCGGCACGGGCGAGACTTTGAAGCATGGAGCCGTCCAGCGGCTTCAGGAAGCGGGCGTTCACGACCCCCGTCTGAATACCCTCACGTTTGAGCAGATCCGCCGCATCCTCCGCCAGCTGTACCATCGGGCCGCAGGCAATGATAGCGAAGTCATCACCGGGGCGCAGCCGTTCCCATGACCCGATCGGCAGGCAGCGCAGCTCCGGATCAAGCGCTGTTCCGGTCCCGTTAATGCGGGGATAACGGTACGCGATCGGGCCGTCATTGTATTCCAGCGCCGTCTTCATCATATGGCGCAGTTCATTCTCATCCTTGGGCATCATCAGCACGATGTTCGGAATATGACGCATAAAAGCGATATCGTATACGCCCTGATGCGTCTCCCCGTCAGCGCCGACAAATCCGGCCCGGTCGATGGCGAACATCACATTGGCGTTATGGCGGCAGATGTCGTGAACGATCTGGTCGTAGGCACGCTGCATGAAGGTGGAATAAACCGCAAACACCGGTTTCATTCCTTCCATGGCAAGCGCGGCGCAGAGCGTGGCCGCATGCTGCTCCGCAATGCCCACATCAATCATACGCCCCGGAAATTCCTTCGAGAACGGGAACAGACCGGAGCCTCCCGGCATCGCGGGAGTAACGGCGACAAGCCGTTCATCCTGCCGGCCGAGTTCGATCAGCGTCTCACCGAACACTTCCGTGTACATCGGATGACCAACCGCTTTCAGCACCTGGCCGGATTCGATCTTGTACGGGGTAATGCCGTGCCATTTATAGGAATCGGCTTCCGCCGGTTGATAGCCTTTGCCTTTGGTGGTGAGCACGTGAACGAGCACGGGTCCCGCCACATTGTCCGCCTGGTGGAACGTATCGATCATGGTCGCAAGATCATGACCGTCCACAGGGCCGAGATACGTAAAGCCCAGCTCCTCAAACAAAACGCCGGGAACCATCATATATTTCAGGCTGTCCTTCATCCGTTCCGCGGTCTTCGCCAGACGGCCGCCGATCGCCGGAATCTTCCTCAGGAGCCCTTCCACTTCGTCCTTGGCCCGCAAATAATGGCGGTCCGAGCGAATTTGGCTTAAATAGTTATGCATCGCGCCGACATTAGGGGCGATGGACATTTCGTTGTCGTTCAGGATGACCATCAGCTTGCGGCGCTCATGTCCGATATGGTTCAGCGCCTCGAACGCCATGCCGCCGGTCAGAGCCCCGTCGCCGATTATGGCGACAACCTTGTTGTCTTCTCCCTTGAAATCGCGGGCCATCGCCATGCCCATCGCTGCGGAGAGGGAGGTGCTGCTGTGCCCGGCTTCCCACACGTCATGCTCGCTCTCGGAGCGCTTGACAAAGCCGCAGAGCCCGTTCTGCTTGCGCAGCGTATCAAACCGGTCCTGGCGGCCGGTCAATATTTTGTGGACATACGCTTGATGTCCGACATCAAATATAAATTTGTCCCGGGGACTGTCGTAGCAGTAATGCAAGGCCAGCGTGAGCTCCACCACTCCCAGATTGGAGGCGAGATGTCCGCCTGTCGCAGACAGCTTCTCAATCAAAAACCTGCGTATCTCGTCCGCCAGGGTATTCAATTGTTCGATCGATAGCGATTTCAGTTGCTTAGGATCATTTAGTTGTGGAAGCAGCACGTGATTTCCCCGCTTTCCTGATGTTGTAAAGTATAACTCCCATTATAACATAAATGAAACGGCTGTCGAAATGCAGCCGTTTCCGTTTAGCTTTAGTGATCTCTGGACATTAAATAATCGGCGATTTCAATCAGACGCGCCCCATCGGCAAATCCGCATTCCCGCACAGCGGATTTCGCCTCTTCCGTCAGCCGCTCCACTTCAAGCCTTGAAGCCTCCAGCCCGATAAAATAGGGATAAGTCACCTTCTGCTGCCGGACATCGCTGCCCGTCTTCTTGCCGAGCTTGCTTTCGTCCCCGACGAGGTCGAGAATATCGTCCTGCACCTGGAACGCCAGTCCGATGCTGACGCCGAACCGCCGCAGCGCTTCAAGCTGCTGATCCGACGCTCCGCCAATACGTCCCCCGGCTAGGAGCGAGAAGACAATCAGATCCCCTGTCTTGTGCAGATGGATATAGCGCAGGCTGTCCAGATCGGTCAGCCCCTGCTCGCCTTCCATGTCGGCCGCTTGGCCACCCACCATGCCGCGCGGTCCGGCCATTTCCGCCAAGTCCTCCACGATGGACAAGACGTTCTCCGCGGATACCCCGTACCGGCGGGTGGCCTGCACAACGCTGTAAAAAGCATGCGTCAGCAAAGCATCTCCTGCCAGAATAGCCGTCGCTTCGCCGAATACTTTATGGTTCGTCAGCCGCCCCCGCCGGTAATCGTCGTCGTCCATAGCGGGCAGATCGTCGTGAATCAGCGAATATGTATGCACCATTTCGATTGCCGCTGCCACTGGCAGCGCCGCTTCCCGGCGTCCGCCAAGTGCTTCGCACGCCGCTATAACAAGCAGAGGGCGAAGCCGCTTGCCTCCGGCGAGCAGCGAATAGCTCATTGCTTCCGTCAGCTTGGCGGGTACCTCCCAATGCTTCGGGAAGAGCATCGTCAGCTCGCCCGCAACAAGATCGCTAACGCCGGCGATATATTCCTTTAATGGCTGTCGATTGTCAGGCTTCGGACTTTGGCTTTCTTCCGGTTCCTTTCCGAAGAGTCCGTTATTATTTGGAATCATCGCTTTCCCCTTCCAGGTCGGCGCCGAACGGCTTCTTGCGCAGCTGCCCGTCTTCTTCCACGATCATTTCGATTTTGCGCTCCACCTGCTCAAGCTTTGCCCCGCACAGCTGGGAGAGCTTCATCCCCTGCTGAAACAAATCGATCGCCTTCTCCAGCGGAACGTCTCCGTGCTCCAGTTCACGCACGATCAGTTCCAGCCGGTCCATCGCTTCCTCAAATCCCAGTTCCGCTTCTTCCTTCGCCATGATCTTTCGCATCCTCCTTCATTCCCCATACCTGGCAGTCCAGCTGCCCGTCCGCCAGCTTCACGACAACCAGATCGCCGAGCTGAACCTCGCTTAGCGATTTAATCAAATGCCGTTCCTTCTCATCGTAGACCAGGCTGTAGCCCCGCGCCATGACCTTAAGCGGGCTTAGCGCGTCCAGCGCCTTAAGCTCCGCCGCAAAGCGGGAGCGCTTGTCCGCAAGACGCGCTTTCATGGCGGCGACAAGCTCGCGCCTTGCGCCGTCGCTCCGGCGCCGCGCGGCAATGGCGCCCTCGCGCGGGCTATAGCGCTCCAGGCGGTGCCGCAGCACCGCCTGGCCGCTCGCGCGAGCGCGCCAGCCGCGCTTCGGCAGCGCGCTCAAGCCGCTGGCGCAGCATATCCAGCCGCTGCGCGTGCTGGAGCAGGTACCGGCGCGGGCTGACCAGCACCGGCGAGCGCTGCAGCGCCGCGAGCCGCTCGCGCCCGCGCATGGCGCGGCGCTGCAGCCCCTGGCGCAGCAAGCGCTGCAGCTGGCGGAGCTGCGCAGTCAGCTCCGCGGCATGCGGCACGGCCAGCTCCGCTGCGGCCGTGGGCGTCGCGGCGCGGAGGTTGGCCGCGAAATCGGCGATCGTAAAATCGGTCTCATGACCCACGGCCGAAATGACCGGTATATCCGACGCCGCAATGGCCCTCGCCACCGCTTCTTCATTGAATGCCCACAGCTCCTCCCAGGGAGCCGCCCCCGCGGCCCACGATGAGCACGTCGGCCTCGCCCATAGCGTTCAGGTCGCGGATCGCCTTCACGATGGATGGCGCCGCTCCCTTCCCCTGCACGAGTACGGGATAGAGCACGATGGACACCTGCGGAAACCGCCGGCGCAGCGTGATGAGAATATCCCTAACCGCCGCGCCCGTCGGCGACGTAACGACGCCGATGCAGCGCGGATAGCGGGGCAATGGTCGCTTCAGCTCGGCGGCGAACAGTCCTTCCTGTTCGAGCTTCTTCTTCAGCTGTTCATAGGCAAGATACAGGCTGCCGATGCCGTCGGGCTGCATGTGCGTGGCATAGAACTGATACTGACCGTCCCTTTCGAATACCGTCACATTCCCTCTAGCGATGACCCGCGAGCCTTCCTTCGGTACGAAAGGCAGCCGCTGGTTATGGGAAGCGAACATAATCGCCTTGATGCGGCTGCTCTCATCCTTGAGCGTAAAATACATATGCCCACTGCCATGATGCGTAAAATTCGAAATTTCTCCCCGAATCCACACATCGGAGAGCAGATGATCCGAGTCAAGCTTCATGCGGATATAACGGTTGAGATCTTTAATGGAATATACCTTCCGCTCCGCCATGATGCCTGTCCTATTCCAGTCCGCGGCGGCGCTTGGCCGCAGTCAGCGTGTTCACCATCAGCATCGTAATCGTCATCGGGCCTACGCCTCCCGGAACCGGCGTAATGTAACCGGCGACTTCCTTGGCGCTATCGTAGTCAACGTCTCCCGCCAGCTTGCCGTTATCCAGACGGTTCATGCCCACGTCGATGACGACCGCGCCCGGCTTCACATAAGAAGCGTCAACAAAGTTGGCGCGGCCGATCGCCACCACAAGCACATCGGCCTGTTTGCACAGCTCGGCCATATTCACTGTGCGGGAATGGCACATGGTAACCGTCGCGTTCTCCCGCTGGAGCAGCAGGGATACCGGCTTGCCGACAATATTGCTGCGGCCGATTACAACAGCGTGTTTGCCGGAAAGATCGATACCCGTGCGCTTGATCAGTTCAATTACACCGGCCGGAGTACAAGGAAGCAGGCTGTCGTCGCCGATAACCAGATTGCCGACGTTAACCGGATGAAAGCCGTCGACATCCTTCTCTACGGAGATGGCGTCGATCACCGCTTTTTCGTTAATGTGCTTTGGCAGCGGGAGCTGCACCAGAATGCCGTCGATTTCGTCCGCCTTGTTCAGCTCGTCAACGAGCGCGAGCAGCTCCTCCTGGGAAGTTGATGCCGGCAGCCGGTGAACTACCGAATGGAAGCCGAGACTGATGCAGGTTTTTTCCTTACTGTTGACATATACCTGCGATCCCGGGTCTTCCCCGACAAGCACTACAGCCAAACCAGGCTTTACGCCGCGCTGCGAAAGCGCCTCGACCTCACGGGCAATATCCACACGAATTTCTTCGGAAACCAGTTTACCGCTGATGATTGCTGCTGTCATGACACTTATCTCCCCTTTAGTGAACTTTTTGTAGTAAGGTTGTCTTTTGCGAAAAAGGGCCAACAAGACGCATTTCATTTGCTTTTTTAAAGCAGTTTCATTTCTAGGAATGCTTTGTCTTCAGCTCTTCCAAATCCTGAATCATTTTTCCCAGCACTCCGTTGACGAACTTGCCGGAATCCTCAGTGCCGAAATGCTTGGCAAGCTCGATGGCTTCATTGACGGCAACCTTGGCCGGAACATCATTCAAATAGATCATTTCATAGGCCGCCAGCCGCAAAATTTGACGGTCGACGCGAGACAGCCGGCTCATCTGCCAACCTTTCAGGTAATGCTCCAGCATATCGTCAATCGCAGGCTTGGCTTCCCAAATGCCGTTGACATGGCTGAGCACATAATCTTTCAGCAGCAGCTCGTCCGAAATAACCCGCTCCGTCTCATTCTCCTCCGACGCTTCTTCCAGCAGCATCTCCACCGCCTCGCCGCTCTCGACCTCGTTCATCTCCATTTGATACAGGCTTTGTACTATAATTTCTCTCGCTACACGTCTTTTCATTGGGTTCCTCCTTATAATGATCCAGGCGATCGTTCAAATGCCCCGCTTCCATGTGAAATGGATGGAGACCTTCTTGGTATGCTTATATTAGGATGTACACTTTTCGTTCTGTTCATCGTCCTTGCTTCAGCGTCTGCTTAACCTCCAGATAGTCATTAAACGCAAAAAAACCGCACCGCCCTTCCCTCGGGCAAAACAAACAGCAGACCAGTTTCGCTCCGAAAGAAAGGCTTTAGCGCGGTTCACTTGAAGGGACGCCAGCGGGCCGACAGCTGCTCCAGAAGCTCCCGCCAAGGGAACAATGGAGCCTGCGCGTCTTTCCTGCCGCCAAGCGTATATCCGATGAACACAACCAGTGCAAAGAACAGCATATCCCAGAAACCGCTAATTAAATAAATGATGCCAAGAATTAAGCCAAAGGCTACTCCGGCGATTCTGCCACCGTGACTTTCCCAAATTTCTCTCCAAGGCATAAGGGAAACTCACCTCTATTCCACTCGACTTTTGAAGCTTGGGGACTGTGCAAGATTCGCAATATAGACGGAGACGTCCGCAACCGGAACGCCCGTCGTTTCCTGTACGTATTCATGTACCTGCCGCTGGATTTCCGATGTCAGGAGCGGCAGCGAATGCTCGCCGTCAACTACGCCCCGGATCATAATTTCCAGTCCCGCCTGGGAAACACGGATGCGCGATTTCAGGTCGCGAATGCCTTTAACCCGTCCGGCTGCTTTCAGGCTCAGATTCTCGATTGTTTCCATCGAGATCTGAATATCCCCGTATTCCGTTCGCTGATCCACTGACAGGGTGGAAGTCCGCTCCCGGCGCAGAGAAATGTAGAAGAACCGGATACTAAGAAGAAATAAAATGACCGCCACGGCAATCGCAGCAATATAAGCGGTGTCCCAATCCCGGATCCTCAGATTATTCATTGGGAGAACCCCGCTTAACAGGAGGATGGCAATAACGGATAATGCTCCGATGCTCAAGCTGTAGATAAACAGCAAAAGTCTGTCCAAAATTTTCGCCACGAGCCTCTTAACCTCCTTAAAGTAGACTAAACCCTCGACTTGACCGTCGGGGGTTTAATGAAGACCGGAAGTCCTTATTTCACACGAAGGGCAATATCGGTATCGTCACTAACGGTGTTCTTCTCTGCTGTCTTGAACTGTACGTCGTGAATATGCACATTCACTTCTACGACCGTCAGGCCGGTCATCGTCTCGATCGACCGCTTGACGTTACGCTGGATTTCCGCCGCCACTTCCGGAAGACGGGTACCGTATTCGATAATTACAGAGACATCCACAGCGGCTTCACGCTGTCCAACTTCCACCTTAACGCCTTTTGAAAGGTTCTTGCGGCCCAGCAGCTCGACAATGCCTCCGGCAAAACCTCCGCTCATGCCCGCTACGCCTTTAACCTCTACGGTCGCGAGCCCCGCGATGACCTCAATCACCTCGGGAGCGATTTGAATTTCACCGATTTCCGTACGTTCGAATTCTGTCGGCAATGTACTCATTTAGTCCCCCACACCTTTCGTATTTGTTACTGACGGCAAGCTTGAAGCACGTCTCTCCATTAAACATACTATATCATTTGGCGAACTTTATGACAAACCAAACCGCCCCGTCCTAAATTTCATTTTCTTCAAGGAATTTGATATCGAAATGACCGTCCAGAAATACGGGATGCTCCAGCAGTTTTTGATGAAATGGAATGGTTGTATGTATTCCTTCAATGGCAAACTCGCCAAGAGCCCGCTTCATTTTATGAATCGCCTCCTGGCGCGTCGGAGCCCAAACGATAAGCTTGGCAATCATGGAGTCATAAAAAGGCGAAATCATTCCGCCGGGGTAAGCGGCGCTGTCCACACGGACGCCAAGTCCGCCCGGAGGCAGGTAAAAACCGATCTTGCCCGGAGAAGGCATGAAATTCTTGGCCGGATCTTCGGCGTTAATGCGGCATTCGATCGACCAGCCGTTGATGACGATATCTTCCTGGGTGAACGAAAGAGGATTTCCTTCGGCCACCGAGATCATTTCCTTGATCAGATCGACGCCCGTCACCATTTCGGTAACCGGATGCTCGACCTGGATGCGGGTATTCATTTCCATAAAATAGAACTGGCCGTCCGGCCCGAGCAAAAACTCCAGGGTTCCCGCACCGGAATAATTCACGGCTTGCGCGGCGCGGACAGCCGCATCGCCCATGGCTTGGCGGATTTCCGGCGTAAGTACGGGGCAAGGCGCCTCCTCAACCAGCTTCTGGCGGCGGCGCTGCACGGAACAATCCCGTTCGCCGAGATGAACCACGTTGCCGTGATTGTCGGCGATAATCTGGATCTCGACATGCTTCATGCCCGTCAGATACTTCTCCAGATAGACCCCGGCGTTGCCGAATGCCTTCTGTGCTTCCTGCTGGGCTGCGGTAATCTGCTTGATCAGCGATTCCTCGTCTTCGGCGATGCGAATGCCTTTGCCTCCGCCTCCGGCCGTAGCCTTGATGATAACCGGATAGCCGATCTCTCTGCCGAGGAGAACCGCATCTTCCACATCCTCGATAAGTCCGTCGGAGCCAGGTATAACCGGAACTCCGGCATTCTTCATCGTATCTTTCGCCACCGCCTTGTCGCCCATTCGCGTGATGGCTTCAGGAGACGGTCCGATAAATGTGATATTGCAGGAACCGCAAATCTCGGCAAAATCGGCATTCTCGGCAAGAAAACCGTAGCCGGGATGGATGGCGTCACATTCGGTCAGGGTGGCGACGCTCATAATATTCGTAAAATTCAAATAGCTGTCCTTGGAAGCGGTCGGTCCGATACAATACGCTTCATCGGCCAGCCGGACATGCAGCGAATCCCGGTCGGGCTCCGAATAGACCGCCACGGTGGAAATTCCCAATTCGCGGCAGGCGCGAATAATCCGAACGGCGATTTCCCCCCGATTGGCGATCAGCACTTTTTGTATATTCATTTCTTTCCTCCCGATTCTAAGATTCCGGTTTCACCAGGAACAGCGGCTGGCCGTACTCCACAAGCTGTCCGTCCTCGGCGAGAACGGATACAATCTCCCCACGGACTTCCGCTTCCAGCTCGTTCATCAGCTTCATCGCTTCAATTATGCATACCGTTGTCTTCTCGGTCACCCGGTCGCCTGCGCTGACGAATGGAGGAGAGTCCGGTGATGCCGAGGTGTAGAATGTTCCCACCATGGGAGAAACGATTTTATGTAAGTTTCCTTCTGCGGGAGCAGCCGGTGTCTCCTGCTGCGGAGTCGCTTGAACGGGAGCAGCCTGAGCGGGTGCGGCTTGACCGATAATCTGCTGAGGAACCGGCGGCTGCGGAGCTGACGTAAATTGATAAGGATAAGGAGCAGCCGGAACCACATGCGCTTCCGCCGCTTCGGATCGGTCCGGTTTGCGGATGGCCAGCTTCATTCCTTCACTTTCAATCTCCAGTTCGTGGACGGAAGAGGTCTGGTCCAGCAGTTTGATCAATTCCTTAATTTCGCTTAATTTGAACATTTCGATCAGTTCACTCCTTCAGCTTTCACTTGAAACCGCCAACTTGGCGGAAAAGAAGAAACGTTAACGCTTCCTTGAGAAAGAACATCTTCCGTTTCAACTAATATTAGTAGGATGCCGGATTCGCTCGAAGCTTATCCTCCTATACTTCATGATAACTTTATGTATTATATCACAAACGCAAGAAATGGAAAGAGCCCGGGAAAACCCGAGCTCTTTCGTTAATTTATGAGTTTTTTCTGTTTGATTTACTCTTCCGAAACATGCTGTACGCTCACTTTATCCTGGGATACGCTCAGCTCTTTCATGACAAGATCGATGATGGAAGCCGCCTGCTTCACGTCCAGCTTGCTGCTCAGAACGACAACTTTATAGGAGTTGCCTTCTTCCTTGACAATTGCTTCGCTATACTGCTGCTGAAGCTTTTCTTCGATTCCGGTGATCTTGGACTCCTTCTCTTCCAACTGGTGCAGCTGCTCCTGGGCGGCCGCGCTGTCTGCAGGCGATTTGTCCATATCGTTGATCTTGGCCATCAAATCCTGCTGTTCCTTCAGGTTCTTCTGATCTCGTTCATACAAATAGTTGGTGAACAGGCTGGAGGCCGACGCGCTTTGCGAGGCGACTTCATTCAGTACGGCCGCGTCGCTCTTTGACGCGCTGCCGTCCGCCGAGGCGCTATCCTTGCCATTGTCCGCCGAGGTGCTGTCCGGTTTGGCTGATGCGGCCGGCGCCGAATCGGAAGTCTGATCCTTGGCGCCTTCCGAAGAAGAGTCTGCGGCGGATTTGCCGTTATCCGTTCCCGCCGCCGGCGAGTTCGGATCGTCTGCCTCCGAGCTTGCGGCGGCATTCGGATCAGCAGCAGCGTTCGGATCGGCGGCAGCGTTCGGATCAGCGGCAGCCCCAGGATCTGCTGACGAATCCGTGTTTTGCGAAGTCACTTCGCTGACTTCCGCGCCGCTGTCGGCCGTCGATGGAAGGGCGTCGCCGGACGAATTCTTGACGGAATCCACCTGAATCGTTCCGGCTGTCTCCTTGGGCGATGAAACGCCCGAGTCTTCCGTGAACAAATAATACGCAGAGAGCACCACCATCAAGCTGAGCATGGATACCAACCAGATTGTTTGTCTTTTGCCGTTCATTGCTTTTCCTCCTTTTTGCTGTTCCTTCGGATTCGGCGTTTAGGCCGCTGCGCTAAGAAGAGCTATTCCTGTTTGCGCGGCACGACGGAAATGCGGTAGCTTGGCACGTTCAGCGCTTTTTGCACCGCCTGCTCGATCAGTCCCCTCACCACCTTGTTCTCGGCTCCTTTGGCAACAATAACGACGCCGCGGACCTGAGGCTTGATTCGTTTGGTAATAATCGGCGTCTCGTCTCCGGATTGACTGTAAGTGACGATCTCGCCGTCTCTGGTGTACGTGGTTGTGTGGCGCTTGCCGCCGTTCGCATCGGTCTCATCGCTGAGCTGCTGGGAATCGTTCATGTTCCGCTGGACGACGACCTCCTCGGTGGAATCGACGGTAACCATAATGTCCACCGTGCCGACTCCGACGATTTGCTCCAAAATTCCCTTCATGCGGTTCTCCATCTCCCGTTCGATGCCGTCAAACGAGCTGGCACTTCCATCTGCCGTTTCCTGCATCGCCGCCTGCGAGCTCTGGTTCTGGGGCGGCTCTCTACTCGTATTCTCGCTGTCGAGCTTCTTCACATTGACAAAAGAATTGAACAGCATGATCGCCACGCCCAGCAAACCCAGAATAATCAACCAGCGGAACGTATGGTTCCGCTTCGGGTTCTCTGCTCCGCCTCCGATCAACTGTTCCAGCTTCTTCAGCCAGTTGCCCATTTCGTAACTCCTCCCTCACGTTAAATCCGATTCGACGGCGCCTACAGCTTCTCGCCACTGCCGCTCAGCACGGTAATCTTCTCGGGGTCCAGACTCCAGTTCTTCTGGAGCATAGCCGTTACCGCTTTGGCGTCGGTGCCGCCCGAGCTCCCGTCTTCACCCGGTACGGCTCCCGCCGGAACTGCCGCCCCGGGGCTCTCTCCGGTCTCCTTCAGCCCGTTCTTCCCTTCGCCGAGCTCGACCTTGATATCCTCCACAGGCTGAACCGTGATTGGAACACTCCCGCTGCTGCCGGGACCCCCTGGGACTGCGCCCTGCGATGCGACTCCTTCTGCGGGAAGCTTGACGACCACCCCGGTGATTACCGGCACGGCACTGTCTCCGGCTCCATTCGCAAGGGCGAGTGTTACGGTCACATTCGCTCCCCGTTTCCCCGTCTCGCCGGCAATCTGCTCCCGCATCTGCCCGGCGATCTGCTGCGCCGCAAGCTTCAGGCTCTGGTCCCTCCCGCCTGCGGCCAGCTTCTGCCCTTCGGCCAGTATACGCGCAAGCTCGGCGTCTTCCGCCTTGCTTTGCCCGGGCGCCCCGCCGTCCGACCGGTTGAAGGCCAGGCTGAGCTCGGAAGCCGCATCGCCTTTCAGCAGCGAGACGATGGGGCTCAGAATCGTAAGCAGGACCAGCAGGCTGAGCACGAGCCTCGCATAGCGCTCCATCGATTTGCCAGGCAGAAGCAGTTCGACGAAGGACGCCAGCAGCACGATCATTATGATTTCCCGCAGCCAATCCCCAAGCCAGCTCATGGTTCTCCTCCTTGTGAAGCTTCATCTCATCATGACCGTAACGTTGCCGGCGGTCAGCAGAATGGTGACGGCCAGAAAAAACATGAGTGATACGGCCGCCAAAGCCGCGAATACATAAATCATGCTCTTTCCGATCGTCTGCAGGCAGGAGACGATCGGCGTGTCGCCCAGCGGCTGCATTACGGCTCCGGCCACATTATAAATGAGGGCCAGCACGAGGATTTTGATTGCCGGAAACGCGCACAGGAACAGGATGATAATGACGCCGGACAGCCCGATGGCGTTCTTCACCAGCAGCGAAGCCGAGATGACGGTATCGGTGGCGTCCGCGAACAATTTGCCGATAACGGGTACGAAATTGCCGGTAACGTATTTGGCTGCCCTGAGCGTGACTCCGTCCGTAACCGAGCTTGTGATGCCCCTGACGGAGATCACGCCCAGAAAGACGGTAAGCAGAACGCCCAGCACTCCCGTGCCGATATTCCGCAGAAGATTCGCAAGCTGGGTCAGCTTGTATTTGTCCGAGATGGAACTGACCAGATGCAGAACCGCTGAGAAGAACAACAGCGGGAACACCATGGTGTGAATCAGCGTGCCGACCGTATGAATCATGAACACGATTAGAGGATGGGTCACCGAGACGGTCACCACATTGCCCATGGACGCGAGCAGCGCGAACAGAAGCGGGATCATCGCCATCATGAAGTCGATCATCCGGTCGATAGCGTCCTTGGCATAGCCGATGGCGATGTTAAAGCTGTTGACCGCAATTACCATCACCACCATGAAGCATAGAGCGTAGGCCACCTTGCTGACCGCCTTACGTTCAAACGCTGTCTGGAGCGTCTCCAGAATCATGCTCAGCACGCTGATCATGACAATTGTGACAAGCAGCTTGCCGTTGTAGAGCACTTCATGCCACATGTACGATAGGAGGCCGGACAGCACATTTTTCAAGCTTAGCCCCTGACCCCCGGGAAGCAGCATATCCATGAGCGAGGGAGTGGCACCGTCCGGAAAAAAACCGCCGTAATCCTTCATCAGTTGATTCCAGTATTTCTCGACTCCATCTTTGGGCAAGTTATCGACTTGGCTCTTTACCCATTGGTCCACCGGCGTTTCGCTCTGACCGGTCTGCGCCCCGCCGGGTGGTCCCGTGGCCGCGCCGTGCCCCTCTGTGTCCGTATCGGCGTAACCCGCGGCACTGCCGGCTTGGCCGACATAAGCACCCGATTGGTCCGCAGGCGTTCCAGTCTCAACTGGCGAAGAAGCGGCCGCCCGGCTCCATCCGATGAACACGAGACAGACAATCAGCAGCGCGACTTTTAGTTTGGGCGGTCGGAAAATGCCACGCTTGTTCATTGCCGTTTCTCCTTTCTTTTGGCGGATGGGCCTTACTGGGACTCCTTATGCCGGCAGCAGCTTCATAACCGTCTCAATAATGATGCCGATGATCGGCACAGCCAGCGTCATAATCAGCACTTTGCCGGCCAGCTCAATTTTGGAGGCAATGGATTCCTGACCCGCGTCGCGTACGATCTGAGCCCCGAATTCCGCGATGTAGGCGATTCCGATAATTTTGAATACCGTCTTCAGGTACACGGTCTCCATCCCCGATGACTCCGCAAGCCTCTGCAGCGTGGAGATTACTCCGCCGATTTTGCCGATCAGAAACAGGAAGATGAGGATGCCCGTTGCGGCCGCCAGCAAGAAGGCGAACATCGGCTTTTGTTCTTTCAGTACCAGAATGAGCACGGTCGACATCAGCCCGATTCCAACGATTTGAATGATTTCCATGGCGCGGCCTATTGAAAAAGAAAGATCGTCTTGATTTCCTGCAGCAGTCCGTCCAGCATCCGGATGACCATGAACAGCACGACGACGAAGCCGATAACGGTCACCCAATGAGCAATATCTTCTTTGCCCATCTGCTTGAGAACGGTATGAATCATGGCGATAATGATGCCGATGCCGGCAATTTGAAAGATCGCGTTGACTTCAATGTTCATTTCTGGCACCTCGCTAAAAGATCAAAATGACGATGAGCGCCCCCAGCAGAAGTCCCAGACTTTTGCTTACCTTTTCGTACTTGGCCTGGTCTTCGCGGGCCGATATTTCCTCCTGCTTCAACTGCTGTAGCGCCAGCGCGATATGATTCGTCTGATGGCTTCGGTCGCTGGTGCCGAGAGTGCAGCTGAGCTGCCGGAGAACCTCCTGCTCCGGGATTTTCATCGCGGTCGCCCTCCAGTGCGTTTTCATCGCCCGGTCCAGCGCTTCCTGCGCGGTCAGGTTCTGTGGCGGGCTCATTCCTTCAGCCGCCGTGACGAGCAATCCCCGCAGCGGCTCCCTTGTCTGTACGGCGATTCGTTTGAGCGCCTCCGGCAGCGGCGTATAGCCGTACATAATCTCGGTCTCCAGCCGCTGAAGCGCTGCGATCAGGCCGCGGATCTGGCGGGGCCGGTCCGCATATTGGCTGGCTCTGCGGAAGCCGGCCAGCGTGGCCGCGAGCAGGATCATCGCGGCTCCCAGAAGCTTAAGCATGGCATTCGCCTCCTTTGCGTTCTCCCGGAGATGCCGGAAGCGGGCGTTTGCGGCCGTCCAGCACCCGAAAGGTCAGCTCGCCTGCAGACCGGCGGAGGATGACATACCTTTCGAACACGCCCAGTTCGATGATCGGGCCAAGTCCGGGCCTTAGTGCCAGCTCGGACACCTCGCGGCCGTGAGCTGCCGCCAGAACCGTAATTCCGGCATGCAGCGCCTCGGTCAGCGCCTCGGCGTCCTCCGGCCGGCCGATCTCGTCGGCGATCAGCACATCCGGCGAAAGGGAGCGGATCATCATCATCATGCCCTCGGCCTTGGGACAGCCGTCCAGCACATCGGTGCGCGGTCCGATATCAAAGGAAGGGACCCCTTTTCGGCTTCCGGCGATTTCGGAACGCTCGTCCACAATTCCTACCTTAAGGCCGGGGCGACGCCGGGAATCTCCCGCACTCCCGGCGGAAATCTGCCGGGCAAGATCGCGTAGCAGCGTAGTCTTGCCGTGCTGGGGCGGTGACAGGATCAGCGTATGCATGACCCGGCGGCGGCTGTCGTCCAGCAGGAGCGGCAAAATTCGGTCGGCGACGCCGGGAATCTCGCGCGCAATCCGGACGTTGAATCCGCCGATATCCCGCAGATGGCCCACGCTGCCGCTGCTCAGCACCGTCCGCCCGGCCAGTCCGATGCGGTGTCCCCCCGGAATGGTGATGAATCCCTTGCGAAGCTCTTCCTCCATCGTATAGAGCGAATGATTACTAATCAGGTCAAGCATCCGGTGGCTGTCCTCCCGATTCGGCTTGTACGCTTCTTCCGGCTCCAGCGTCAGCCTGCCGGCTGCGTCTACAAAGTGGTAATTCCCCGCATAATTGATTTCCAGCGGCCGCCCTTCCCTGATGCGGATTTCTTCCACCGTCTCAAGCAGCGGGAGCGGGAGCCGGGAAAGCGCGGCTTTCACTTTTTCAGGAAATATTTGGAGCCAGTCCAAAGCCATAAGCCGTACCCCCAAGTCGTTTCTATGGAATGCTTTATTCCATATCTATGCTTGTACGTCTGCAATATGACTACCAATCTATCATTTCTTCAAAATACCGATTAAGAGACACGTTACGCCGGCCGCCACCCAGCACAGCTTGCTCGGAGAGAGATTCTGCGCCATGCCCGTAAGGCCGATGGCCGTTGTCAGAACGAGCACGGTCGGACCGACCAGCGCCAGCGCCGAATTGACCGCTAATGCCTTGTCCACCTGATTCAGCCTGAGCATAATGAGCGCGGCGGTAATCTCAGCACTACCAGACAGCAAGCGCAGAATGGCCATCCAGCTAACATACTTGTCCACCTTTGTCCAACTCCTTCCGACCGGATCGTTCCAATTCAGTCTTTCGAAACGGCCGCTTCCCGGCTGTAGTTCATAGATATGCGGGATTGTCCCGCTTTAGACAACAAGAATTTAGGATAAAACCAGATTCGGTAATCCACTATATAGATGAGAAAGAAGACATTTTAAAAAAAACTGATAGAAAATTATTATCGGTATGATATAATATTTTTAACGAAATAATAAAACAGTCACGCCACAGAAAGGAATGCTTTCATGCACACCCGTCATCCTGAAATGTCTATCCGATTCGAAAGTCTAACCAAAACAGCCAGAGAAGTCGCCACAGTCGTTATATCTGCCCTTCTGGTCGCCGTCGGTCTCAAGCTCTTCCTTATCCCTCACCAGCTGCTTAGTGGAGGCGTAGCCGGAGCGGCGTCCGTCATCGGTTACTTGACCGATCCCAAGTATATTTCGCTAATCTACTTCGGTATCAATCTTCCTATTCTGCTCTGGGGGTTCGTTGCCGTTGGAAAAAAATATATTTTCCTCAGTATGCTCTGCGTCGCCTGCACGACATGGTTTTTGACGATTATTCCTCAGATGAAAGTAACCCAGGATCCGATTCTGGCCAGTATTTTCGGCGGGGTCATTATTGCGGGGGGGCATCGGTTTCTCCCTTCGGGCGGGCGGCTCGTCGGGCGGGTTCGATATTCTGGGGTCAATCATTACGCGTAAAAGAGACGTTCCGATGGGAACGGTTCTGTTCATTATGGACGGATTGGTCCTGCTGACCCTCGGCTTTATGAAAAGCTGGGATTCTGCGCTCTATGCCATGCTGTGTACATTTGTAAAAAGCCGGGTGGTCGATATGATCCATATCCGGCATGTCAAATTAACCTGCTTCATCGTGACTAAACGGAAGGAAGAGATGCTGGAGCGGTTGAATCGGCTTCCCCATGGGGTGACCGTTGTCAACGCGGAGGGGGGTTACAGCCACGAAGGAAACACGATGCTAATGACAGTCACCACGCGTTACGAGATTTCGGAGCTTCGCAAAGCCGTTATCTCCGTCGATCCGAGCGCCTTCGTGAACGTGCTGGAAACGGTGGAAATTCTGGGGAGGTTCAAACGGCTGGCCTAACCGGCCGCTTCAGCAGAATGAACCCGTTAACAGCTCATCGCAAAAAAGGGACTGTTACCAAAACCATGCCAGGCTTTGGAGCAGTCCCTTCATTTGTTTAGTATTAGACGCGGATAAACGTTCCGCTTTAAGAGCTTATAACCGGATTAGCGGCGTTCCTGAGGACCGCCTACAAATACTTGCTGGTCGGTATCCAGCCCGTACGCCGTATGCAGCGCCTGGATGATCTCCGTAAGCTTACCGGATTCCACGACGCAGGAAACCTTGATTTCGGAGGTGCTGACCATTTTGATGCTGACTCCAAGACTCGAAATCACATCGAACATCTGTGCCGCCACGCCAGGATGGCTGACCATACCGGCGCCGACGATGGAGATTTTGACCAGATTATCTTCCGAGGTTACCTCGCGGTACGGCAGTTCTTCGCGAATCTGACGGATGACCTCTTTAGCCCGTTCCATTTCGTCAAGCGAGACGGTGAAGGAGAAATCCGCTTCCCCATTCTGTACGCCGCTCTGCACGATGATATCTACGTTAATGCCCACATTAGCCAGCTTGTTGAACACCCGGGCCAGAACGCCGGGAACGTCAGCCACTCCCGAAATGCTGATGCGTGCTACATTTTTGTCATATGCGATGCCGCTAACGGCCACTCCCTGCTCCATGCTTGCTTCCTCCTTCACTACAGTGCCTTCATTATAATTAAAGCTCGACCGCACAACCAGCTTCACCTGGTACCGTTTGGCGTATTCCACCGCGCGCGGATGCAGCACGGCGGCGCCCAGATTGGCGAGCTCCAGCATTTCGTCGTAAGAGATCTCCGTAAGCTTGCGCGCGTTCTTCACGATGCGCGGGTCTGTGGAGTAAACCCCGTCGACATCCGTATAAATTTCGCAGACATCGGCTTTGATAGCCGCAGCCAGTGCAACTGCCGTCGTATCGGAACCGCCGCGTCCAAGCGTTGTGATCTCGCCGCCATTGGTCATTCCCTGGAAACCGGCGACGATAACAATCTTGTTCTTCTCCAGCGCTTCCAGCACCCGACCGGGGACAATCTCGTTAATCCGCGCCCGTCCGTGCGTCTCGTCCGTGCGGAAGCCGGCCTGCCAGCCGGTATAAGATACAGCGTCGCGTCCAATGCCGTTCAGGGCGATGGACAGCAGCGCAATGGAGATTTGCTCTCCCGTCGTCATCAGCATATCCATTTCGCGCGCCGGCAGTTGGCTGCTAAGCTGCTTGGCCTGGTCGATCAGGTCGTCGGTGGTATCCCCCATGGCGGATACGACCACGACGCAGCGGTGGCCTTCGTCCTGCTTGTCAGCAATGCGTTTGGCGACCCGCTTCATACGCTCGATATCTCCGACGGAGCTGCCTCCGAATTTCATGACATAAAGTGACAAAGCATCATTCACTCCCAATTTCAATTTCTGCTACCCCTTGAAACATACGGTTTCCCGCTTTAAACCAGTATAATACGAAAGTAACCGATTGCGTTAGTTATTTTGCAAAAAAAGACGTCAACCTTTATTTCCAAAAAACAGCCCCTCGAATCTCATCCGATTCTCACGGGACTGTCTTTATTGATGGCCTTGGTTTCTCGCAGGCTCCGGCTAAACCTGCCTATGTCCGGCAGCCATCTTGCGGCAAGCCTCCACGCAGGCGATGGAAGCTTCTTCGATCGCAGCGCTTGCAATTCCTGGCTTCATGCTGTCTTATGTATATTCGGCCTGTTCTCTTCCTGAAATACCAAAGCCTCCCTGCACTGCGCTGCGGGAGGCCCGGATCACATTCTAGCTGAAGAACTAAGCGCGGGAAATATACTTGCCTTCGCGAGTGTCGATCAGGAGAACGTCGTTCTCGTCAATGAAGAGCGGCACCTGAACGGTCAGGCCGGTCTCCAGCTTGGCCGATTTGGTTGCGCCCTGAGCAGTGTTGCCTTTAACGCTCGGCTCGGATTCCACAACCTTAAGCTCCACGCTGGTCGGGAGGTTGATGCCGAGAAGCTCGCCCTGGTAGCTGACAATGTTCACCGTCATGTTCTCCTTGAGGAAGTTCAATTCCCATTCGAGCTGATCGGCTTCAAGGCTGAACTGGTCATAGGTTTGGTTGTCCATGAACACATGCTCGGAGCCGCTCGCATACAGATATTGCACGGCGCGGTTCTCGATTATCGCGCGGCCGATCGTTTCGCCGGCACGGAACGTACGCTCAACGGTGTTGCCGTTGCGCAGGTTCTTCAGCTTGGAGCGGACGAACGCCGCGCCTTTACCCGGTTTGACGTGCTGGAAGTCCAGCACCGTGAAAATATCGCCGTCCACCTCAACGGTCAGGCCTGTCTTAAAATCGTTAACGGAAATCACTAATAAACCCCTCCTGAATTCATAAATAACTTGTCCTTATTAGAACAATTAAACTCTTAAGGTCGCAGCCTGCGCAGGCGGCATAACCGAAGTTTACAATACTGTGTAGTCCTTGGACGAATGGGTCAATCGCTCGACGCCGTTCTCCGTGACGACTACATCATCCTCAATGCGGACGCCCCCAAGTCCCGGAACGTAAATGCCCGGCTCTACAGTGACGACCATTCCCGGCTGCAGCACATCATCGCTGAGCTTGGACAATCGCGGCCACTCATGCACTTCCATGCCCAGGCCATGGCCAAGACTGTGTCCGAACTGCTCGCCGTATCCGTAACGGGTAATGATATCCCGAGACAACGCGTCGCATTCCTTGCCGGTCATACCCGGCTTGATATGCTCCAGCGCGTACAGCTGAGCCTCCAGCACGATGTCGTAAATTTCCTTCAGCTTCGGATCGGGACTGCCCAGTGCGATCGTCCGAGTAATATCGGAGCAATAGCCGTCCAGCAGCGCACCGAAATCGAACGTTACGAATTCATTGGTCTGAATTACTTTCTCACTCGCAACGCCATGCGGCATCGCGGACCGCTCTCCCGAAGCCACGATCGTATCGAAGGACGATGAGGTCGCCCCGTGGCTTCGCATGTAGAACTCCATTTCCAGATCGACGTCCCGCTCGGTCATGCCCGGCTTGATCACGTTCAGAATGTGCCGGAACGTGTCGTCCGCAAGATCCGCTGCTCTTCTCATCACGGCCAGCTCGTCTTCATCCTTGATCATGCGGAGCTTCTCAACGGCCTGGGATACCGGAACGAGTTCGGCCGCCGTCTTCAGCGCTTCGGCGTAAGAGGCATAGGAGCCGTAAGCGACATGATCCTGCTCGAATCCGAGACGAACCTGCCCGCCTTTCGGCAGCAGCTCGCTCACCGTATCGATAAATTTCGGGCCATGCTGTACGACCTTAAGCCCTTTACTCTGTTCCGACGCCTGAGTCATATAGCGAAAATCGGTCAGCAAATAGCTTTCGTCGCCCGTAATCAGCACATAGCCGGATGAACCGGTAAAACCGCTCAAATAGCGGCGGTTGATGCCGCTCGTGATCAATATCGCGTCCAGACCTTGATCCTGCACTACCTTCCGCAGTTTGGAGACTCGGTTGTTGCCCATCATCATTCTCCTCTCGAAAATAGCCACATTGTATTGTAACATAGGGCCATGCCGCCTGAGAAGTTTTTTTGATGGATAAGAATGCCTTTTTCGCCCCGGCTTCCGGCTAATTGTTTACCGGATCGTCAAGCTAATCCCGCGCTGCTCTCCCGTTTTCGTTCGTCCGTATATTCGGTCGCTGCCGTATAGCCGATGAACAATCCCCACAACAGGTACAGGCAGAACTCGCTGATGACCGAATCCCAGGGAAGCCGGAAAGGCGGCTGCATCAGAAAGAGCCAGGAGCCTGCCAGAAAGAGAACGGACCACCAAAGAATGCCGTAGAGCATCCCCGCCCATGGCCCTTTAATTTTGCGGAATAAGAGAACATAGACGATGGAACAGAGAACCGAGAAGCCGATGAACAGCAAATAGCCCGCCAGCTGCCCGGCGCCTGTCACCAGAAATTTATGCCGAAAAAAAGGCTCTCCCAAATACCCGGGAATCACCTTCGTAAACCGGAACACAGAGAGCAGCCACTGAATTCCGCCCCAGATCAAGCCTGCAAAAAAACCCGTCTCAATTGCAAAAAACAGCGGATTCGTCTTCGGCCGCCGCTGACTCACCGTATTGCCCATTTTCGCCTCATTCCCCGCTTTCTACTATAGTACAGGTCCCGACCTACGGCGGCGATCCTGCATATTGGCTAGTATGTACAGGAAAGATTGATCCAAGTAGAAATGTAAACAAAAATTAGTTACAATAAAGAATATAAAGAACATCACACTATTTTTTTACGGGAAGGTGAATTGGTTGTCCCAGGAAACTCCGAGTTACGGCGGTCAGGCCGTCATCGAAGGCGTTATGTTCGGCGGCAAGCATGTCAATGTGACAGCCGTACGACGGAAGAATCAAGAGATTACTTTTTTGGAGGTGCCGAGAAGCGAGAAGAGCTGGGTGAAGAAGCTGCGCAAGATCCCGCTGCTCCGGGGCCTTGTCAGTATTATAGATGCCAGCGCCAAGGGCTCCAAGCATTTGAATTATTCCGCCGAGGCTTATGCGGAAGACGAAACTGAGCCCGAGAAACTCGCCAAGCAGAAGGGGAAAGAAGAAGGCTGGAGCCTGGGCATGATTCTGGGCGTAGCAGTTATGGGTATTTTATCCTTCGTTTTCGGGAAGGTTATTTTCACCCTCGTTCCTGTATTTGTTGAAGATATTTTGTTCCGCAATGCATTTGACAATTATATTCTGCACAACCTTATTGAAGGAGCCATCAAGCTCGTACTGCTGCTGGTCTACCTCTGGGCCATTTCCCAGACTCCTGTGATCAAGAGACTGTTTCAGTATCACGGCGCGGAGCACAAGGTTATCAGCGCATTCGAAGCCGGCGACGAATTGACGGTCGAGAACGTACAGAAGCACAGCCGGCTGCATTACCGCTGCGGCAGCAGCTTTATGATGCTAACGATTGTGCTGGGCGTCATTATTTACTCCATTGTGCCTTGGCATACTCTGGTGGAACGAATCGTGCAGCGGCTGATCCTGCTTCCGCTTGTTATCGGCGTATCCTTTGAAGTGCTGAAGGGCACCAATGCCGTACGCGAACTTCCGGTGCTGCGCTTTCTGGGTTATCCCGGACTCTGGCTGCAGCTGCTCACAACAAAGGAACCAAATAACGAACAAGTGGAAGTGTCGATCGCATCCTTCAACCGCATGCGCGAACTGGATGCGGCCATCGAAGCAAATGGATATCAGCAATCTAATGTAACCGGAGGCATATTGGACCCTGCGAAAGGATGAGTGGCCTATGAAACGGCATGCTTTGATTTTTTGGAGCGCGATACTGCTAGCGGTTTTCGGTCTCGTATCGGGTTTGGCGGCAGAGGGCCTCTACTCGCTTAGGGGCTTTGTCATTCCCGTCCTTCTGTTCCTTGTCTTGTACCTGCTCTACAAGTTCCCGCCCCGCCGGTATGCCGCAAGCGGCCGCCGGTCCAGAATCAAGGTAAAGCCTTCTCAGAAGACCATGGCGAAGGTTGCGGGCACTAGAAAGAGCCAGCCGCCGGCCGGCAAACGCAAAACCTATCCGTTTCGGGTTATTGAAGGCAGCAAAGGAAAGAACGGCGAAGAACAGCTGCCCAAGTATCATTAAAGCTTTAACGCATGGTTTGGTTTGGCGTCCTCACATTCCTTCAGGAGTGCGAGGACGCCTTTTTATTCACAACGAGCTGCTTATACGGCTGCCCCGGACGCCATTTCTTGAAAAACTCCGTCCCCGCCCGGTAACCGGAATCGTACAGCGCATTGCTTTCTTCAGGAGTTAGCTCGAATTGGACTGTACCAATGCCTAACGTGGGAATTTTGACGGTGCGGACGGATTTTTCCTGCTCGATATAACGCTCGTCATGCGCCGACAGCATCGTGCCGACAAGCGCCTGAAGCATGCTGAACGGTCCGGTAATCCGGTGAGCCTGCGGCTCAGTACGTCCGACCATCTGGTAGCCGACAACCGGTACCTTTGCCGTTCCCAGCGCTCCCTTCTCTTTTTCATCAAACAGCCACATCGGGAAGTTGCTCAATAGCCCCCCATCCACCATGTAGACGAACTGATCGGCAAAAGCTTTGCCCGCCGCCGCTTTACCGTTTCTGCGCAGCATCACAGGGTCGAAAAAGTATGGAATGCTGCAGCTCATGCGCACCGCCTTGGCCACCTCGAAATATTCGGGGTTGATTCCATATTCTTCGAGCCCGTCAGGCAGGACCACAAGGCGCCCGTCCGTAATGTCTGAAGCGATAATCGACAGCTTGCCGGGAGGAAGATCCCGGAAGGAGATAATCCCTTTTTGCCGCAAAACCCCGCTTATCCAGGATTCCAGCGCTTCTCCGGAGTACAGCCCTTTTTTCAGCAGGACCCGCAGGGCCGGGCCGATCAGCTTCGTATTGAAGACGGGCGACCGTTTCAAAAAAGAGCGGAAGGAGGTTCCCCGGATAATCCGGCTCATCTCCCCTCCGCTGTATCCGGCTGCCAGCAGTGAGGCGACAATGGAGCCCGAGGAGGTTCCAGCGACCCTTCCGAAAGTAATGCCTGCCTCCTCCGACGCCTGAACCGCTCCCGCAAGCGAAATCCCTTTGACGCCGCCGCCTTCGAACACCGCATTAATCTCCATATACTACAATCCCCCGTTCCCATAGGCTTATACTGCTTATCTATGAGTACGGGGGATTATTCATGCCTTGAAGCGTTACGATTTAAAATAAAACGTCAGCAGGCTGCTCAAATCAGCCGGATTCCGTACGACGATGTCGCTCGCCCGGAAGAGAATGCTTCCCTGCACGGCTTCGTATTTCTCATTATATTTTAATTGATTGATGATTTGCTCGCCGCTCTGCCATTCCGGGCTCTTGTCTACACCCACCTTATATGCCGCCTGGCCGATATACAGCTTCACACCCGTATTCCGCACCTCATTCACCCACCAGTCCACCAGCTTATCGTATCTCGCCTTGTCAAAGGACAGGCTCCAATAGATTTGCGGGGCGACATAGTCGATCCAGCCCTGCCGGATCCAGGTCCGCACATCGGCGTACATGTCGTCGTAAGCAGACACTCCGGCCGAAGTATCTGAGCCTGTAGCATCCTTACTTATATTGCGCCAGACGCCAAACGGGCTAATTCCGTACGAAACCGCGGGCTTAATGGCATGGATCTGATTCCCCAGCTCGCGAACGAAGTCGTTGATGTTCTCCCGCCGCCAGTCAGCTTTGCTGACGATGGCTTTGGGATTATACGTCTGAAACGCGCTGTCATCGTCAAAAGCGGAAGACGGGTAAAAGTAATCGTCGAGATGAACACCGTCGATGTCGTACCCTCTCACGACTTCCAGCACCGTGTCGATAATGCTCTGTCTGGCCTCGGGAATTCCCGGATTGATGTACAGCTTATTGTCCGCCTTGACGATCCAATCCGGATGCAATTTCGCAACATGATTGGCCGCAAGCGCTGCTGTCCCGGAATCCGTCGTCGCCCGGAACGGATTGAACCAGGCATGGAACTGCATGCCGCGATCATGCGCCGCGTCCACCATGAACTGAAGCGGGTCATATCCCGGGTCCTTTCCCTGGGTGCCGGTCAGCACCTTCGACCAGGGAACAATCGAGGACGGATACAGGCTGTCTCCGCTTGGACGCACCTGCACGAATACGGCGTTGAAGCCGATCGCCTTCAGCTTGTCGAGCAAGCTGCCGAAATCTTTTTTCTGCTGGTCGATCTTCCCGTATGAAGACGCCGAAGGCCAATCCAGGTTAAAAATGGTGGAGATCCATGCCCCTTTCATCGCCTTACCCCCGGTGCCCGGAATGGCCGGAACCGACGGCACAGTCGGCGCCGGTATGGTTGGAACCACAGGTACCGGTATAGTGGGTACCGTCGGATTCACCGGATCTCTCACCTGCGGAGGCTCCGCTCCCGTATACAGCGAAATTTGCTTCGCCGCGTGATTCCAGACGACCTGAAGCCCAAGCTGCTCCGCCACGAACCGGATCGGCACCATAATCCGGCCCTGACGGATGACGACCGCGTTGTCCAGTGAGACGGAAGCGCCGTTGACCAAAGCCGTTTTTTTGCCGCTCGTGAGCTTTAGTTCATTGTCGTCTTTGGCGATCGTAACAGTCTTGACGCTTTGATTCCACTGCACCTGCGCGCCAAGCCCCTTGCTGATCACCCCGAGCGGAACCATGGTGACATATTTGGCCGTAATATAAGGCGGCACATCGCTGGCCAGCGTCATTCCGTCAAGCTCCAGTGTGATGACAGCCGAAGCCGCCCGGGCGGCGCCCGAAGACAGCAGTGGCACGAGTAGCAGCAGCAATAGCATCCCGATGAACCCTTTTTTCAGTTTCATAATTCCTCCCCCAAAATTGCAGTCCTGCATTATACTACAAGTTTGGACGAGAATAACCGAAAAAGGTTGCGCATAAACAAAAGAAACGGATGACCGCCCCACCCGGGACTGGCTCCGTTTCCGGTCTTTTGAAGTATAGGTACCGGAGAAAACGGAACCCGTTCCATTAGAACGGCTGCCGTTTCTTCCAGCTAAGATTCGCTGTAAAGCTCCTGGTGAATCTCATTCAGTGCCTGTATTCGGCTGGGATCGCGGCGGAAAAATTCAACCAGCGATTCGATGCAGGTAATGGAATCCCAGCTCAGGTGATGCTCAATTCCCTCGACATCCCTGTAAATATTCTGCTCCTGTACGCCGATCATCGCGAGAAACTCTTCCAGCAGCTTGTGCCGGTCGACCAGGCGTTTGCCTACTTTTTTTCCTTTGGTGGTCAGGACGAGTCCGCGATACTTCTCATAGATGAGATATTCGTCCTTATCCAGTTTTTGGATCATTTTGGTGACGGAAGAAGGATGCACCTCCAGCCCTTCGGCAATATCCGAAACCCGCGCATATCCCTTTTCATCAATCAACTTGTATATGCGCTCCAAATAATCCTCCATGCTGGGTGTTGGCATGCAATTACCTCTTTTCTATATTTCCATGGCGCCAAAGGCCAAACCTTGATCTACCAATGATACATGTTTCTCCCCGAGCTTGGCAAGTCGTAAGCGCACAGGAAGCTTCCGTACACACTGCATATGATTTCCAGGGTTCCCGGAACTGTAAATTCGTCAAAATAAGCTTATCCCTTTTTGTGAAGGAGTGTGAAGTGATGACAGTGCTGACGCCCGAACGTCCGGTTCCCGGAAAGCCAGGAAAACCGACGGGGCTGTTTATTCCGGAGCTGGTGTATTTTGAGCCGGCCGCGCTCTCATACCCGAAGGGCGAGCGGATTATGAAGTGGGTTCGCGAACGCGATATTCCTTATCGTATGACGACTTCCCATAACCGGATTACCAATTTGCCCGGAGAAGGTGAACTGGAGCAGTACAAAATCGCCAAACGGACCCTTGTTGTCGGCGTCCGCAAGACCCTGGAGTTCGACCAATCGAAGCCGTCTGCGGAATATGCCATCCCTATCGCCACCGGCTGCATGGGCCACTGCCATTATTGTTATTTGCAAACAACGCTTGGAGCCAAGCCCTATATTCGCGTCTACGTCAACACCGGCGACATTATTGCCGCAGCCAAACGGTATATCGAAGCGCGAGCGCCCGAAATTACAACCTTTGAGGCGGCCTGCACCTCGGACCCGCTTGGGATGGAGCATATCACCGGTTCCCTTGCAGAGCTTATTCAGTTCATGGCAGAAGAGCCTCTCGGCAGGCTGAGGTTTGTGACAAAATATCAGCATGTCGAACCGCTTCTAGGGCTTGCACATAACAATCATACCCGTATCCGGTTCAGCGTCAACGCCGATTATGTGATCCGCAATTTCGAACCGAACACGGCGCGGTTTGAAGAACGGATCGAGGCTGCCGCGCAGGTGGCCCGGGCAGGTTATCCGCTGGGATTCATCATAGCACCGATCATCTGGTATGACGGCTGGCAAGAAGGCTATGCCGAGCTGCTGGCCAAGCTTGCGCAGGCCCTTCCCCCCGAGGCAGATAAAGACCTGACCTTCGAAATGATTCAGCACCGTTTTACCAAGACGGCCAAAGCCATTATAGAGAAGCGCTACCCGAAGACCAAGCTTGAGATGGACATCGAGAAACGCAAAAAGAAATGGGGCCGATGGGGGCAAAATAAATTCGTCTATCAGGACGAGCAGCAAAACGCCCTGCGTGAATTTATCACAGAGCGCATTTTTGAGTATTTTCCGGCAGGCCGGATCGATTATTTTACCTGACTATTTAACCGGTTGTTCCTAAAATTTAAGCCAGCCCGGGGTAATGCTTTGAAGCCAGATCGTAATCCGGAACATCTGATCCGTGAACAGCAGGATGCCCATAAACACCATCAGTGCCCCGCCTATCTTCATTAAGGGACCTGAATATTTCAGCAGCCGCCGCGCCCCCCCGACAAAGAATGCCAGCAGAAAAAAAGGAAGCGCGAATCCGATACTGTAGGCTGTTATCAGCTTCAGCCACGTTCCCGGCTCACTCGCCGATAGAGCGATAATTGCTGTCAGGATCGGACCGATGCAGGGAGACCAGCCTGCCGAGAAGCCGATGCCAAAGATGAAGGAACCAAGATACCCTGCGGGTCTGCGGCTCAGTTCCAGCTTGCGCTCGCGCATCAAGAAACGGGGCTGAAAGATGCCGAGCAGGAACAGTCCCATTGCAATGATCAGAATGGCGGACAGCTTCCGGATCAGCTCGCGCTGCCCGATGAAGAACTGCCCGAATACTCCGGCTCCGAAGCCAAGCGTATAGAACACTGCTGAGAATCCGAGAACAAAAGCTAGCGCATGGCCGAGTGTCCGATAACGGGCTTCCCTCCGCTGTTCACCCGATCTCAGCTGCTGTACCGACAGCCCGGTTATGTATGATAAATAAGAAGGATACAGCGGCAGGCAGCAAGGGGAAATGAATGAAGCGAGACCTGCAGCCAAAGCGATTCCCGCGTTAATGTCGGACATAGCGGCATCTCCCCTTCTGTCACTTTACCGGCAGCCTTCGGGCTTCCGGTTATTACTGTAGAGCCCTCTTCTTCCGGCTAATAACTATACCCTGATTCCTTTTTTGGCAATCAGCGTCAGCACGAGCAAAGCAATCAGCAGCAGCACAATTGTCGCTCCCGGCGCCAGATTCCAGATTCCCGCGATGACCAGCCCGATGACTACGGCGATTTCCGCAATGACAACGGACAATATGACCGATATCCTGAAGCTGCGGGCCCATAGAAGGCTGATGGCCACCGGAATTGTCAGAAGCGCGGACACCAGCAGTGAGCCGACGATCTTAATGGCCGTACTAATGACAAGCGCCGTCAGAATCGTAATCAGCATATTGAGCATCTTCACGGGCAGTCCACTGACGTTGGCCGCGTCTTCCTCGAAACTGAGCAGAAAGAACTCTTTAAAGAACACCGTCACAACGGTGATCACCGCAACGGTTACGATACCGACGACCAGAAGATCCGCGTTGTCGAGTGTATAAATACTGCCGAACAGGTAGCTGATCACATCGGCGTTGTACCCTTTTCCCAAGGTGAAAAATAAAGAAGCCAGCGCGACACCGCCCGACATGATCACGGCGATCGACAGCTCCGCATAGCTCTTGTAGGCTTTACGCAGCTTCTCGATCGCAAAAGATGCCGCGACAGCAAAGATCAATCCCGCCCCCAGCGGATAAAAGCCGGCCAAAAATCCGAGCGCTACCCCGGCGATCGTTACATGGGCGAGTGTGTCCCCAATCATCGACAGCCGTCTAAGCACAAGAAAAACGCCCATTAACGGCGCCGTAATGCCAATCAGCAATCCGCCTGCAAGCGCCCGCTGAAAAAAATCGCTTAGTAGTATATCCAATGTGAAGTTTCCCCTCCCAAACCCTCCCCACCGGGGAGGGCCCCAAGGGCAGCTGCCCTCTGGACACCCGCAAATGGCGAAGGTGTGAAGGAGGGCGCTCCCTGGGACTGTTTGACTCATGATCGCTTACGTCCCAAAAGGCGGGACACGCTTAACCTGCTGACGTACTTAGGATTAAAAGACTAAAAGATAAAAGGCTTAAGATCAAAGGCATGATCGGCTAATGTTGTACAATGGCCGATCTTGAAAAAAAGAACAAGTGCAAAAGACAAAGATCAAAGACCTGATCAGCTGATGTTGTACAATGGCTGATCTTTGTTATGTGAGCGTATGCTGCAGGTCTTCGGCGGCGCAGTTCTGAAGCTCGTGCGAATGATGGGAATAAAAATTAATTTTTCCGTTTCGCTGAACCGGGTCTTTACCAAGATAGTTCTGGATCATATCGATGTCATGCGACACCATCAGGAATGTCATATGATGATGGGCATGCATATGCGTAATCAGCTCGAAGAACGCCGCCTGTGTCTCCGTATCGATCCCGACCGTAGGTTCGTCCAGTATGAGCAGGTCCGGATGGTTAATCAGCGCCCGCGCCAGAAATACGCGCTGCTGCTGGCCGCCGGATAACATGCCGACCCTCTTGTCCTGAATGCCCTGTATGCGCATTACCTCAAGCGCGTCATCACATTTGCACTGCTGGGCGCGGGAAATGCGGCGGCAGACATTTTTATTGTTATAAAGACCGGACATGACCACTTCCCGCACCGTGGCTGGAAACAGAGGGTTGAACGCATTTTTTTGCGGCACGTACCCGATTCGTTCCCAATCTTTAAACTTCTTCACCGGTTCTCCGAACAGACGGATTTCTCCTTTGGTCGCGGGAAGCAGGCCAACGATCATTTTAAGCAGCGTCGTTTTGCCGGCTCCGTTCGATCCGATAATACCGACAAAATCGCGTTCTCTCACGGTAAAATTCAAATCGGAAATGACCTTCTGTTCCCCGTAGGAGAACGAGAGGTTTTGTATATTGATCATATGCTGGTGGCAGTCCAGGGATACCGGTTGCATGACAATCCACCCTTTCACGTAAGCTTTCTACCTTATTTTAAAGCCAGAATCAGATTTTGCAAATTTTTCTCCATTAGAGTGAAGTAATTATCATTGTTTTTCTCCTGCTGTTCTGTGAGTCCCTCCACCGGATTTAGCACCAGCGTTGACACCCCTGCCTCGGAGGCCAGCGTCTTGGCCAATTTATCCGAAACCAGCTCCTCGAAAAAAATATATCGGATACCGTCTTGTTTCACCAATTCCGCCAGCTTCACCAAATCCTGTCCGCGCGGCTCGGCGTCCGGGGATAACCCCATAATTGCGTGCTGAGTAAGTCCGTAGTCTCGGCACAGATAGGCAAAAGCCTGATGAGAAACAACGATTTCTTTATTCGGAACCTTGGCCAGCTCGCTTTCGAACTTCGCATCCAGTGCCTTCAGACGCTCCGCTAATTTGCCGAAACGCTCTTCATAGCCATCCTTATGAGCGGGATCAGCCTGCACCAGACTGTTTTTAATATTTTCAGCCATAATTAGAGCGGACTTCGGACTCACCCAAGTGTGCGGATCGGTATGGAGTGAGTCACCGGAAGCTTCTTCGCCGCTCTCCCCGCCATGATCGTGATCGTCTTCTTCATTTGTCATAATATAATCGATGCCTTTGCTTACTTCGACCGCCTGCACCTTGCTGTCGCTTTCGAGGCCCTTCAGAAAATTCGGCACCCAGCCTTCCAGCCCCGCACCGTTATAGAGAAATAGCTGCGCTTTCGAAGTGTTCACAATATCTTGACTGCGCGGTGTCCAATCATGCGGCTCCACACCCACCGGCAGCAAATTGATAGCATTAACGTCTTCTCCGCCGATTTCCTTCGCAAACTCATAGATCGGATAAAATGTGGTTACCACATTCACCTTGTCCTCCACAATCGTTCCGCTGCTCTTCGGGCCGCACCCGGACAGCAGAACCGCAATCAGTATAAGCGGAAGAATAAATCCTTTCATTCCTTTTCCTAGCATATTGTAGCGTTCTCCTCCTGATCGTAATCTTTACTATTAGCATTATAGTCGTAATCATTACGATAAGTCAATCGCCTACTATTCATTTTAGCGGGAATCTCGAAATCTATACCTCTACTCACCTCTATTCATAGAAAAAAGCAGCCCGGTCCAACGACCAAGCCGCTTTCTCCTTTAAAACTTTTTAATCATCCGCCCTGCTTCTTCTAATCTACTTGACAATGGCGCCGTTCGGCATCGAATCTGGCACCGTCGCAATCGTAAGCTGATCGCCTTTGGAAGCTGCCAGAATCATTCCCTGTGACAGCTCGCCGCGCAGCTTCACCGGCTTCAGGTTCACAATGCAGATCACCTTGCGTCCGACGAGCTCCTCCGGCGTATAGAACTTGGCGATGCCGGAGACAACCTGGCGCTGCTCATAGCCGAGATCGAGCTGGAGCTTCAGCAGCTTGTCGGCCTTTTTGACCGGCTCGGCGGAAATGACCTGCGCAACACGCAGCTCGGATTTGGCGAAATCCTCAATGCCGATTTCCGCTTTATGCTCTTCTTCCGGCTCGGCAGCAGCGGCCGATTGCGCGCCGGCGGCCTCAGCGGGAGCTTCCGCTCCGGCTTCAGCTGCTTTCTTGCCTCCACCCATTGCCGATGAGATGTAAGCGACCTCCTGCTCCACGTCGAGACGCGGGAAGATCGGCGCTCCCTTCACCAGCTTCGTGCCGGCCGGGATTAGGCCGAATGTCTTGCCGCTGTCCCATGTGGTCAGTTCGCCCGGGGTGATACCGAGCTGCTCCCAGATTTTCGCCGGAGCCTGGGTCAGGAACGGCTGAAGCAGAATCGAAGCTGTCCGAAGCCCTTCCGCCAAATGTCTCATCACGGAAGCCAGTTCCGGCGTCTTGCTCTCATCCTTGGCCAGCACCCACGGCTGGGTCTCATCAATATATTTATTCGTCCGGCTGACGAACGCTCCAATCGCGGCCAGTGCGACGGAGAACTCCATATTTTCCATCGCTTCTTCCACTTTCGCGTAGGTTTGAGCCGCTGCGGCTTCCAGTTCCCCGTCAAATGCGGTGACTTTGCCTTCATAGGCCGGAAGCTCGCCGCCGAAATATTTGTCGATCATAGCGACAGTGCGGTTCAGCAGATTGCCGAGATCGTTAGCCAGGTCGTAGTTGATCCGGTCCACGAAGCTTTCGGGCGTGAACGTGCCATCGGAGCCAAACGGAACCTCGCGCAGCAGATAGTAACGAAGAGCGTCAAGACCGTAGCGGTCGATCAGCGTAACCGGGTCTACTACGTTTCCCTTCGATTTGGACATTTTGCCTTCCTTCATCAGCAGCCAGCCGTGCGCGAACACCTTCTTCGGCAGTGGCTCGCCGAGCGCCATAAGAATAATCGGCCAGTAGATCGTATGGAAACGGACAATCTCCTTGCTCATGAGATGAACATCTGCCGGCCAGAATTTGTCGTATAGACTGCGGTCCTCGGAGCCGTAGCCAAGAGCGGTAATATAGTTGGTCAGCGCATCAATCCAGACATAGACGACATGCTTCTCATCGCCCTTGACCTTCACGCCCCAATCAAACGTCGTCCGGGATACCGCCAGATCTTCCAGGCCAGGCTTGATGAAGTTATTGATCATTTCATTTTTACGGGATTCCGGCTGGATAAAATCCGGATTCTCCTCATAATACTTCAGCAGCCGGTCCGCATACTTGCTCATTTTAAAAAAGTAGCTTTCTTCTTTCACCAGTTCCACGGCATGACCGCTGTCCGGGCTTTTACCGCCAATAATCTTGCCGTCCGCGTCGCGGACAATATCCACAAGCTGCGTCTCCGTATAAAAGGTCTCATCTGAAATGCTGTACCAGCCTTCGTACTCGCCTTTATAAATATCTCCCTGCTGCAGCAGCCGGTCAAAAATATCCTGAACGACCTTGGTATGCCGCTCTTCCGTCGTGCGAATGAAGTCGTCGTTGGAAATATCGAGCTTGCGCCACAGATCCTTGATTCCGGCCACGATGTCGTCCACAAACTTCTGCGGCGTCTTGCCCGCTTCCTCAGCCTTGCGCTCGATCTTCTGGCCGTGCTCGTCCGTTCCCGTCAAATAGCGGACCTCATACCCCCGAAGCCGTTTGTAGCGGGCCATGGCATCACCGGCAACCGTCGAATAGGCGTGTCCGATATGCAGCTTGTCACTCGGATAATAGATTGGCGTTGTTAAATAAAACGTGTTCTTCTGGCTCATTTCCGTCATCCTTTCTTTTGTTGCAGCTGTTAGCCGCACTGCCGGTGCATCCGGCCGGTTCGTACTCCAAGACACTCTACCGTCTATATCAAGCACTTCTGGAGCGCTGCACCTGCTGTACAATCTTTTTGCCCGCAAAAAAACTCCCGCCCCCATATGGGGCGAGAGTTATCTCACGCGTTACCACCCAAATTCTCCGCCTCTTCACAGAGCGCGGACTCTTCCAGTTCCCGCAGCGGGAACTGCCCATTAACGCTGGATCACGCCGTAGGCTTACGCAGAGGCTTATGGAGCCTCAGATCGCTCGCGAGCGGTTCCTCCCGGACCATCTTCCATCTGACGTTCCAGACCGGCTTGCACCTGCCCCGGCTCTCTGTACTGGCGTCCCGATGTACTCATCCATTCGTCGGAAATACATTATTATTGAAAAATATAACCAATATAGCTTACCAATGTCAAGTAGAGCGTTCCGCCTTCTTCCCGGTAATCTTGCTCTTCGCCGGTGGCACCGGATCAAGCCCGCCCGGATGAAAGGGGTGACAGCGGGCAATCCGTTTGGCGGCAAGCCAAGAGCCCTTGAGAGGTCCGTGCACTTCCACCGCTTCGAGCGCATACGCCGAACAGGTCGGATAGAACCGGCAGGTAGCCGGCTTCAGAGGGGAGATGAAATTACGGTATAGCCTGATCGGAGCCTGTGCCGCTTTTCGTCCGATTCCCATACTTATTTCGCCTCTTCTCCGCGAGCCGCTTTGTCCTCCGCCCCCGACTCCTCACATTCTCTACAATACCCGAATACTTCGAATTTATGCTTCACCACCCGAAATTGATCGGGCGTATCCGTCATATTCATCGGGCAGAAAGAGATGGGGTACGTCTTCTGGCACTGGAGACAAATCATATGGTGGTGGTGATGGTCCTGGCTGCAGCTCGCCTTGAATTTGATTCCGTCCTCAAAAACGATCTGCTCCAGCACCCCCAGCTCTTCCATAACACGCAGGTTGCGGTAGACCGTATCGAAGCTTAGTCCGCTGTACTTGCGTTCCATATGTTTATATACATCCTTGGCGGACAAATAACCCGTATTCTCGCCGAACAATTTGGCAAGCGTCTTGCGCTGATCGGTGATTCGCAGTCCCTGCTCCGACATGGCCTCCAATATCTCTTCTGTCGACAGCATAAGCTCATCTCCCATAACATAGAGGATCAAGGTTTAACCCATCTTTTAATAATGCCTCAAAAAAATTACGCCGTCAATGAAGGTCAGTATACCCCTGTGTTTTAATTTCCCGGAAAATAAAAATCCCGGCAGCAAGCTTTAACAACCACTTGTGCCGGGAAAAAATGTATACAAATGATGACGAATCCGTTATTCCGTCTTCTGAGGCGGAAGCGGCATGAACAGCAGATTAATTGGCAGATTGCTTCCCGAAGCCGGGGTAAACACGATTTCTACCGTCTGCTCCAGGTTGCCGGTACGGTATAGGACGCTGTTCTGGTTCGGGGCATCTACCGCGCCCGCATTGGGGGCTTCAATGATATTGCCGTTGACCAGCAGCGGTCCCTGGTACTTTCCGCCGCGCGGATTGAGTGTAATCAGCGTGTTCGGGGCGACACGGGTAAGCGTTATTTTGTAGACAACGCCGAAGTTGCCAGAGTTGGATGCTTCCGTGCCCGTTAGCGCGTCCATGCCCTTAAGGTTCAGGTCCGTGTTGTTATCCCCCAGAACCAGTCTTGAAGGCGCCTGACCTACCGGATCGGTGACCGTAATGATTCGGTTTGCATCCGGGTACGTTCCGCGGTTATGTACACCGTCGCGATCCAGGTAATTTAGGGTCGGCAGAGTTTGCAGCGGATCCTTGGTGGCGTCGATCATGATGATGGAGTATTTGACCGGATAATCGCTGAATACATCGGACATCAGTGAAATGACTTGCCCAGGCTTCATCGTCACATTGTTGATTGCAGTCAGAACCGGTTTGCTCTCGCCGGGCTGCAGCGTGACATTATCGTAAGCACCGCCCAAAGACATGGATTGCAGGTAGGTTTCGATCGACTTTTTGCCAGTGGCTGTCGGAATATCCAGCGGCCCGCCAAACCCGGACTGCTGAGTTGTAATCGTTGCCGGGTACATATTATCGTTCGTTGCGATTACATACATCTTCATGTTCGTGGACATCGAATTCTTGTGATGGACCATAATCCGGGTGCTGCCCATCGCCGTCTCTTGATAAACAATGCCTTCCGAATTCACTGTTTCGGGACTATTGCTGCGGATCAGTGTAATCGGGTCCGAGCTGACGGTATACGTGACCTTATTCCATGTCGGAACTACACTTCCGATGATTGTATAAATATCGCCCAGCGGCACAAAAAGCTTGTTAAAGTCTTCCTGACTGTACAGCACTTCGTTCGTAATGTTGATTACCTTCTCAAAAGTGCTGCTGTGGCCGTGGGTATCGGTGACCGTCAGCTGAATGGGAACAGGGCCCGGGTTAAAAAAGGCCAGCGCGCGATTGGACCATGATTCGGTCAGCGCATCCCCGTCCGGATCAGAACTGATATTCGTAATAGTAATCGGCTCACCCATTTTGTATTCGTCTTTATTTGTTGTAAACTGCGCTACCGGAGGCTGATTCGGCTTCAGAACATTGATGGTTACCGGATAGGGGTCGCTCCATTGGCCATTTGAATCCCTAACCGAGTAACTGACTGTATAATAGCCGGGCTGCGCAAAAACGTCCTGACGTCCTTCCCAACGCTCCTCAACGATGGTCGCTCCATTAAACGCCTGGCTGCTGGTCACATAATTGACCGTCGTTTCTCCTGCAAAAATCTCGGAAGGCTGCACGGTGAAGGATGCCTTTGGCTTTGTCTGCAGAGTCAGGATGACTCGTTTCTGCACATAATCCACTGTGTAGGGAATGCCAAGCGCCTGCGTAATCGAGGTCAGCGGCACCATAAAAGTATTCTTATACTGGTAGGCCGGACCTTTCATCAGAGTGGCTTTACCGTTCACTGTATAAATCTTGCTGTTTGTCTTGAAACGAAGCTCGTTGCCGTCTTTGATGATAATCGTTTCTTTCGTTGCTCCGTTGTAGGTCAATTTCAGGCCCACACGCTCGACCATTGCCCGAATGGCCACGTTAGAGACACCATTCTTCACTGCCATCGGCTGTCCCGCCAAATACAGGACTCCGTTCATATACATCTTGTTGCTGTTCATCATCAGAACAAGCTGGCCGCTCCCTGCTGTGCTGGCCGGAATCTGTACGGCTGGAGCTCCGGTCGGCAGTGGCGCCCCTGAAGGCTGAGGCGAAGCGGATGGCAGCGCAGAGGCTGACGGTTCCGGAGTCGCGCCGGGCTGCTCCGTCGTTGGCGAAGCCTCAGGCGATACTGTCGGGGCTGGGGACTCGGTTCCCGTTAATGATGCAGCAGTAGCTGACGGCGATGGAGAGGATGCAGCATTGGCAGCTGCGGTTTTGGCTGCTGTCGATGCCGGTGCCGATGCAGCGGACTCGGCGAACGCCGGAAATGCCGAAGCCGCCTGTGCCACCGTTAGTACAGCAATTAAAGCCAGTTTTCTAACATTCATTGGTATGACTCCTTCTACTCCCTTATTAGTAAATAAAAAATCCATGACCGTATGGGCTCAGCCGCTCTTTATCTTTAAGGCAAAAACACAGCCGCCCTTAGGCGGCCAGCGCTCTTATCATGGCTTCCCCAAAACAAAACATACTATTAGACGCAAGTCCCAGCAAAAAGTTTCAGTAAAATGGAGAAAATTTGTAAAAGACGGAAATCAATATGCGCATATCCATCAAACTTGGAGGGAAATACTAACGGCAAAGGGCGTCAACAAGTCGGCGCTTTTCATTATTTACGGGAGGTGATAAAAAATGAACAGACCCAAACCGGATAACCGGGAAGACAATGTAGCCCATCTGCAAAACAATATTGAAAACACCATCCGGAACTATCGGGAGACGGAGGAATATTTAAACGAACACCGCGACGAGATTTCCTCCGCCGAGAAAAATCAGCTTCAAGACAAGAATGAACGGCGTCTGAACAGCATAGAGGGATTCAGAGAAGAGGTAAAGGACGAAGCAAGAAATCAAAACAAATAACAGCTCTCTTTCGCCTGAATCCAATTAAAAAGGCTGTTTCCCAACATCCGGTCGTCTCGGAATGGGAACAGCCTTATTATGCGATGCCGCGATCTCCGATGAGGGACTCTCATCGTTATTCAAAATCGGAACCCCGTTAATGAAGCTCTGATCGGTATTCGAGGTCGTAGTTAAACCGGGGTTGTCTGCTTGCGGCCTTCTTCAATCAGCCGGTAAGCCCGTTGGATTTCTTCATCCCCAGGAGTAGGAACCCCTTCTAGCTCATAGGCCTTGCCGAGCATTTCCCATTTATACACGCCCATTTGATGATATGGCAAAATCTCGAACTTCTCTACCCCGTTCAGTGTTCCAATAAAACGGCCTAAATTAATGAGGTCTTCTTCTTTATTATGAATGCCGGGCACGTAGACATGGCGAATCCACATTTTGCGTCCATGATCGGACAGCCAGCGGGCCAGCTTCAGGGTGCGATCATTGGATTTGCTAGTCAGCTTGATATGAGCTTCATCATCGATATGCTTAAGATCAAGCAGAACAAGATCCGTAACATTCAAAAGATCTGTAATCTTGTCGCCTTCGTTATATCCGTTGGTATCCAGGGTGGTATGCAAACCCCAACGTTTCTTCACTTCGGTGAACAATTGCTCTACGAACTTAGCCTGCAGCGTCGGCTCTCCGCCGGATACGGTCAATCCACCACCGGACGTACGGTAATAATTCAGGTAAGGTTCGATTTCCTTGAGAATCTCTTCGACAGTCACTTCTCTACCTTCATCTAAAGCCCATGTATCCGGGTTGTGACAGTATTGACACTTCATTAGACATCCTTGCATAAATAAAATGAAACGGATACCAGGCCCGTCTACGGTTCCGAAGGTTTCAAGAGAGTGGATACGGCCTTTAATCATAGAAGGTCATCCTTTCTTCACGACAGCTATAAACCAAAAACTTAAAATTTTAACAATCCCAACACAAGATTTTACCGCCCTTGATTCAAGGGCGGTATCACCTTGCTTGTTACAGCATTATTTAGAACTTAAATTCATCTTTAGAGACAACTTACATCGAACCGTGGAAAGTACGGTTAATGACATCAAGTTGTTGTTCACGAGTCAGCTTGATGAAGTTAACGGCATAACCAGATACGCGAATGGTAAGTTGTGGGTAGTTCTCAGGATGTTCCATAGCGTCCATCAGTTGTTCGCGGTTAAATACGTTAACGTTCAGGTGATGGCCTTTGCTGTGGAAATATCCGTCCATCATGGATACGAGGTTCGATTTACGTCCCTCTTCATCTTTACCCAGTGCCTTAGGAACGATCGAGAAGGTATTGGAAATACCGTCAAGGCTGTCTTCATAAGGCAGTTTAGCTACGGAACTCAGGGAAGCAAGAGCACCTTTCTTGTCGCGTCCGTGCATTGGGTTAGCACCAGGTGCGAATGGTTCGCCTTTTTTACGTCCGTCAGGAGTAGTACCTGTTTTCTTGCCGTAAACAACGTTCGAAGTAATCGTCAGAATCGATTGAGTCGGCAGGGAATCACGGTAAGTTTGATGTTTGCGAATCATGTTCATGAAGGATTCAACCAGTTCAACTGCGATGCTGTCAACAGCATCATCGTTGTTGCCGTAGCAAGGGAATTCACCTTCGATTTCGAAGTCAACTGCAATGCCTTGTTCGTTGCGGATCGGTTTAACTTTAGCGTATTTAATCGCGCTCAGGGAGTCGGCAGCAACCGACAGACCAGCGATACCGCAAGCCATCGTACGCAGAATGTCACGATCATGCAGCGCCATTTCAATGCGTTCGTAGGAATATTTATCATGCATGTAGTGGATAACGTTAAGAGTATTGATGTAAGTCTTGGCAAGCCATTCCATCATCGGTTTGAAGCGGCTGATTACTTCGTTGTAATCGAGCACTTCGGAAGTAATACGCGGATATTCAGGTCCAACTTGAGCGCCGGATTTCTCATCCACGCCACCGTTGATAGCGTACAGCAGAGCTTTAGCCAAGTTAGCGCGTGCGCCGAAGAACTGCATTTGTTTACCGATACGCATTGCGGATACGCAGCATGCAATACCGTAGTCATCGCCATAGATCGGACGCATCAGATCGTCATTTTCGTATTGGATCGAGCTGGTCTCGATGGATACTTTAGCGCAATATTTCTTAAATCCTTCAGGAAGCTTCTCGGACCACAGTACAGTCAGGTTAGGTTCCGGAGCCGGTCCCAGGTTGTACAGAGTGTGCAGGAAACGGAAGCTGTTCTTCGTAACGCGAGTTCTTCCGTCTACGGACATACCACCGATGGATTCTGTTACCCAAGTTGGGTCGCCAGAGAACAGGTCGTTGTACTCAGGAGTACGAAGGAATTTCACGATACGCAGTTTCATAACGAAATGGTCCACAAGCTCTTGTGCTTGTTCTTCAGTCAGTGTACCCTCTTCAACGTCACGTTGAACGTAGATATCCAGGAAGGAAGATACCCGTCCGAGGGACATTGCGGCGCCGTTTTGTTCCTTGATTGCAGCCAGGTAACCAAAATATACCCATTGGAAAGCTTCTTTAGCAGTGTTTGCAGGTTTGGAAATATCAAATCCGTGCGCGGCAGCCATTTCTTTCAGTTCGCTCAGAGCGCGGATTTGCTCCGACAGCTCTTCGCGGAGACGAATGATACTTTCGCTCATGGAATCCACTTCAAGGTTAAGTTGATCTTGTTTCTTTTCCTTGATCAGGAAGTCAATACCGTACAGAGCAACGCGGCGGTAATCACCAATGATACGGCCACGACCGTAAGCATCCGGAAGACCTGTGATGATACCCGCTTTACGCACAGCTCTCATGTCAGATGTATATGCATCAAATACGCCTTGGTTATGCGTTTTGCGAATATTCGTAAACATGTCCACAATGCTGCTCGGAAGTTCGAAGCCATAAGCTTTACAAGCGTCGATCATCATTTTGATGCCGCCGAACGGTTGAATGGAACGTCTGAAAGGAGCATCGGTTTGAACACCAACGATTTGTTCCTTTTCTTTATCGATATAGCCCGGTTTGTGGGATACGATTGTGGAAACCGTGTTGAGGTCTACATCCCATACGCCGCCTTTATCTCTTTCTTCCTTGCTCAATTGGGAAATAATTTTCCACAATTCGTTAGTGTTGCTGGTTGGACCCACGAGGAAATCTTCGTTTCCTTCATAAGGTTTGATGTTCTTCTCGATGAAATCATTGACGTTGACATGCTTGCTCCATTTGCCACTAACAAATCCACGCCATCCCGACTTAACTTCTTGTACTTCTCTTTCAATCACCGACATGCTAATCCCTCCATATATTTATATGATTTGTAGAGATCGCGGGCTTGAAGGATAATCCCGTGTCTCGTGATCCCAAGCCGTTATTTGTACCAAATTTCACAATGATGTTTCATAACTGGGACCTTATATAAACATCTTAGTTTACTTTCCAAAAGAAAACTGTGACAAATATCACCTTTAACCAACTTTTTGGTGATATTTGTCACTCCAATTCATGTCCCAGATCTTACTGCTTTCAAAATAAAGTTTCTATATATATTTAAGGCTGGAAAGACATAATATTACTTAGAGATTAGTTGTCGAATTTGCCATAGAAAGCGTTGCGGTATACGTCGGCAAGTTCACTTACCAGCGGCAGCTTCGGATTGGCAGTTGTGCACTGGTCTTCGAAGGCTTTATCGGCCAGGTAGTCTACATTGGCTTCGAAATCCTTCGGATCAATGCCCAGTTGCTGGAAGGAATCTTCGATACCCAGTTTTTTGTTCAGCTCGCGAATGGCGTTGATCAGGCTGTTGATACCTTCTTCGGTAGTGCGAGCCGGCAGTCCCAGAATACGGGCGATTTCAGCGTAGCGCTCGTCAGCCACAAAGTGCGAATATTTCGGGAACGAAGCGAACTTCGAAGGTTTCTTCGCATTGTAGCGGATAACGTGCGGCAACAGGATAGCGTTAGTGCGTCCATGAGGTGTGTGGTATTGACCGCCCCATTTGTGCGCCAAGCTGTGGTTGATGCCCAGGAATGCGTTGGCAAAGGCCATACCGGCCAGCGTCGATGCATTGTGCATTTTCTCGCGGGCAAGCTTGTCGGCTTGCAGTGCGGATTTCTCCAGATATTGGAACACCAACTGAATAGCTTTGATAGCAAGACCGTCGGAGTAGTCGCTTGCCAGGATGGACACATAGGCTTCGATCGCATGTGTCAGCACGTCCATACCCGTATCGGCAACAGCTGTTCTAGGCAAGCTGTATACGAATTCCGGATCGATAATGGCTACGTCAGGAGTAAGCTCATAATCAGCCAGCGGATACTTAACATTTGGAGTAATTGTTTTGTCGGTAATAACCGCGAAGGAGGTTACTTCCGAACCTGTACCCGAAGTTGTAGGGATGGCAACAAATTTCGCTTTGATGCCCAGTTTCGGGAATTTGTAGACCCGTTTGCGGATGTCCAGGAATTTTTGTTTCAGACCATCAAAGTCAGCATCCGGATGTTCGTAGAACAGCCACATTCCTTTTGCAGCATCCATGGAGGAACCGCCGCCAAGGGCGATGATGCAGTCCGGCTGGAATCTGTTCATCATGGCCGTACCTTTTTCAACCGTAGTTGTCGATGGATCCGGTTCAACTTCCGAGAACACTTCGATTGCTACAGGAGTTTGGCGTTGACGCAGGTAGTGCTCAACTCTTTCCACGTAGCCAAGCTTAACCATCATCGGGTCAGTAATGATTGCGACACGAGTGATGTCAGGCATTTTAGCCAGGTATTGCGTAGCGCCTTTTTCGAAGTAGATCTTTTCCGGTAATTTAAACCATTGCATATTCACGATACGACGATTCACCCTTTTCACGTTGATCAAGTTAATGGCAGTAACGTTTTGGGATACCGAGTTACGTCCGTACGATCCGCATCCCAGAGTCAGCGAAGGGATGTTCGTGTTATAGATGTCGCCGATTGCGCCATGAGTCGAAGGCGAATTGACGAGAATACGTCCGGTTTGCAGACGGTTCGAGAACTTCATGATTACTTCTTCGTTGTTGGAGTGGATGGCCGAGCTGTGGCCCATACCGCCAAACTCAACAACTTGCGCCGCACGTTCGATACCTTGATCGGCATTCTTAACTTTATAGCAAGCCAGAACCGGGCTCAGTTTTTCAGCGGACAGCGGGTATTTGGTACCTACGCCTTCCAGTTCGGCGATCAGGATTTTGGTGCCTGCAGGAACTTGAATTCCGCACATTTCGGCGATTTTCACTGCGGATTGACCGACGATTACCGGGTTAACCGCGCATTTTTCCACGTTCATTGCGCCGTTGGTCAGTTTAGCTGCTTCTTCTTTGTTAACAAAGTAACAGCCATTAGCGATCAATTTCTTCTTCACTTGGTCGAAAATCGGCTCTTCAATAATGATAGCTTGCTCGGATGCGCAGATCATGCCGTTGTCAAAAGTTTTGGAAAGAATGATGTCATTAACCGCTTGATCGATATTAGCGCTCTTCTCAATGAAGGCAGGCACGTTACCAGGGCCTACGCCCAGAGCCGGTTTACCGCAGCTGTATGCCGCTTTAACCATTGCGGATCCGCCTGTTGCCAGGATCAGAGCCACGCCGTCGTTGTTCATCAATGCGTTGGTTTTGTCCATGGTCGGTTGCTCGATCCATTGGATGCAGTTCTCAGGAGCGCCTGCTTTTACTGCTGCGTCATGCAAAATTTTTGCTGCTGCGGCACTACAAGCTTGCGCGGATGGATGGAAACCGAATATAATAGGATTACGCGTCTTAATGGAAATCAACGCTTTAAACATCGTGGTGGATGTTGGGTTGGTTACCGGAGTGATACCCATTACGACGCCGACCGGCTCAGCAATCTTTTGGTAGCTGTCGTAAACATTATCTTCAATTACGCCTACTGTTTTGTCATACTTGATTCCGTGCCAGATATATTCCGTTGCGAAAATGTTTTTCGTGATTTTGTCTTCATAAACACCACGGCCTGTTTCTTCAACAGCCAATTTTGCCAGGTACATGTGTTTGTCCAAACCGGCCAGCGCCATTGCATGAACGATTTTGTCAACTTGTTCCTGATCGAGAGCCATGAATGCTTCTTGAGCTTTCTTCGCTTTATCCACCAGAGTCTGAATATATTCTTCAGCGGTTGGTTGTTGCACTTGGGCGGCTACTTCATTCTTAACTGCCATTTCCCTCGTCCTCCTGTCAATTTGTGTGTTGTTCTTCTCTACACCTCGATAATATCACATCAAATGCGACTTGTATAGTGAAATCTTTCACAAAGTATAAAATTTTTTTGCGCGCTTTTCAAAGCGCTTACATTTTGGGTTATTTTCAGGGACGTCCTACCTACTCCCCCTTCTTATATATGCTCAGGAAACCGTTGATTCTGGCCGATCAATAGAAGAATTCAATGCGATCAATTACCGATTACCCAAGAAACGCAGGTTCAAATATCTTTCCATGCTATTATTCCTAATTTTAAATAAAGAATTCGTCTAACTCCATGAACGGCAACAAAAGCACCGACAAGCGCCGATCCGGGATGCTCCCCGAGAAAATGCTCAATAAATCGTTCATATAGAAGAAAGCGAAATATGCTCGTGCCGATAAACGACATGATCCGGATTCCTGGAACTTCATAATAGAACGGATTTTGAGATAAAAAGCAGACGCTCTATTCACCCGTTTCCGTATGGCCGAAGTTAACGCATGTACTACCATAATTTCCTGCTTCCCGGCCCACTGCTCTCTTCCCGCAAGTTCCCGCTGAGCAAGATCGGCTCCGAAACTCCCGAACCCAATCCTCTATAAGAAACCTTTGTCCTGCCCGCCTATGAAAGTTGTTTCCAAATCGAGTTTCTCGCTTGCCTAAGACTCAACCATCATTTATAGTAAAAAAAGCTATTTGCCGTAGTCAGTGACCACGTCATACAACTTCAATTGGAAATAAATATTAGAAATCACACTTAAAATCATGCTTTTGAAGTGAAAATAATCACAATGTTGAAAATTAGACACTTTTTTGCGCAAATCTTTCACCCATATTGAGGAATTTCATTGTATAATTAATTTAAAATTTACTGAAAAACTGAGGGAATAAAGGGGATGTCGATTATGAAAGAACACACCAATGTCATCGAAGCCCATGGCAATACAAACTGTTTCTCCGAACAAAACTTTAACAGACTGCTGGTAACGATGAAAGAACGTCTGGTTCCTGAAGGCTCCCATTTATTCTGGGAAGGCGACTACTCGGATAAGCTGTTTTACATCAAACGCGGACGCGTCAAGCTGACCAAATCCACGGATGAAGGAAAAGAACTCATTCTTTATATGTATCAGGCAGGCGATATGGTCGGTCAAGCCGATCCGTTCTTCAGCACGAAGCACAGCTTCACCGCCGAAGTGATCGAGGAAAGTGAAGTCGGCGTGATCGAGCACAAGGATCTGGAAATTCTGATTTGCCAGCATTGCGATTTCGCGATTGATTTTATGAAGTGGATGGGTATCCATCACCGTCTGACGCAGACCAAATTCCGCGATCTGATGATGTACGGCAAGCCCGGCGCCCTCTGCTCCACGCTGATCCGTCTGAGCAACACGTACGGCGAGAAGAACGGCGAAGCCATTCTGATCAACAAAAAGATTACGCACACCGACCTGTCCAACATGATCGGCGCAACTCGCGAGAGCGTTAACCGCATGCTTAGCGATCTGCGCAAAAAAGACGCCGTAGAATACGAGAACGGCATGATTGTTATTAAAGACATTGAAATGCTACAGGAAATCTGCCACTGCGAGCTGTGTCCGAACGAGATTTGCCGAATCTAGCACTAACACTTCAACTCTTTACCCTCTTTACACCTCAGTGAAACATACATGTTTATTATAATTCGGTCTTATATTGTTCATGGCCGCAGGCGTCCGGTATCGGACGCTTTTTTTATGCCCGGATTACCCCTTGTCTATTGTTTCGAATATAAAAAAGACCACCGCTCAAAGCCCGGACAGGACATTAAGCGGCAGCCTCTGCTGCGTACAGCGATTTATGAGTAGAAAAAACAGACGATTTACTTGGACTTAACTGCGCCTCTTACGGGCGAAATGACCCAATAAGCCATACCTACGAAGATCCCGCCGCCGATGATGTTGCCCAGCGTGACCGGAATCATATTATGCAGCCAACCGGCCAGGGTAACGGTCTCCGGATGGTTCGGCAGCAGCAGCGCCACGCTCATCAGCGTCATGTTGGCTACACTGTGTTCATAGCCGCTCGCGATAAAGGCAAGCAGACACCACCAGATCAGCACAAGCTTGGCGCCTTCGCTCTTCGCACGCGACGACATCCAGATCGCCAGACAGACGAGCCAGTTACAGAGAATGCCTCGGAAGAACAGCTCGGAGAATGGCAGGCTCATCTTCTTGGCCGCCGCTGCAAAGATCAGATGATCGGGTCCGGCAGCCTTGAACAGCCCCGCTTCCTGAACCAGCCAGGCGAGCAGCAGCGCGCCAGCCAGATTACCCAGGAAGACAACCACCCAGTTCTTGGCGGTATCCCACAGACTTGTCCGCCCGGCCAGGGTGCTGGCGGTAAAGAACATGTTATTTCCGGTAAACAGCTCCGAGCCCGCAAAGATTACCAGCGTCAGCGCGATGCCGAAGGTGGAGCCCATAACGAGGGGCTGGAAGGGCGACTTGGCCGCGGCCAGCGGCGCCCCCAATGTAAAGATTAGAATAATGCCGATTCCCACATAAGCCCCCGCCAGCAGCGCGGCCAATGCGTACCTGGGCAAACTTTCGTTCATTTTGTCGCGTTTGGCTACCGCCGCTTCAACAATCGTTTCCACACTTTGCGTAAACATCTCTCTAACCCCCGTCGTTATCTCATTGTAAGTCCTAAATCCCGATAAATATGGTGTCTCCGTCGATATGAACCGGATAAACCGTCGCTTGCCCCTTGTCGGGCGCCTGAACTTCGCCGGTGCGAAGGTCGATTTTCCAGTCATACAGGGGGTCGTACAGATAGTGTCCCGAGACGATGCCTTCGGCCAGAGGGCCTCCCTTTGGATGCGGATTGCGGTTCTCCAGCGCATAGAACTCGTCACCGGAAGTGCGGAACACGGCCAGCTCTTTGCCTTCGATAACAACGACGCGGCCAATTTGTTTCAGATAGTCCTGTACCTTGCCTGCGGCATAGGTTTGTCTTGCTGCTTCCATCGCTCTCTCTCCTTTTGACCGAATTGGCTTAACGGATTTCCGCCTTTTCAAACAGCGCGCTGCGTGTAGAGTCGTCGTTCAGCATTTTTTTCCATGGATCATTTACCTGGCTCAAGGCAAAATCGATACGCTGCGCCAGTGCTTTGCGTTCTTCCTCGTTGTCCAGAATAGCAGATTTGATCTGGTCCAACCCGAGGCGTTCCACCCATTCGGACGTTCTTTCCTGGTAATTGCCGGTTTCGCGGTAATACTGCATAACAGCGGAGCAGATTTCGACCAGCTCTTCGTCCGTCTTCACTTTGCAGAAGGAATCCGCGATCCGCGGCTTGATGCCGCCGTTGCCGCCGATGAACACTTCCCAGCCGCCGTCGTTGCCGACGATGCCGATGTCCTTCGTGCACGATTCCGCGCAGTTCCGCGGACAGCCGTTGACAGCCATCTTGAATTTGGCGGGGAAATCCAGACGCTCGTACTTCCGCTCCAGCATCGCCCCAACGCCCATCGAATCCTGGGTACCGAAGCGGCAGAACTGCGATCCGACACAGGTCTTGACCGTACGCAGCGATTTGGCGTAAGCATAGCCGGAAGGCATATCCAGCTCTTCCCAAACCTTGGGCACATCCTCTTTCTTGACGCCGATCAGATCCAGACGCTGGCCGCCGGTTACTTTGACAACCTTGACATCATATTTAATGGAGACATCGGCGATTCTCTTCAGATCTTCCGGCGTCGTTACTCCGCCATACATGCGAGGAACAACAGTGAAAGTGCCGTCCTTCTGGATGTTGGCGCTCATCCGCTCATTGACAAAACGCGATTCCTTCTCGTCTTCATGCATATCCGGGTAGATCATGCCCAGATAATAGTTGACCGCAGGACGGCATTTCGAACAGCCTTCTTCCTGCTTCCAGCCGAGGACGTTCATGACCTCTTTGGTCGTCGTAAGCCCTTTGGCCCGAATTTCGGCCACAATTTCATCCCGGCTGAGCGTTGTGCAGCCGCAGATGCCGGTCTTCGCGCTCTGCTCGAAGCCGTCGCCAAGCACATATTGAAGAATTTGTTCCACGACCGGCTTGCAGCCGCCGCATGACCGTGTGGCGCCGGTGCAGGCTTTAATCTCATCCACGGTCGTAAAGCCGTTGTCCTGAATCGCGTCAACAATTGCCTTCTTGGTCACGCCGTTACAGCCGCAGACGATTTCTTCGCCCGGCATGCTTTCGACGGATGCCGTCTTCTTGGCCCCACCTCCGCCGCAGCAGCCGGTACCCATGACGTCTGCATAAATGTCGTCTGTCATCTCCGAGCCCTGCTTCACCAGCTTTTGCAGGTTGGCGGATTCCGTCACATCGCCGAACAGAACAGCACCGACAATCATGTTGTCCTTCAGCAAAATTTTCTTGTAGGTTCTCTTCCAGTCATCTTTGGCGGAGATAACGGTGTGCTCCGGCGTGTCGATGAATTCCCCGGCAGAAAAAACGTCCACGCCGGAAATTTTCAGCTTGGTCGAGACGACTGAGCCTTCATACGGCTTTGTTTCCGCGCCGGACAAATGCTTCGCGAGCACATTTCCCTGTTCGAACAGCGGAGCTACCAGACCGTAGCAGGCGCCTCGATGCTCAGCGCATTCGCCCACGGAATACACATTTTCAAGCGAAGTTTGCAGATAGTCGTCCACTACGATGCCCCGGTTCACTTCAATTCCGCTCGCCTTCGCTACATCCACATTCGGCTTAATACCGACCGCCATGACTACGAACTGCGCTTCAAGCTCCGTGCCGTCGCTAAAGCGCAGACCGCTCACCCGCTCTTCGCCGGTCAGCTCAACCGTCTGTTTGCCCATGGCGAACTTGACGCCCTGGCGTTCCAGTTCCGCTTTCAGCATCGAAGCGGCGGTATGATCCAGCTGCCGCTCCATCAGATCCTCCATCAGGTGGACGACGGTTACGTCCATTCCCAGGTTCACAAGCCCTTTGGCCGCCTCAAGTCCAAGCAGTCCGCCGCCGATAACGGCCGCTTTGTTGTACTCCTTCGCAGCTTGCAGCATCGCTTCGCAGTCGGCAATGTCGCGGAAGCCGACGACGCCTTCCTTGCCGCTGCCGGGAATCGGCAGAATGAACGAATTTGACCCGGTGGCGATAATGACTTTATCGTAATCGGCTGTCAAACCGTTCTCCGCGATAACCTTCCGCGATTCTCCGTCAATGCGGGTTACTGCGGTTCCAGTATGCAGCGTAATGCCGTTCTCCTTGTACCAGTTCCAGTCGTTCAGGATAATATCGTCTACATTTTTGCTTCCTTCGAGGACGTAAGACAGCATAATGCGGTTATAGTTGGGATATGGCTCGCTGCCGAAGACGGTAATGTCATAATTGCCGCCCAGCTTCAAAATCTGTTCAATGGTGCCCACGCCTGCCATGCCGTTGCCGATCAATACTAATTTTTCTCGATTCGATGTCATTGTCAGGTCCTCCCTCAAAAGCTTTCGTAATCAACTCTAGTGCTTTATAACGGAATTATACTGTTTAAATTTTAACTAGGCGGGTGACCACAGTCACTCCAATAGTGAATGTTTTCACATCAATTTGTAACAAATATTGTTATTTACCCTCTTGACACACGAGAAATAGCCGATTCTCCAAGAATACTCCAGGAAAATCGGCAGCTTTTCGATGCTGAAACTAAGCTTGATATCTTGGGAACAAAATGTTGTTCTCCAGATGAACATGCTCGAATGTCATGCCTTCCAGTTCTTCCAGCCGCGCATAGGTCAGACGGTAAGTCGTGCAGGCATACTCGGGTGGGGTAAAATCGCCGGTAACGGCGCGAAGCTGTTTGAGAATGCTGCCCGCGGCGTCATGCTCTTCCTCTAAATCGTGGAGAGACCGGCGCAGCGCGGACAGGGACTCTTCGTTTCCATCCTGCTCATAGGCAAGAATACTCGGGAAATCCTGCTCTTCTTCCTTCGCCGTATGCTCGAGTAGCTCATCTTTCAGCTGGTTGAACAGGCGGTAGACTTCTTCCAAATGCGGGGAATCCCCGCCGTGTACACGATAGACCTTCGTGACGTTCTGGCCGATCAGCGGCAGCTCTTCTCTCAGAAAGCGGTGATGCTTATCCACAATGTGGGCGATCAGCTCTTCGGACTTGGCTCCGTTCCAAGCAGTATCCCCTTCAAGCACCGGGTACTGCTCCAGCAGCTTGTACAAATCGCCGATGACGGCGTCCGCTTCAAGACCGCGCTCAATTACTGCCTCCCGAAGCGGTTTTGCGCCGCCGCAGCAGAAATCGATTTTGCTTGCTTTGAAATAATCCGCCGCTTTCGGGAACTGCAGGACGATTTCTTTTACCAATGTATCGCTATTAAATAAAGGTTGTTTGACGCTCATCGTGACTCCTCCTTAGGGGTTACTTATTGATCTGCTTCTACAATAACCCCCGAGGGAGAGCCTCCGCGTGATTTGAATCACGTCAATTCGAAAATATTGTTGAACAGCCTTACTGCACATAAGCTTCCATATAGGTTCGTTTGCCCGCCGCATCCTTCAGGTAGGGACCGAGTCCGGCAAATTTGGCCTGATTGACATACACCCCGGTCATCCATCTTCCCTCCGTCAACCCGCCATCCCATTGAAGCACAAGGTCAGGAGCCGCGATCCATTCCTGATAGACGCGGACATTGGTGTCCGTGTAGGCTTTACATGGTTTTGACATTTCCCGGAAACGGGCATCATTAACATAAGTCGGCACAAAATAGGCTGTAATCGTCTCCAGATCACCGTCATCCAGAAAGGGTTCCCCGCCCAAAAAAGGATGGAGCATCAGCGTTTTTTCAAACAGTCCCCAGATCACGGCCTGCAGAATCAGGCTCTGTCTTCGGCCATTGTGAAAAGTGTACGTGCGCGGCTGATCCGGCAGTTTCTCCTCACGCGTCGTCTCGCCTTGCTCCAGACAGTGTCTTTCGCAGCCGATACACTTCCAGCCCGAAGGCCCCTGAATCCATTTCTGAAATACCGTTCCGCCGTCGCCGTTTCCTTTATACAGGGAAGAAATAATGCTGTAGGGCACTCCGAAAGCAGCGTTCCACAATGAGGCAGGGAGATGGTTGTGAAGCATGAACAGTGTCTTGTCGTAAATAAGCTGCACTTTGACGGACGCCGTTTCGAGCTCAGCCACATCCTCTTTTCCGTAACCGACTTCCCGCGAGAACAGAGTGGTCTTCATCTTGCTCGCCTCCCGATATTTCCCGTTATGCGGGGGAATTTGTTTAAGAAATGAATGATCAGGAATGTACAGGGACCCGAAAGAACTGACCATTACGTTACAGTTACTAAAAGGTTAACTTGATCCAATATTATAGTAAGCGCTTCCAGCATGATAGAGACATTCGTTTTTTCTATTATAGTACGTCTTTGTGGTTGTTGTGCAATTTATTTTCAGGGGATGAAAATCGCTTTTTTGAACGCTTTGGTCTGTCACAAGCTCTCCAATTGATCCGCAAAGCTGTACAAAATATCAGGCACGTAAATGCCTTGTTCAATAAATGACTTTCCACATTCACTCATGATTGTTCTCATCTCTTCAAAAGACAATGGCATATCGTTCATGAGCCAGTCTATTAAGATCATAAATCCCCCTGCAATTTGATACTTTATTGAATATTTTAAATGTAATTCATTTAATTTGTCTGTAGTCGTATGTTCTTTATTATACAGATTTACTAAATATTTTATAAATCCCTCAAATCGTTCAAATATAAAATAATCAGGTACAGCCTTGATGATTTTTAGTAAAGGTTCACGATGTTTCTTCAAATGCGCAAAAAGGAAATCAGTTAGAACATCATTCTGATTAGTGCCCTTCCATTTTTTTATTATGGTTAGGCGCTCTTTAAATAGTTCATCCAAATATTGGATAATGATGTCGTCTTTACTTTTATAATTCCTATAGAAGGTCTGTCTGGCGACTCCTGCTTTTTTTGTAATACTGGTAATTTTAATCTGATCGTAGGGTGTAGTCTCCAATAATAACAGCAACGCCTCAAAAATCCATTCTTTTGTCTGATGCAACACTTTCACCTCTTTTGTCTATTTTCGTCGTTAAAATCTCGATTAAAGTAGAACTCTATTTTTACATATACTATAATTTATTCCATCTCATGGTACAAATCTAATGTAAATGGAGTTGATTAAAGTGAAGAAAACTCATATTGCAATGATTAATATTCCTGCTTTCGGCCATGTTAACCCAACTCTAGCCGTTGTATCAGAGCTCGTTCAAAGAGGCTATAAAGTGACTTATCCGGCAACAGAAAAATTTGTATCGGTTGTTGAGGAAACGGGGGCTTCGGTTCTTCCCTATCATTCGAGCACAACGGATCTATTAGATCAACTAAGTCATATCAAAGAAATCAATGAAGTCATAAGCAACCATTCAGAAAATCTTCCTATGAAATTCATTGAAGAAGCGATATCCACTTATTATCAATTGGAGCAGATGTATGCCGATGATCTTCCGGGTTTAATTCTGTTTGATTTTATGGCGCTCGGCGGAAAACTGTTCGCGGCAAAGCACGGCATAGATGCGGTACGGCTGTATTCTTCCTATGCGAATAATGAGAATGTATCGACGTTACATGATATTTCTGACGAGATTAAGATTGAATTGGCGTCAAAGATTAAGGCTTTTTCGGAGAAGGAAGGGATTACGGGGGTATCCTTTATGGAGTTATTCGCTCCGGAAAAATTGAATATTACCTTTATGCCCCGGGCTTTTCAGCTTCAAGGCGATTTATTTGACGAACGCTTCCTTTTTGTTGGACCGTCTATTGGCAAGCGCAGCTATGAAGAAAGCCTGCCGTTGGGTGAGAACAATGACCGCCCTGTCATGCTCATTTCACTAGGTACGATTTTCAACCCATGGCCGGAATTTTATAAAATGTGCATCGAAGCTTTTCGCAACTCCGGTTGGCAGGTCGTCATGTCCACTGGAAATAAGATCAGTCCGGAAAGCTTGGGCGACATTCCAGATAACTTTATTGTCCGCCAGCAGGTCCCGCAGCTTGAAGTTCTCCCTCAAGCCCGGTTGTTTATCACGCATGGAGGCATGAACAGCACGATGGAAGCGTTGAGCTGCGGAGTACCCCTGGTTGTCATCCCGCAGATGTTCGAGCAGGAAATCACCGCCCGCCGCGTAACGGAATTGGGACTGGGACAGCATTTTCTGCCGGATGAAGTAACCGCTCAAGTGTTGCAGAAATCGGTACAAGAAGTTTCAGAGGATGAGCAGTTACAGCAGCGTGTGTATGACATGCAGAAGAACATCCAGGAAGCCGGCGGGGCTAAAAAAGCCGCTGAAGCCATTGAAAAGCTATTAAGTCTTTCAAATATACAGGCGAGGGTGTGAAGAGATGTCAAAGGCGCTTTTTTTAAGTATTCCGGCTCATGGTCATGTTAACCCGACACTCGGACTCGTAAATGAATTAATCAATCAAGGTGAGGAAGTCACTTATTTTTGTACAGAAGAATTTAAAGAAAAAATCGAAAAGACCGGTGCTGAATTTAAGAGCTATCGAGTAGACACGATCCTTGGTAACCGAAAAGATAATACACCGCAAAACATGGGAATCGAGCGTTTACTTAACAATATTAATGAAGCGCTCAAGTCAAGCGATAAAATAATTGAAGATGTCTTAGATCAAATTAAGGATAAACATTTTGATTATATCCTGTATACGGCGATGTATCCGTTTGGAAATGTCTTTGCTCAAATCTTGAAAATCCCTTCGGTTTCATCTTTTGCCGTATTTGCTACGCCGCAGGAACTTAAAGCTGGGCACAAAGAATTAATGAATGAAGAGTTAATGAACAACCATCCCGTTATGGATACCTTCAAAAAAGTTTCAAAACAATTGAAAGATGTCTATAAGGTGGAGATGCCGGATAACCCGATGAGTTTATTTTTTAATAAGGGCGATATCAATATTGCCTATACATCCAAATATTTTGTCTCCCACCCGGAGTATTATGACGACAGCTTTAAATTTATCGGACCGCCAATCTACGACCGGCAAGAGAATTTGGATTTTCCGTTTGAACAATTAAAGGGTAAAAAAGTTATCTATATCTCATTGGGCACGGTATTTAACAGAGACATCAAGCTGTATGAACTTTTCCTTAAAACGTTTGCCGACACGGATGCTGTTGTGGTCATGACGGCATACAATGTAGATTTATCTGAATTTGCAATACCCGATCATTTCATCGTAAGAAATTTTGTGCCTCAATCGGAGATTTTAAAGGTTACCGATGTGGCGATCACACATGCAGGCATGAACAGTACCAGTGACTTACTATATAATGAAGTGCCTTTTGTAGCATTACCTATAGGAGCAGACCAGCCTTATATGGCAGGAAGATCCGCAGAGCTCGGGGCGGCCATTTCCCTTGACAAGGACACAATTACTCCTGAACTATTAAGAGATTCTGTGGAAAAGGTGTTAGACGATCCAAGCTATGCTGAGAATATTAAGAAGATCAGCGATTCTTTTAAACAGGCGGGCGGTTATAAAAAAGCGGTTGAAGAGATATTCAAATTAAAAAGCGAAAAAGGTATTCTCGTTTAAATTGCAAAATCTTATATAGGAAAAAAGAAAACTGGCGTCGAAAGATTCGACGTCAGTTTTCTGCTTGCTGCTATCCCCAGCTTTACTTCACCCAATTTTCCGCCCAGTGCTGAATCTGCTGCATGACAGGCTGCAGGGCGCGGCCTTTTTCCGTCAGCTCGTATTCGATCCGTACCGGCGTCTCGGGGTAGACATTGCGCACCAGAATGCCTTCGCCCTCCAGATCCTTCATCCGTTCCGACAGCATTTTATCGCTCATCAAAGGAATAAGGCTCGATATATCTTTGAACCGCTTCGGTCCGCTCATCAAAGTCTGGATTATCAGGCCGTTCCACCGTTTGCCCAAAAAAGAAAAGGCCGTTTCAAACCGGGGGCACATCGTCAAATGATGTTCTTCCATTGTTATCACCTCTCGCTAATGGAAACTTACGTTAAGTTAGTATATATAATTTTAACACATTTTGTCCTTACTGAACACGGTTTGTCAAAAAAAGTTTATTTTTCGGCATTCCCTCTTGCCGCAATCGCCTCGGTAATGACAAAGGCCAGATCGTCGTTACCGTACAGCGAAAGTACGCCAAGCACCGTATCATCCGAGATAAAACCGGACTCGTCCACGGGGACGGTCAGCGCAATCGCTCTCGCAAGCTGTTCATTGCCCTGCTGCTGCGGATACGCCTGCAAATAGAGGGCTTCGGGGTCAAGGCCGTTATTGACGCACCACTGGGCGAATACGAGAATCATCATCTCTTCGTCGCGCTTATAGCTATCTACAATGCGGTCTTCCACCGACTTGCGGTATTCATCCATTCTCACTCCCCCTCTCCTGTTAGTCTGTTCCATCCGCAAGCTGCGCCGCCAGCCTGTGTACCGGGAGTACGGACAATGCGGATATGCCGCATTCGGCCGGTTTATGAATATGATCGAGAAAATGGTCAACGACGCCGCTAAAGCCTCTGCGCTCTAGAATTGTGTCCCAGCTTCCGAAGCCGCGTACCGATGGCACCCCATTCCGGTCATAAAAAACGGCGCGCTCCATGTCCGCGATCTCCGCCGATCTTCCATGTCCGTGCAGCTCCAGCTTCTCCAGATCGGCGCCGGCGTCCCGCACCATACTGTACATGCCGGAAGCTCCGCCGTTCCAGCCGAGCATGCCCGAAGCCTGTACCAGCCGGCCTTCAAGATCGCTGTGCAGAGAGCCGCGCAGCAGCTCATAATCGTTCCCGCACAGCCACAGGAGCAGATCGAGCATGTGGATCAGGTCGTCATGAACGGTTTCCCGGCTGGTCAGCTTCTGCCGCTTCGTCCGGTGCTTGACCGCGCTGCAGTGGATGACGCCTCCGGCTTCATCCAGCCACGACTTGGCCTCGGCATAAAGCGGTGCAAAGCGGCGATTGAAGCCGACGCCAAGCAGTAGTCCTTTGCTCTCGGCCAGCTCGGCCATCCGGACCGACTCCTCCAGACGATAGGACAGCGGCTTGTCGACATAGACCGCGAGTCCCCGCTCAAGACATTTCGTTACGATTTCATAATGGCTCGGGGTGGGGGCGTGTACAAATACCGCGTCCAGATCCCAGCTAAGCAGCTCATCCAGGCTGCATGTGCCCCGAGGCAGCCGGTAGGCGCTTACCGTGCTCTCCACTGTGGAGACCGAAGAGCTGAGAATCCCGGCGATCCGTACTCGCGTCGATTGCGAAAGCAGGGGCAAGTATACCTTGCGGGCGATATTGCCGATTCCAATCATGGCTATGTTTATTTCTGCGGTTTCCTTCAATATTCTGCCCTCCCAATAGATGATGCCGCTTGATCTCATTATGCTATTATACCCTGCGGAAAGGATTCGACAAATGAGCTTTCTTCTATTCATCGATTTTTTTCAGTATGATGGGTGAAGATGAAAGAGAAAGGACATATTAAGATGAGAAAATGGACAGTGGCGCTGCTCTATGTTTCGGGGATGGCCACCGCGTTTATCTACAGATATACCATTCTGGATTGGCTCGGAAAAGACGACCACGCGCTTCTCTCCTTTCTTGCCGCGACGGTGCTGGCCTTATTTCCGGCAATTCCGTACAAAGCCGTGATCGGACTGTTCGGCTATGTCTACGGTAGCCTGGCCGGCGGAGCGATGTGCTGGCTGGCGACAACGGCGGCAGCGGCGCTGATGTTCGGCGGCGTCAAATGGCTGTTCCGGGAGCGAACCCGCCGCTACTTGGCTTCCATTCCGGCGCTTGATAAATTTACGGCAGCCGTTCAGCAGCGGCCCTTCGCTTCCGTCGCGGCGGCCCGCCTGCTGCCGATCGTTCCGCAGGCGGCGGTCAACGCCTATGCCGGAGCGGCGGGGCTGCCCTTCCGGAGCTTTATCCTGGCGACGGCCCTTGGAAAAATTCCGGGGATTGCCCTGTTCGCCTTCCTCGGCGGACAAGCCAGGCAGCATCCCGGAACCGCTGCACTGGCCGCGGCGCTGTACATTGCGGCGCTGCTGACTTTTTGGGCCGTGCTAAGGCCCGGAAAGCCCCGAAGCAAGGGACAAGGGGGACAGGCCTAAAAGGCTTGTCCGTGTAAGCCGCCTGCCCCGGGTACACTGGCATTCGTCATTTTCATCGTTTATAATTAAATTGCAAGCTATTTAATTGCTTATACGAGTGGAGGGACAATCATGAGTGACATACAGACTAACCCTACAGGTAACCGGACGGAAAAAGCGACTTTTGCAGGCGGCTGCTTCTGGTGCATGGTCTCCCCGTTCGAGGAGCTGCCCGGCATTATCGATGTCGTCTCCGGCTATACCGGCGGCCATACCGTCAATCCGACCTATGAAGAAGTATGCTCCGAAACGACAGGACATGCCGAAGCGGTGCAAATCACGTTTGATCCTTCAATTTTTCCATACAGCAAGCTGCTTGAGCTGTTCTGGCAGCAGATCGATCCGACGGATGCAGGCGGGCAGTTTCACGACCGCGGCTCCTCCTACCGGACGGCGATTTTCTATCACAACGAGGAGCAGCGTAAGGAGGCCGAGGCATCCAAGCTTGCAATCCAGCAAAGCGGCCGCTTCTCCGGACCAGTTGTAACGCCAATTGAGCCGGCGGGCGTCTTTTACCCGGCGGAGGAATACCATCAGGGCTACCACCGGAAAAATCCGGGACATTACAAGCGCTACCGCAAGGCCTCGGGCCGGGAAGCTTATATCGAACGCCACTGGTCGCATAAAGAAGACAAGCAAAGCCTGAAGGAGCGGCTCACCCCGCTGCAGTATGAAGTTACACAAAACAGTGCCACAGAACGTCCCTTTCAGAATGAATTCTGGGATCATCACGGGGATGGTCTTTATGTGGACATCGTGTCCGGAGAGCCGCTCTTCAGTTCAAGGGACAAATATGACTCCGGCTGCGGCTGGCCGAGCTTCACCCGGCCCCTCCGCGACTACACGGTGAAGGAGAAAACCGATCTCAGCCATCTGATGATCCGCACGGAAGTGCGAAGCCGGGAAGCCGACTCACATCTCGGTCATGTCTTCAACGACGGGCCGGGGCCCAGCGGCTTGCGGTACTGTATCAACTCCGCCGCACTGCGTTTCGTCCCTAAGGAAGACCTGGAAAAAGAAGGATACAGCGAATACCGGGTATTGTTTGAATAACTATTAAAAATCCTCCAAACCGCGCTTCTGCCGGTCTGGAGGATTTTTGGCGTTATTGGCGGTCCATCGAATCTGGCGGCTGTGCCTCATCACCGGACTTTTCTTCACGGTTTCCCGGATCAGATCCGGCTGCATCGGAGGCTGCCCGTTCCTCCTCCCTCTGCCGGTTCGCTTCCCCGATTAGCAGCGAAGCCTTATCGCGGCGGTTCCTTCTGGATCGTCCAAGCCATAACAGCACAGCCGCAATGAATGCGGCGCCGATCAGCAGCGGAAGCGCTCCGGCCAGGAAGATAAAGAGCCACTGGAATGCCGTGGACATGGCATTCAGTGTTCCGCGCAGCGCGTCCGCCGCTTTGCCAAACAGCGACCGGCGTTCTTCCAAGCGCTGATTGGCGGAGCTCTCATCCGTCTGGTACACTCGAAGCTCCACTGTAGAGTACAGCACGTTCTGGTCGATGTAGCGCATTCTGCCCTTGATCTGCTCGATGCTCTCCTGAATCTGTCCAAGCTCATTGGCGAAAGCCACCAGGTCGGAGGCTTTGGCAGCCTTTTTCATAAACTCGGTGTATTGGGCTTCCAGCATTTGTTTCGCCTTAAGACGCGCTTCAAGATCAACATACTCTTCCGTAACGTCTTGGCCCTCAATGCTGCGCTGAAGCGACACATGCTTGATTTTCTCCAGATTGTCCATGAAGGAGGAGAACCCGGAAGCCGGCACCTTCACGACAAAAGTGCCGCCATGCTCGGAATCGGACACGGTCTCGTTGAATCCGATAATATAGCCCCGGGAGAGATTGACCCAATTGCGCACCTCGGTCTGTGCTTTCTCATAATTTTCGACTTCCATGTTGAGATTGGCGTGGTAGATCAGCTTTTTGTTAAGACCGTCCGCTACATCACCTGATGTGAATCCTCCGGGAGAGGCATTGCCGGTACGGTTCGCGGAATCGGTACTTGTCTGATTTCCGAATTTCATTCCTTTCACTTGCGCGCCGGCGGGTGATCCTCCGTTACCGGCCGCGATCGGAGCTTCTGCACTCGAAGAATTGGACTCGGCTGCTGTGCTGTCCATGCTTTCGGAATGTAAGGACTGTTTATCCTGATCGGCATGATCAGCGCTTCTTCCCGAACTGCAGCCAATCAGCGTACCGGTCAGCAGCAGCAATGTTACAATGGTAAGCAATCCCCGCTTTATCATGACTCCCTCCTTTTTTTCTGTTCGTCCTTGGCGTTTGATTCCTAGACGATTCCATCCTCTGGAAGGTTGCAGGGGGCGGTATTTTTTCGGCTGAGGAAGTTTTTCTAAAATTTTAAGTATTTTTGTTGCAATCCGGGAATGTGCGGGTATCTAACCAATAAGAACTCTTATTTTCATACAGGGAGGTAAATGCTCATGGCCAAAGATGTGCTGTGCGAAGTGAACACCTGTAGCCACTGGGAAAATGAAAACAAGTGCAACGCCGATTCGATTTTCGTCGCTTTTAACAAGGTGAAGGAAGCGACCCGCGCCGAAGAAACGGATTGTCAGACATTTGAGAAGAAAACAGAGTAACAGGCTGCTCTCTGCTGTTCCTGTCTTTAGGATTTTAAAAAGCTATTGAAAAAGAAAACACCGGGAGACGATTCCCGGTGTTTTCCTGCTTTATTTTATCCCTTACTAGTTACGGCTGGACCGCCCGCGCCTTCTTTCTGGCATTGTCCGCGGCTGCTACCATATTTCGCAGCGATGCCTCTGTCTCGCTCCAGCCCCGCGTCTTCAGCCCGCAGTCCGGATTGATCCAGAACTGCTCCGGATGCAGCACCCGCAGCGCCCGCTCGATGCCGGTCTCCATTTCCTCTACGGACGGAACGCGCGGACTATGGATGTCATATACGCCAAGACCGATGCCCTTGTCATAATCCATTTGCTCAAAGCTCGCAATCAGCTCGCCATGGCTGCGCGACGTCTCGATGGAAATCACGTCCGCATCCATATCGGAGATGGAATCGATCATATCCCCAAATTCGCAATAGCACATATGCGTATGAATTTGCGTCGTATCGCGAACGAGGCTTGTGGAAATACGGAACGCTCTGACAGCCCATTCCAGATATTGCCTGCGATCCTGTTCCTTGAGCGGGAGTCCTTCGCGCACCGCCGGCTCGTCTACCTGGATCATTTCCACGCCGGCGCTTTCCAGGGCCAGTATCTCCTGCCGCAGCGCAAGCGCAATCTGATTGGCCACCTGCTCCCGGCTCAGATCGTCGCGGACGAACGACCAATTCAGAATCGTGACCGGACCGGTGAGCATACCCTTGACCGGAAGCTTCGTCAAAGATTGCGCATAGACGCTTTCCTTGACGGTCATCGGCTCGGTGAAAGCGACGTCGGCATAAATGACCGGCGGCTTGACGCAGCGGGAGCCATAGGACTGCACCCAGCCGTTCCGGGTGAACAGGAAGCCGTCCAGCTTCTCGCCGAAGAACTCCACCATATCGGTGCGTTCGAACTCGCCATGCACCAGAACGTCCAGACCGATCTTCTCTTGAAGCGTGATGGAGTCCGCGATCTGCCGGCGGATAAATTCATCATAGCGTTCCGGGCTCAGCTCGCCCTTGCGCCATTTCAGCCGCGCCTGCCGGACCTCCGGCGTCTGCGGAAAGCTCCCGATCGTCGTTGTCGGCAGCAGCGGCAGCCGCCACTTGTCCTGCTGGCGCTTGGCCCGCTCGGCGTAGACCGTGTTCCTCCGGTCCGTCAGCTCCTCCAGACCGCGTTCAAGCTCCGCCACATCCACGCGGTTTCGCTCCGGCAGCTTGCGGAAAGCATCCAGCGCTGCCTTCGCCCCGGCCCACTGCGCACCGGCCGCTTCCCTGCCTTCAAGTAGCGCCAGCTTCAGTAGCCCAAGCTCTGCCAGCTTCTCGTCGGCGAAGGCCAGCGCATTCCGCACCTCCGGCTTCAGCCGATCCTCGCCCTGCACCGTCACGGGCACATGCAGCAGGCTGCATGACGGCTGCAGAATCAGCTTGCCTTCCGGCACAAGCCGCTCCAGCCTTTCCGCCAGAGCCAGCTTCTCCTCCGGATCGCAGCGCCAAATGCCTCGCCCGTCAATCACACCGGCTCCCAGCGTCTTGTCCTCCGGCCAGCCCAGACGCTCGATTGCTTCGAGATTGGCTTCGCCGCCGTGCACAAAATCAAGACCAAGCCCCTGCACCGGCAGCTTCAGCAGGGCTTCAAGCGGCTGCACCGACTCAAAGTATGTCTGCAGCATGATGCGAAGACCCGGAACCGCGGCATGAAGGGCGCCGTAAATATGGCCCAGCAGTTCAATATCCTCTTCCTGAAGTCCGGTTACGACAGCCGGCTCGTCGATTTGGACCCATGCCGCGCCCTCCTGCTCCAGTTCCTGCAGCAGCTGGACATAGACCGGCAGGAACCGCTCCGCCACGCTGCGGATTTCCGAGAGGGCAAACCCTTTGGAAAGCTTCAGGAACGTATATAATCCGATGACGACAGGCTTGCCGTCAATGCCCGCCTGCGATTTGGCGAACCGGTATGCGGCCAGCGGTTTGTTCTCGGTCAGCACAGGCTGAATATCGCCGATCTCCGGCACAATATAATGATAGTTCGTATTGAACCATTTCGTCATTTCGCATGCCGCCGCCCGGGAATTCCCGCGGGCCATGGCAAAATACAGATCCAGCCCGTCAGGCCCGCCTTCATACCGATAGCGCGGAGGCACAATGCCGAACATGACCGCCGTATCCAGCACATGATCGTAATATGTGAAATCTCCAACGGGTATCAGGTCGATGCCTGCTTCCTGCTGCTTGCGCAGATTGCTGAGCTGAAACTGATCCATTTCCGTCCGAAGCTGCTCCTCATTGATCTTTCCCGCCCAGTAGGCTTCCAGCGCTTTTTTCCATTCCCGGTTGGCTCCGATTCTCGGATATCCGAGATTGCTTGTTATGGCATTCCTTGTCATCTCTTTCGTTCCTCCTCTATGTTCTGAACCTGCAAAATCCCACTAAAAAAGGCGTCCTTCACCCCGGAAGCGCAGGGGGAAAGACGCCTACGTATTTCATTACGTTTGCGATCTTACACCTCCCTATCTCCCGTAGGTACAGCAGTGCGTCGAAACAGGCAGGTCTCCTGGCTGAGGCGTCATCGTCGTCAGCGGCCTTCCCGTCAAGCCCGGGCTGACAGTGGCATAAATGCTGATAGACTCTTCCGTTACAGTGGCGGGACCGCGTCGGCTTTGCACCGAGCTTCCCTTTTAAGCCTCCGGCCTATTTCGGTCCGGTAAGCACCTGTTTCCGTTATTTAAGGTGAATGGTTGCTTGAATATTGAGTACACCATTTATGTTACGGCAAGACTTTGCGGCCCGCAATAGAAGATGGAGGCTCCAGTTATAGCAATACCTGATAACCGGTTAAAAGAAAATAATATAGACGATCGCGGCCAGTACGATTCGGTAGATGGCGAACGGCAGCAATTTGATCCGGTTGATCAGCTTCAGGAAGAACCGCATCGACAGCAGCGCGAACACGAAGGCGCTGATAAATCCGGCAATAAAGAACGGCAGCGCGTCCAGCGTAAAATACTGCCAGTTCTTGAGCAGAGAGATGAAGCTTGCGCCCGCCATGATCGGAACCGCCATAATAAAGGTGAAATCGGCAGCGGCGCGGTGGCTCATGCCCAGAAGGACGCCTCCCGAAATCGTCGAACCGGAACGCGAGAAGCCAGGCCACAGCGAGAAGCACTGAATCAGACCGACTGTAAGCGCCTGCCCGTATGTAATCTGATCAACGGTCTGCACCTTCACACGCTTTGGTGCGAACAAATCCGCGCAGATCATAAATATGGCACCAATCACAAGACCGATCAGCACGGTTGACGTCGAGAAGAGGTACTCATCAATGTAATCCTCGAACAGCATGCCGGCAACACCCGCAGGGAGCAGCCCCGCCAATACCTGTCCTAGCTTTAGACGGCCTGATCCGGGATTTGGGGACGGTTGGCCGTCCGGAACAGGCTCAAGCGCTCCCCGGCTGAAGCGTTTCAGTCCGAGCAGATCGATGAAACGATTTCGGAAGATCACGACGACCGCAAGGATCGAGCCGAGCTGAATGACGACTTTGAACGTATTGGCCGTGTATTTTCCGAGAAACTCCTGGGATTTCAGCCACATATCGTCGACAATAATCATGTGGCCGGTAGAGGACACCGGAGCAAATTCGGTCAGGCCTTCCACCAGACCCAGAATAACGGCTTTGAGAATTGCAAGTAGATCCAAGCTTTCGCCTCCTTAAAAAATGATTTAAAGTTTTATTATTAGTAGCTTAAACATTGCCCGCAGTTTCTGAAACTTGCAAGCCCCATTTCCAGTAAAGAATACCTAACGTCCGCATTTCACCTCATCCTTCAGACTTGAAGTACACTCGGGGAAATGTGCAATAATGAACATAAAGATCACATTATTACGGAAGTAACGTTGGGAGGATATTCATTGTTTGCACGCCTGCGCGCTTTTTTGTCCGCCTGGAGGGATTATCCCCGGGAAGAGGGAGATTGGATCGGTAAGCGGTACAAAGTATTGTCCCGGATTGGAACAGGGAGCTACGGACTGGCATACCGCTGCCTGGACACGGAGGAGAACCGCCAGGTCGCCCTCAAACAGGCAAAGCCGAGCAAACGGGATGTCGGAAAGAAAATGCTTATGCGGGAGCGGGATATTTTGCAGCAGCTGCAGCATCCCTGTATCCCCGCCTTCCGGGATTTTTTTGAGGAACAAGGCTCGGCGTGGCTGGTTACCGACTATATTGAAGGATTTACGCTGGAGCAGCTGATTTTCGAGCAGGGGGTACTGTTCGGAGAAAAAGACACGCTGCGCTTTGCCTTGCAATTGATGGAGCGGGTGAAGCATGTCCATGAGCGGGGCTTTGTCCACCTCGATCTTCGCATTCCGAATGTCATTCTCCGGGGAGAGGAACTATATTTAATCGACTTCGGGCTGGCCCGCCGGATAGGACATGACGGTCCGGTAGACGACAGCGAGCATGGGCTGGATCAGGACGGGCTGCCTAGGAGGATGCCTGCGGTCATCGCCTCCGATTTGCACGATATCGGGCATCTTATGCTCTTCATGCTGTATTCCGGTTACACACCGGTACCGGGAGGCGAAGAACGCAGCTGGTCGGATGAGCTGGAGCTTTCGGCGGATATGCGCCAAATCCTGCTAAGACTTCTGGAGGGAGAAAATCCATATAAGGATTCCGGGGAATTCATCCGGGAATTAGAGCAGGCTTTGTCAGCGTCTGCCCCGGGTTCGGATTCATAATCTAGATGCTCTCCCTCCAAAGCAGAAACGGCTTGCGCCGCCTCATATAGGGCGGCGCAAGCCGTTGACGCAATGCATCTTTTACAACAGTCCGGCGATTAGCTGGAGCTTCCGTACCGGTTCTTGTAGTAGCCGTGCCCGCGTCCGCTGCCGTAGCTGTGTCTGCTGCTTGAGGATCTTCCGTATTGCGGCCGTTTGTGATAGCCGCCGGATGATCCTCTGTGTCTTTCATATTTTGAGTGTCCGACGGAGTGAATGAGTTTGTCGATAAGTTTCCTTAGCATGCTGTCTCCTCCTTTTTTTCGGATACTATCAGCCATCAGTATTGCATCCTTACAATATCCATATACGTAAAAAAAGCCAGCCGGTTTCGGCTGACTTCACGAATTACAATTTTCCCGTAAGGGTTGCGGTCGCTTCCTGCCGGCCTCTCGCTCCAGGCTGAACCCGAAGCTTCTTGCCGCGTTTCGGCTTGCCGAGAGAGGTCGTGAACGTGATCACCTGCCCGGCCACAACCACCGCCATACCGGTATAAACGGTTTCTCTAAGCGGCATGTAGAAGAGCGAAAGCAGCAGCACGGCAATATCCATCATGATAAATACCGTACCTACCTTGATTCCCTTCCATTCACTGATCAGCAGAGATAATATATCGTCTCCGCCGCTAGCGCCTCCGCATCGCAGCACCAGTCCCGAGCCAACTCCTGTGAGCAGGCCGGACAGCAGCGCCGCAAGCGCCAGGTTGCCATGGAAATCAAGGGTCATGCCAGAGTAACGCTCCATTAGTCCATAGAATATGGTAAATGATCCAACGGAAATAAACGTATGGCAGACAAAAGCTTTTCCTTTGAGCATCAGCGCGATCAGCAGAACCGGCACATCAAGCAGCAGCACGGTGACAGAGGGTGACAGGCCCAGAACATACTTGCCGAGGAGCGACAAGCCTACAAACCCGCCTTCAGTGAGATGATTCTGGTAGTTAATATGATAATAAGTAAAGCTAAGCACAAACGTCCCGATCAAATTGACAAGTAATTTTTGCGGCAGTCGTGCACCGCGGATTGCATTCCTCATACCGATTCCCCTTATCGTAATTGGCGGCTAAACGTCCCACCAACCTCTACGACGGGTTGAACCGGAGGTCTTACTCCTTCGCATACCTGTTCCTTCCTTCGTAGAGGTGGTCGGGCGTCTTAGTGACTACACACCTTCTACGGGGAAGCTAAGTATAAGATAGATCATAACGTTTCCAAATCGTCCTTTGGGAATTCGTCCTTCGGGGACACATGGTATCCTGATCCTTTCTCTTATGTTTTTAGTTCTGCAACCATTATAACACGAAAAAGTCTCTTTCTAAACCGTCTGACAAGTCCTTCCAGAAAAAAGGACAAACCTAGCCCCGAAGCAGCCTGTTTACCGTCTCTCTGCGGACCCCGATCAGCTGACCGATCTCCTCCTGGGTAAGCAGTTCAGTCAGCGGAACGCCGTGCGAATAATCATCGAGCCAGCCGCTCAGCAGTTCCAGCCTTTCGGCAGGAGTCCCGACCGTAAGGTGATCCAGACGGGTCTGCATGAACCTGACTTTCTCCTGAAGCAGCAGCGCAATTTCCATCGCCTTGCCGGGTTCCTCCCGTAATTGGCGGTACCATTCCGATGCCGGAATGCTCTCAACCTCGCTTCTCATAAGCGCAGTAGCCGTTCCGTGAGCATCCTTGGGCGATATGAGCGAATGATGGGGCACCGTCTCGCCGGGATACAAAATGTTGAACAGCACGATATTCCCGTTCTCATGCAGCCTTGTCACTTTGAACAGACCGCTCTTCACTTGATATAAATGATGGCAGCTGTCGCCCTGCCGGAATAAAATCTCCCCTTTATGCAGTATCATTGTCTATTCTCCTTTAGCCTAATGGGTTGTCAGTTAGTTCAAGTATAATCAATATTCACCACCCTGCTCAAGGCGTTGGGAAAACGTCTCATTCGCCTATTCCGTCTCCGCCCTTCCCGACATATCTTGAAGCATACGATCTAATAAAGCGGGTGAGAGAAGGTGGCAAGTAAAAACAACAGCCCCCTGGAAGACGAACTGTCCGCAGAAGATTATGCCATCATCGCTGCGGCGCTAACCGCTTTGAGCGATTTCTTCGCTTTCCTGTCCCTCGTAAAAGCCAAGCAAACGACTGAGGTTGAAACAAATAAAAAAAAGAGAAAAACATGAGAACAAGGCTGTCCATCGGTCGTCAGGGCCGAAAAGATAGCCTTGTTTTGGCTTGTTCACCGCTTCTCTCAAGCCTTCTCTCAAGCCGAATCCAAAGGGATCGCATGATGACTCTCGAACAGCTTGTCCAGTTCACTGGCTGTTCCGTTCTCCTCCGGCTCAAGCGCGACAATGACGATCACATGCCCTAGATCCACATGTTCCTCATAGGCCTCGGCGTCTTCTTTCGGAATTCCGATTCCGATCAGTCCCACGGTGATTCCATCCTCTCCCGGATCGTTTCCGAACTCCGCGCCAGCAAGCCTTGGCGCCGCCGGCCCCGCTGCAACCGCCGTATCTGGCAGCATATTCAGTCCGATTGCGATGCCTTTCACCGTACCGAACAATCCGATGCTGCCAGGTCCCTCCTTCGGCTTGGCAATGCCGGTGCCATGGCTAAGCTCGCTGACTGTGCTTTTTTCCTTGGCGAGTACTGAAATTCTCTTGGTTCGTATTCCACTGCCCCGGAGATCCTGAATAGCCATTGAAGCATCCGTCTTGTGTCCGAATATGCCAACGACCAGCTTGGTCATCTGTGTCCCTCCCCTGTTAAGCATGTCCTTGCATTCCTCAACCGCTCAGGGAACCGCCGTTCCTCTCTATTGACCTATTAACTCCGACCGGCAGAATTGAACCCCCGGCCATATGCCCCCGGAAAGCGCTGAATCAAGCGAGGATATTTAGGTTATTAGTTATTAAACTTACATATCAGCCGGTTCATTCTTAGGAGGTGCGGCCATTGCTGCTGCAGAACAAGTTCTTTCGTACCACGCTTGGAATCATTTTTCTACTGCTCATCCTATACTTGGGCTCCAAGGTTATCGCCCTCTTCTCGCCCGTTGCTACCATCGTCAATCTCCTGCTTGTGCCGATGATGCTGTCCGGATTCCTGTACTATTTGCTTCGTCCGCTGGTCAATCATCTGGAAAAAAGAAGGCTTAACCGCTCGGCCGCCATCCTGCTCATCTATCTGGTGTTTATCGGGCTGATCATCATTTTCTGGGTCGCCGTCTGGCCGACGCTGCAGGAGCAGATCCAGAATTTCATCCATAATCTTCCCTATCTCGTTCAGGATGTCCAGAAACAGATCAACCTGCTGCGGGAGAATCCGATGTTTGCGCGGTTCTTCCAGGGTGAATCGGATTTGACGGTACGTCTGACCGAGTATGTGCAGAATGCAGTAACCTGGGTCACCAACTCCCTGAGCAATCTCATCACCGTCATTTCAAATATTGTCGTCGTAGTTGCCACGCTGCCGATTATTCTGTACTACATGCTGAAGGACAGCCACAAGCTGCCCCGCATTCTTGTAGGCCTCGTCCCGCGAAAATACCGCAAGCAGGGCCAGGAGACGCTGGAAGATATCGATTCTGCGCTCAGCAGCTTTATCGTCACGCGGGTGATTCTGAACCTGATTCTGGGCGCCATGCTGTTTATCGGATTCCTTCTGATCGGTCTGCCGTATGCCCTGCTGCTTGCCCTTGTATCGGTGCCGCTCAACTTTATTCCCTATATCGGCGCGATTTTGTCCGCGGTCCCTGTCGTTATCGTGGGATTTATCGAATCTCCCATGACCGCCTTATGGTCTCTCGTAATTGTTATCGTCGCGCAGCAAATCCAGGATAATCTGCTGACGCCGATTATTTACGGCAAATCTCTGGATATCCATCCGCTGACTACGGTCATCATCGTACTCATAGGCGGCGAATTTTACGGCATTATCGGGATATTGATTGCGCTGCCGGTCTATATGACCGCTAAAATTATTTTTCTGCGGATATACGAAATTATTGTTGCGGAGCGGACGGACGAAGTCTGAAAAGCATATTCCCGATTCCAAAAAAGAGTGTATGCAAAAAGAGCCCTGTCTGCCGATTGGCAGTCAGGGCTCTGTGCTGCGATTGACCAACCTTCTCCCTAGCCTCGAAGCGAACGGACGACAAACAAATGCGTTCCCTTGGGCAGCGTTCTTCCGTCTTCCAAGGTGACCGCCCCCTTCGTATGCGAGACAAGAGTCGTATTAAGCGCAATCAGTCTGTCGCCCTTCCATACGGTTACGGCCGATTTGAAATAGACAGCATTATCGAACTGGAGCCGGTCCTTCATGATATAGCCGACCGAATACAGCACCGGAGGGAGCGCCCGTTCTTTGGGTGCCAGCGCCTTGATCATCGCGATATCGCGAATGGGAACGGCAATCTCCTGATGACCGATAATGACGCGTCCCGCGGCGCTGTCCCACCTGCGAAGCACCCCTCTCATCGAAGCATACTCAGGCTCCCGCAGATATACAATCACCGGCTTGCCTACCCAATGTCTCATGTCAAAGCCCCCTTCCTGCCATATCTGTCCTATAAGCTCGGTATGGACCAGTCGATTGGTGCCAGACCGTGATCGTTCAGAAATTCATTCGTCCTTGAGAACGGACGGCTTCCGAGGAAGCCCCGATGAGCCGAGAACGGGCTCGGATGGGGCGATTGGATCACTTTATGACGGCTCTGGTCAATACATGCGCCCTTCTGCTGGGCATGGCTGCCCCATAAAATAAAGACCAGCGGCGTGTCCCTCTCATTCAGCTTCTCCATAATGGCGTCCGTAAACCTCTCCCAGCCCATTCCTTTATGCGAATTGGGCTGACCTTCGCGCACGGTCAGCACCGCATTGAGCATCAGCACTCCCTGCTCCGCCCAGTGCAGCAATGAACCGTGATTTGGAATGCCGGCTCCCGTATCGCTAGCCAGCTCCGTATAAATATTGCGCAGCGACGGCGGAATTTTCACTCCGGGCATAACCGAAAAGCTGAGCCCGTGAGCCTGTCCAGACCCGTGGTAAGGGTCCTGCCCCAGAATAACGACCCTGGTCCCGCTGTAGGACGTCAGCTTCAATGCTGAGAACAGCAGCTCCTTCGGCGGATAGACCTTATACTGCTTAAATTCTCTCGCCAGTGAATAGCGCAGCTCCTGAAAATAAGGCTTCTCCGTCTCATCATGCAGCACCTCGTCCCAATCGTTGCCAAACATATGCAAGTTCCCCTTCCGCATCTCCTCTATGATGAATAGTATACATGCCCTATTTTCTATTAACCACTCTGGCGGTTCCTTTGACCAAGACGTGCAACACCTTCCGTTTCAAGCGCCATGGCTCCGGAAATCGCAGTCCGTGGAAAGGCGGTCTTTATTATTTTCTTCCGTAATCCGCCTTGATCTCTCCCCAGAGCCGGGTCTGCCACTTCAGCACCTTGTTAGCATATGTATTCGTCCGAAGCCAGTTCTCCGCGCGGTCAATCATTCTCCAGATCTCCTCCGTCGTATGATCGCGGGGAAGCGTGGTCGAAACCTTTTTCTCCCTAACCCATTTCATCGCATTGACCGAATCGCTGTACACCGTCTTGCTGCTGCCTTCTTTCTTTAAAAGCGCAAGCGCATGCACGATCGCCAGAAACTCTCCGAGATTATTCGTGCCTTTGCTGACCGGACCGCAGGAGAAGATGACCTCGCCCGTCCGCGTATCCACCCCTTTGTATTCGACCGGCCCGGGATTCCCTCTTGTTCCCACATCGACCGAAATACTGTCGTAGTCAATAGCTTCCGATTCTGTCTGCGTTCCCGGTCTCTTGGAGGAATTGCGTCCCTGGGCCCCTGCGCCTGAACCGCTTTTTCCGGGTCCCGTCTGTCCCCAGTTCCCTTTCCATCCTCCCCGGAACGCTTCCTCCGCCGCTTGTTTCGACTCATAGGATTTGTATTTCGCTCCCGTGAACTGGTCCGTCTGCTGCTTGCATTCCGCCCAGGTCGCGTAAACCCCCGGCTTCCGGCCCTCCCAGACCACATAATATTTCTGCTTTGCCATGATGTAGACTCCTTCCTGTCAGCTTAAGGTCCCGCTTAGTCCCAAGATTCCATTATTGCTCCATAGTAAATGACAAATGAGTAATACACAACAGGAAAAGCCCCTGCAAACGATGTCGTCCCTGCGGATGATTCGACAAGCCTCCCTTTTTTCTTGAAGGCCGAACGCAATATGTCGATTGACAGCCGGATAGACCCGATTCATATGTTAAATTTAAAATATGAAGCGGAAGGTAAACGATTAACCAGACGACAAATATGCATCGTTTCAGGACTATCAGACTATTTTTTGGATTCGTATTTTTCCGACAAAAACATCTCTTCACTCCCGCTGTTAGTTCCGGTATCATACTCTATATACAGTACGAAAGCATACACTTTCTAATCCGGCACCATGTATCTGCAGGATGAATGAAAGGGGTGCAACCATTCATTTTAGGAGGGGCGGCTATGGTTCTCTTATTGCACAACAGTACCGCAGAAAGACTGGAACATTTATCCAATGATGTACAATCGATTAACGATGAGGCGCGCAAGGCTTCGTACGAAATGAGCGTTATCAGGAAAGCCTCCGATTCCGGTTATGAATGGGAGGTCACGGTTTACGGGAGAAAGGTATGCGTCAGATCGGAAGATATTTTCAAGATTCAGAGAAATCGCTTGGATTTAAGTATTAAAGACATTTTTAAAGAGATCGTCGCCTGGAAATTGAAAGCGTTGTCCATAATGCAATCCTAGCCACATTCGGGCGTACATCCATACCAATAAGCACTAATTGCAATTTAACACACGCGGCAGCCCTTCCCGGTTTCGGGAGGGGCTGTTCTTGCGTTTGTGCCAAATGCCGAGCGCCGAAATTACCATAACTTAACTCCTTCTGTTATACTTAATAAGTAACTATAAAAAAGGAGATGAATCTTTCAATGCCTGACAAACAGCAGCTTGGACGTACTGACCTTTATGTTACGCCTATCGGACTTGGAACCAATGCAGTGGGCGGGCATAACCTGTTCCAGAATCTGAACGAAGAAACGGGCAAGCAGCTCGTACTCACCGCCCTGGAGCATGGCATTGATTTTCTGGATACCGCCTATATATACGGACCTGAACGGTCGGAACAGCTGATTGGTGGAGTGCTTAAGGAGAAGGGCGGCCGGGATAAAATCGTGATTGCGACCAAAGGCGCGCATAAACCGGTCGGCGGTGAGATGATCTTAGACAACTCTCCGGCCTTTCTTGAGGCTTCGGTAGATGCCAGCCTGAAGCGGCTGCAAACGGACTACATCGATCTGTACTACATTCACTTCCCTGACGAAAATACGCCCAAGGACGAAGCCGTCGGCGCGCTTCAGCGCCTGAAGGAAGCCGGCAAAATCCGGGCGATCGGCGTCTCCAACTTCACCATCGACCAGCTCCGCGATGGGAACAAAAACGGTTATGTGGACGTCATCCAATCGGAATACAGCCTGCTCTCGCGGCAAGCCGAGAAGGATCTGCTTCCTTATGCCAAAGAACACGGCATTTCTTTTATTCCGTATTTCCCGCTGGCCTCCGGGCTTCTCGCCGGCAAATATGACCGAAACGCAACCTTTAACGATATTCGCTCGAATAATCCGCTGTTTGCCGGCGAGGCTTTTGTCCGCAATCTGGAGAAAGTGGACCAGCTCCGCGGAATCGCCAAGTCGAAGAATACGGAAGTCGCCAATCTGGTTCTCGCCTGGTATCTGACCCGGGACGAAATCGATGCGCTCATTCCTGGCGCCAAGAAGCCCGAACAGGTTGTCGCCAACCTCAAAACGCTGGACGTCAAACTAAGCGCGGAGGAAATCGCCGTAATCGACAGCATTTTCCGCGATTGATTAAGGTATATCAGCCGCTCTCATCCTAAGTTTGCCGCCTGCACTGTATGTCAACGGACGTCGGTCGGGAAATGGTGGGCTGGCCGATGAAACGGAATTCCTCCCTCTTATTTACCTAAAAACGGCTAAAACAGGGCGTGGAATGGAATTTCTCCGGTTTATTCAGGCGATTTTACCGAAACCATTGGAAAACGGAGAAATAAACCGGAGTTTTTCCCGCTTATCGGTCCGGACAGCCTTTTTTTCAAAAATAAGGGGGACATTTTCCCGTTCGTGTGTTACATAAAAGGGCCGGTTTAACCATAACCTAATCAGCGGACCTGTGCAGAAAGGAATGAGACAGCATGGAGGATGAGAGCAGGCTGACAGACCCCAAGGGAAGCGGCGTAGAGCCGATTCCTGATCCCGACAGCCCTCAGGCGAACAGAGAAGGATCGACCGGCAAGGTGGAAGATATCGTCGGCGGCATTATGGACAATGTGGAGGAAAGTCTGACCGGGAACCGTGATTCACACGCGGGAGGCAGAGACAAGGCATAAAGCAGCGATGTATGAAAAAGCAGCGGATCAGACGCTATTTCCAGCGCCGGCCGCTGTTTTATTTTTCTGTCCTTTTTTTCATAAATGTGACCAATATGAAAACCCATTGAAACTTTCAAAACAGCGATGTATAATTTAGCAAATTAACGCGTTCCAATGAGGTAGTCCATAAATAATAGGAGGGAAAATCATGCCTTACACCATTATGAAAAACGCCGAATTTTTCACCGCGGCACTTTCGCAGAAGTATGTATTTGCTCTGAAGATCGGTCCGGACGGCATGTATTCCCGCGTAGGCGCCGGTCTTGTCCAAATGTTCTCCGATGAGTATGTCCGTCTTAAAAATTTTGACGGGTCGGTTGTCCTATACTCCAGATCGGACACCAAGTTTCAGCACTAGGTACTTCAATTCGCATTGAAGTACCTAGTATGGAAAAGAGCGAACTACCGCCTTCTAAATAAACTCCCCGTCATTCACTATTGTGGTCAAAAGGTATTTTTCGAGCACCAACGCTACGCCATCCTCATCGTTACTTGCAGTAACCTCTTGCGCCATGGCTTTGAGAGGGGCAACTGCATTACCCATAGCAACAGAATATCCGCTAATTTCAGATAGGCCGACATCATTATAATCATCTCCAAAGGCTATAACCTTTTCCAGAGAAATTCCAAATTTTTCACATAAGAATCGAACGGCTTGCTCCTTTGAAGCTTCCTTAGACATGATCTGCAGCAGTGTACCATTATCGGTGACAATCATATTCAGGGCTGAACCGAATCTCTCGAGCAGAAACTTGTAATCCGGAAGACCGCTGATGAGAATCTTGGTTGCGTCATATTGGCGTAATTCTTCCATCGTCTTCAGAACAGGCATTCCCCGGACATTTTTAATTACGGAATCATCCACTTCACGCAGACTAAACCATTCATCCTGAACTTCCATCCCAATAACAATACCTGGATGGCAATCCGCGCAAATATCTAACAGCTCTCTCGATAATGAAGAGGGGATTGAATAATGGGCGTTAACATTCGATTGTACGCAGCTCACCATAGCACCGTTGTAAAAGACAAAGGAACCTATATCATAGAGATTATTGGGTAGCATCCGTTTGACCGTTCTCGGCGGCCGTGCTGTTGCAAAAATAATTTGCATTCCCCTGTGATGGCAGGCAAGGATGGCTTTCAGATTTCTGTCCGAAACCTTCTTCTCCGAATTTAACAGGGTTCCATCAAGATCAAGTACGATTGCGTCAATGTTCATTTCCGCCTCCTGGGCTCTGTTGCCGAGGGCATTAACAGAAAATTCCGAGCCGCTTTGACTCTCAGATATTGATCATATTCCAGCATTGGCATACAGTTCATCCGAGATATTTTTACTTAAACCCTACTTACTACTTCTCAAACGTTAAACACAGTCTCTATTGACCCATCTCATCCCCGGCGCCGCCTCGGGCCGCTCCTCAAACCCGAACTTTTTGTAAAAATCCGCCTTATGAGCCGCCGCAAACAATTGAACCATCGGAATCTCCTGCTCTTTGCACTTCTTCAGCAATCTTTTAAGAATACCGCTGCCGATCCCCCTGCCCTGTTCATCTGGCACAATGATCAGATCGCAGATCAAAGCGTGAACAACCCCATCCGAGATTACGCGGCCCATTCCAACCAACCGATTTCCCTTAAAAGCCGAAACAACGAACCAACTCTGGCGGAGAGCCGCTTCAAGCCGTTCGTTTCCCTTATCCGTTATTCCCTGCCAGCCCGCGCTTTCCACTAATTGGATAAATTCGTCCCCTGCCGGTGTGTGCTCGCGATATGTGAAAGGCTGCAAGTCCTTGGACATGATAATATCCGTACCGAACTCTTCCGATTCGATCATCCGAACGCGACGGTACCCCATTTTTCCGTAAAAATGCTCAGCCGTCAGACTGCTGGGAACTTGAAGAACATGGACGCCGCTATTCCAAGCCGCCTGTTCCAAGTATTGAATTAGGGAACGCCCCACTCCCCCGCCATGATAATTCATATTCACAAAAACGGTGTACAGTGTATCTCCATCCAGACTTGCGGTGCCAATAACCTTCTCGCCTTCCACGGCAACGATCATGGTTCTGGCTAATGATATTTGCATGATGTACTCCGGCATGAAGAGACCGGCCATTCTTTGAATGACCTGTTCGGGATAATCGCGGCTGTTCACCTTGAGCAGATTCTCCCTGATGAGGGCCGACACCTCCTCACTGTCTTGCGGACGGAAATCCCGTATGGCCATAGCGCTCACTGTTTGCACCTCCGGCAACTGTTATTCTTTAACCGCGATCCAAATGGACCAGCGATCCTGCTCATGGATGGGGCGGGCGCCAGTCAGCTTCTGTCCGATAAAATCCACCAGCTCCGAAAGCTCGTCATCGGTTAGTTCAAATAGCAGAGATCTTCCCGTCCGGCCCAGCAAATCCTGCCTCAACTGTCCGAAATCCTCATAGCTTCTTCTGGTTTCCCAGAAAGAGAGCTCAGTGATCAGGCGGAACCCGTTCTGCCGCAAAGCGTCGATTACATCATGACTATAGTGACGTCTCTGAATCTCGTGCTCAAGCAGTTTTGGATATTTCTCAAAAAAATACCCGCGGATATGGCTTGGACTTCCCGCAAGTGAACAATCTTCCGGCGTCCGGTCCTGGATAATGAATGTCCCGCCTGCCTTTAACACTCTATGTGCTTCTCGAAAGCAAGCGGCCAAGTCCTTAATATGATGAATTAATGCCCGTTCCAGCAACATATCGTACTGTCCATCTTTGAGACCCGTATCAAGCGCGCTCCCTTGAGCAAAGGCGATATTTGGAATATCTCTGCAATTTTCCGCCGCTCCGTCCAGCATTTCCGCAGAAAAATCCATCCCTGTCACATACACAGCCCCGGATTGCGCCAGTTCCTTCGTGTAAATCCCGCCGCCGCAGCCAAGATCCAGCACCCGTTTCCCTTGAAGCCGGACATGCTTCGCTATCGTCTGAATCCATTTAGCTGACGCCTCTCTGGAGGCATAGGTCGATTGATTTTTCTGATCGTGAAAGTCGATAGGCATCCTTATTGCCGCCTTTCCGCAATCTTTTTACAAATGCTTCCGAAACCCCTCCACACTCTCTTCCTTATAGCCCAGATGCTCATAGAGCTTATGCGCTTCTTTCCGCTGCCCGCCCGATACGAAAATGATATACGAGCAGTCTCTGGACCGCGCCGTCTGCTCGATTTCCAGCATCAGTCTTCTGCCAATCCCCTGTCTTCTGAAACGGCTGGCAACGACAACATTCTCGATAACCATAAAAGGCCTGCATTCTCCCACCAGATCCTGACAGATAATCCCCATCAGCGAGCCGGCTAACACTTCACCATGAAAAGCGCCCAGCAAAATATATCGTTCATCCTGCTCCAGCGATTCAAAAGCTTCTGCCAGCTTGGCATCATTGGTCTTTCTCTCCATCAGTTCCTCATATAAGCCGCTTAAACCGGGCAAGTGATCTCGGTCGATTCGTTGAATGGAAATCACACTCTGCCTGCCTTTTTCGTTTGAAGCAAAAGCTTCATGCAGTTCCTGTACGGTATGTATGCAATACGTCGGGGCAATAGCTTCCATCTCAGCCTCGCTGCCGTACCCGTACAAAACACCAATCGACGATATCCCGTTGTTATGCGCTCCGATAATGTCATGCTTCCGGTCCCCGATCATTACCGTGTCTGCTGTGTTCAGATTTTCTTGTTCAATAATATACCGGATGATTTCGCTTTTATCGGACAATGTACCGTCCAGGTTGCTTCCCACCACCGCATGAAAAAAATGCTCCAGCTCAAAATGCTTCAAAATCTTCTCGGCAAACACAAGCGGCTTGGAAGTCGCAACAATCAGAACGGCCTGCTGCTGAGTCAGCATAGTTAATAGTTCGGGAATCCCGGGGTAAAGCTGATTTTCGAAAATCCCCTTATCCGCAAAATACTCCCGGTAATACTGCACGGCCTGCCACGCATCTTCCTCGGAAAAATTGTAAAATTCCTTAAACGAATGAGTCAGCGGAGGCCCGATGAACGGCTCTAACCGGTCCAGATTGTCTTCGATAATACCGAACTTTGCAAGCGCGTACTGCACGGACTTTGTTATGCCGATCTTCGGGTCCGTCAGCGTTCCGTCCAGATCAAATAAAATATGCGAAAAATTCAAAAGCTCACCTTCTCTATCCGGATTACCTTCTTGTACTGTCACTTATATTCTCTTCTCAAAACATAGGCTGGACGGACAATCCGCGTATTCACCGAACCGTTCAATCTCGCCGTAGCCGTTTTTCTTATAGAATCCAACGGCCTCTGTCTGCAGATCCCCCGTTTCCAGCTTGATTCCCTTATATCCCTGACTGGCCGCCTCTTCTTCCAGCCTATGCACAATCTTCCCTGCAATCCCCTTGTTCCGGCACTCCGGTTCCACGAAGAAACGTTTCAGCTCCACATGGTCCTCGTCCAGCTTCTTGATCGCTCCGCATCCTACAGGCCGCGAGTCCAGATAAGCAACGATAAAATAGATATCATTCACGTAAGGATCTTCGAAATCGACCAGATAGACTTCCTCCGGCGGGTAGAGCTCAAACAGATAACCGTCAAGCTGTGAAATCAGCTGGGCCAAATCCGAATTATCCGGTGCTACTTGTACCAGTTCAATATTTTGCATGTGTATTCTCTCCTTATGATCTGTTCAAAAAAGCTTGAATCCATTGTACCCCGCCAAGCCCAATTGAAAAAGACAACAAGTTCGGACAAAAAGCTTCCCCTTTTTGGCGCTTGAGCCGCATGCTAAAAAATCAATTTGGGTAGTGCAAATCTGCGCTCCTCACTACTTGTTCCCCTTAAACGCCACAGCCAGTGAACCGATGTATTCCTTCAAAACGCCCCCAACCGTTTCGATCGCTCCGGGGCTGGGCGCCAGCTTTCCCGCATACCATGCCGCAGCAGATACGGCGCTCGCATGATAATCGGTCGGGTACGGCTGGACCGTAAGTCCGGCCCGCCGGAACTCGGCAACCGCCCGCGGCATATGAAAAGCCGAGGTAATCAGGACCGGGCGGCTCAGCCCGTGTTCCTTGAGCAGCGCGGCCGTGTATTCGGCATTCTGCGCCGTGTTCAGCGAGCGATTCTCTGCGATGATGTTCTGCTCGGCTACTCCCAGCCCGATCAGCTGCCTGCGGGCAATATAGGCTTCGTTGCCGCTGTCAGCGAACACCTGTCCACCGCTGAACAGCACCGGCAGTCCGGTCTGGCGGTGCAGCCGTACCGCTGTGATCAGCCGGTTCGCCGCCGAGCCGCCTAAATTGCCCTCGCCGTCCACATCGGGGGTGCCCTGGGTGGCTCCTCCCCCGAGCACGACCAGACAATCGCCCTGCACCTGCGCCGGGGGCGAGTATTTCGATTCCAGCGTCCGCATCAACGGGTCGGAGATCAGCGGAATCGAAGACAAATAGAGAAGCAGCGTTACGGTAAGCAGCAATGCTGCGAAGCCGCGCTGTTTTTTCCATAGCATCCACAATGCCAGAAGCGTCAGAAGCAGGACAAAGATTCCCGGAGGAAGCACGAAGCTGTAAATAAATTTGATGACATAGATCAATAGAATCCTCTCCTTTTCTGAAGTGATGAGTCTTAGGTCGCCGCAGCCAAGTTTGCTCTAATGATCGATACGAGTTTGATTTTTTCCTCCTGCGGGATTCCTTCGGTCAATCTGGCCGCGGCTGTCGGCAATATCCACTCCTCAATCGCTGCATGGTCATGACCGGTTATGCGAAGGTACTCTTTAAGGTAGGCTGCCTTCAGCTTGTTTCTTAGGAATTGAGCCAATACCTTGATGGGGGCCGGTGTGCCATCAGGCATCGAACCTATGCTGAGCAAAATCACCGATCTCGCGACGTCACCGGCAGGATTTCCCGACACCCCCGTCATCCAGTCAAGGACCCGGCAGCTTCCGTCCAACATCACGTTGTCCGGATGAAAGTCGCCGTGGCACAGCCGATTCCCGTCAGGCAGCACTTCCGTGTAACGAATAATTCGGGCCTTCTCCTGTTCGGTAAGGAGCGGAGCGTTCCTTATATTTTCATAGAGCATCTTCTTCTGTTTCCGGTTTAATTCAGCGGCATTAAAAGCATGGATTTCCGCGTGCAGATTAGCCAGCAGCTTAGCATATTTATTGACAGTCCAAGGTTTCTTCGTGAGAAGTGCAAGCAAAGAAGCGCCTGAAATGCGCTGGAAAACCAATCCGTTCCTGCCCTCCAGTTCAATAGGTCCAAAAGGCTCCGGAGTTCGAATGCCCAGCGAATAAGCCAACTGGCTGACCCTGAGCTCCTGATGGATTGCCTCCGCAGGAAAATCCTTTTTATAAAGCTTGATTATTCTTCCATCAGAATGTTCAAAAATATCGGCGGTTCTCCCTTGCCCAATCCGGCTCATCTCATTCATCTGGCCGTCTTCTCACTCCCTTCCTCTTCCCGGAGCCTGTGAAAACTTTCAATCGCCAGTAGCATCCCGTTCATTTCGTGGCAACGATATGCGTGAATATCGCAATCTCCCGATAAGGGCTCCGGCATCCAAGTTCAAACTCCAGCTCCATCGCCTGGCGGTGCCAATCTTCATCTTGCTTGATATCGTTATCCGCTATGTACCCGTAGACATTATGAATACCAAATCGCATGACTGACCCATATCCCGCTTCTCTCAACCATTCGGATAGCTGTTCAAAAGAATATGTCATTATATCGGTCTGAATGATTGCGCTATATTCTTTATTGCTTTCCATTCCCGCCAGAGCACTGTCCGGATCTTTGTTAATGATCGCCTTTTTCATCACTTTGGCCGCCGGATTGTGCGCGATTAGCGACAAATATCCTTTTTCCTGCTGATGAGCACCGATTTTCTCAATAAATAGCTTCGGGTCTTCCGTATATTCCAATATATTGTGGCAAAAAATCCATTCATAGGTTCCCAGCCCATCCGCCAGATTCTCAAAAGAGCCGCATGTAAATTGAGCACCTGATCCCTGCCCCGTCGCTATCTCAATCATGGATTTGGTCGGATCAATACCCGTAACCTTATGCCCTCGCCTTGCGTATTCATGGCTGGAAATGCCGAAACCGCAGCCGATATCCAAAACTGACATCCCAGTCCGGGTCATAAACCGGTCGATCTGCGTCCATGCCGTTTCATAGAACAACCGCCCCCATGGCATCCTTGTATAGTTCAGGTACTGCTCAAGCGTGTTCGAAAAGGCTTCTGATTTGTTCATCTATGCCTCCATCATACTTTTTTTCGAGCGGCAAACGTTATCCATTGGCCTCTGAATAAATTTGTTCATTTGCCAGCCCGCCTTTGCATTTCTTCTATGCCTAGCAAATAAGATTTCTAACTATTGGATATTCTGATAATACCTTCGCATTGCAGCGTTGACAAGCCGCCGAAACTTTCAATTAATACAGCACAATTAGACTAATATTCGAGTTTCCCTTCGTTCCGCTACTTCAACCTGTAAAGCCCGAATCTTTTGCGTATCCAGTGGGTTACAAACAAGATGGAGGGAATGACCGCGCAGACAGTAGTTAAAATATATTGTTGTACAACTCTCCCTTCTTCCAGATGTCTGGTATAGCTCTCCGTGCTGATGAGGGAGATCAACAGCATGACCACTCCGACAGGTACAGCCAATTTCCGGGGCTCCTTCACCTTGAACAGATCCGCAGCAACGACCATGGCGGCGTAACAGTAAACCGTCACTTTGAAAAAGATGCAGATGATCAAGTCCAGTATCACAAACGCATCCAATCTCTGGATAAAATCAGCCACATTTACGAGTGAAATGGTTGTAAACAACGGGAAGTTGGTTCTTTGGTATATCTCCTCTCCAAGCACCGACATTTCGATCGCATGCGTAAAACTCAACAACAGCGCGCTTAATATGAGGGCAGCAAGCCCTGAATTCCTGGCGGATTGACCTTTTCCGAGAAAGGGCAGGATGGTTGTGACTAACATGAGTTCCCCGAATGGAAACATCCATATGTTCGGATACGCTGAAGCAAGGGCCTCCTTCAAGTCCTTAATATTCAGAGGAAATAAATTTTGGAAATCCATAAGTCCCGATGCAATAATAATTGAATTACTGATTACACCGATCACAACAATCACAAGGAAATAGATTTCCGCTGTTCTGGCAAACACTTCTATTCCTTTGCTTAATACATACACAACAGCAACAATCATAATTGCGTTAATGATCAGGATGGGTGTCTTGTCATATGAGGCCGCGAGCAGCAGATATCCCGCTTCCGCCAAATTTCTTGAGCCGCTAAACATAAAGAACGGTACGTACAGCAGACTTATTGTCCAGCCGATCCATTTGCCCAGAATCTTTTGCATTAACCCGCTCAGGATCAGATTGGGAAATTGGCGGTACAAATGAGCATAAATCAAATATAATACTACACCTCCAGGGAGGGCCAGCAGGATGGACAACCATACGGCGTGTCCGCTTTCAAGGCCGACTGGAACTACAAGCGCCGTGCCCAGCTCAAACAGGACAATCAAGGAAACTAATTGTTTAGAACTGATGACTTCTTTTCTCATAAACGCCTCACCCGACCCTATCTTTAAATTCAATCCTCAAAGCGCCCCCGCAAATGACAAGGCGTTATGGACTAGGGGTACTTGCGAAGGGCAATACTATTTTTGTTTCCGTTCGGAAATCGGCTCTTTAAATCCATACCAAAGGGGTTATCTGATGAAAATCCTTCTTCTGTATGTACTTCTTTGCTTTTTGGGCTTGTCAATGACCGTCTTTGTAGATCTTATCTCCGGTATGAGTCTTTTCTCTACCCTTCAGTCCCTACGTACCACTTTACGTACCGCGAATTCAATGGAAACCACAGCCATGGCGCTTTTTTTCTCAGCACCGTTTATAGTAGTCATAGTGGATTCATTAACAAACAAAAAGAGGCAAAAAAAATGACGATGAGTAAATCGCTGTGCTATTCAGACGACAGGAACGGATTTAATCTCATGCCCGTATTGCGGATGAACGCTTCGACATGGATATCCAGCTCTCCTTTGGCGAATGCATGATCCCAATCCTTCCCGACTGATTTCCAACCATCGGAGTCTACTCGCTTAAGCTCATTTCCGAAATTAAAGACGTCAGTGTTCATACGCTGAGCGGCTTGAAAGGCCTGCGTCACCTCTTCTTTCGTTATTTTCTTCAGGTTATCTTCAAGCTTCCGGATCACTTCCCTATTGCTAAGCTCCAGCGTATCCTTGGTTTCAATCACAGTTCCTTCCTCCAAAATATGCACATGAAAGACGGGCACTCCATCCCGGACATCTACTTTGACTTTGGTTTCGGAAGTAAAAATATTGACGGCAGTCGACTCTTTTTTTTCTTCAGAGTCAATATTTAAAGTGGTCTCATCAATTTTGTCCAGCAGCCACAAGGTTCCTCTGGCCTCGGAACCATCCAGCCAACCGACAAGCTTACCGTCCTTTAGCACACCCAGTCCGCTCATTACGATGTTCGCCGACGACTCCGTTTGTTCAAGGTCCGATTTCTTCTTGCCTTCCTCCTTATCTCCGATGAGCCGAATACCGCTTATGGTCATGCCTCCTTCCCCGGTAAATCCGCTAATTAACTCCTTAACATTGACATACCGGTTTTCTCCCCATAAATGGGATGAGTTCTTGTTTTTTTTGGCTATTCCTATAGACGGAATGGTCTCCGCCCGCTGCAATTGCTTCATCATGGAAGCGGCATCCGTATCCCTCGATATAAGCACAGCCGAGTTAAGCCTGAGTTCATGAGACCTTTCGAAAATGTCAAATACATGATCAATTCCGCTTTCCGCCATGGACTCTCCCAAGATGACAAGCTGGGTATGAGCAAAAAAAAGCTGCCTGCTCACCTTCCTCGAGGCTTTCCTCATGGCCCCGAATAAAGTATTGTCGTTTGCCGAGTAGACCGCTATTGTAGACTGTTCCTTACCGGGTCCTGTACTCGATGAAGTAGCTGACGGATTTACAAGTTGAAATGTAACCCTGTATTCCTCTTTTCCCGGGAGCTTATCAATTCCAATACCGCTTACGATAGCAAGTTCATTCAATTCCCGACTGTTCCAACAGCTTGTGAGCAGCAGCGGCAGGCCTGAAAGAATAACCAGACAGCATATCCATTTAGCTTTCATGCTTACCCTCCCCTGATTTCGTTTCCCCGCCCTTTCCCCCGGTCCTATTCAAGAAATTCAATGGAGAACGGATAAACGTGTCTTTCTGATCCTCCGGTATAAAGGGAGCTATCGGGGACATATAAGGAGTTCCTAAGGATCGCAGACTGCATAAGTGGGCGGTAAAAATCAAGCTCATAATGGCGATGCCATAGAGCCCCATAAAGGCGGCCGCAAACATATTGATAAACCGGAGCAGACGTATGGACAGCGCCATATTATAAGCCGGGGTTGTAAAGCTGGAGATGCCCGTTAAGGAAACGGCAATAACCATGGCCGGAGAGACGATTCCGGCTTGAACAGCCGCCTGTCCCAATACCAGACCTCCGATTATGGATACCGTTTGGCCGATCGGAGAAGGCATACGAATACCGGCCTCGCGGATGATTTCAAAGGTGACCTCCATCAGCAATGCCTCGACAAAAGTAGGAAAGGGGACGCCTTCGCGTTGTGAAGCGAAATTGATCAGCAGCGGAGTAGGAATCATCTCCTGGTGAAAGGTAAGGGCCGCAACAAAGAGGGCAGGGCCGAATAATGATATAAACAAACAGATAAGCCTCAACATCCGGATCAAAGACGAGACATCATATCGCTGGTAATAGTCTTCAACCGTATGGAAAAACATAAAAAATGTTGTAGGAGCAATCAAAACGAAGGGCGTCCCGTCCACAAAAACAGCGATTCGTCCTTCCAGCAGATTTCCGGCCACGCTGTCCGGTCGCTCGGTATTATACATCGTTGGGAAAGGAGAATTCTTATTTTCTTCAATAAGCTGCTCAATATAGCCCGATTCCAAAATGGAGTCCACATGAATATTGTTCAGCTTTGTTCTGACCTCCTGAATCATGTTCTCGTTTGCAATCCCATGAACATACATAATCGCCACCTCGGTTCGTGTCACGGAACCTAAAGTTAACGTCTCTACCCATAAATCCGGATTCTTTATTCTTCTGCGCACAGCTGCAATATTCGTTCCAATCCTTTCCGTAAAAGCTTCCTTGGAACCTCGGATCGAAATCTGTGTAGCCGCTTCAGATATCGCCCTTACCTCGCCTCCGCTCGTATCTCCGCCTATAGCTTGGTTCAGACCGTCTATGAGAATCACCATATTTCCGGAAAGCAGAGCTTCGAGCAGCCCGTCCATATCCTGGATAGCCTTTTCTTTGCCCATCTCGAGCACTTTTTCTTTCATATAATTGTTAATCTTAATAACGTCTGGAGCACTCGGATATCCGCTTCCTTCAAAGGACATAGCATGTCCGATAAAATCTTCAATCACCGCCTTATCGGTAATCCCTTCTATATATACAGCTCCCACTCGAACTTGTGAATGCATCATTTGAAAGTACCGTATAATGAGGTCAGGGCTTTTGCCGAAGCATTCACTAACCTGCTTTACATTTTCATCCAGGCTGGAGGAGAGGGGAGCATTCTTTCGTTTGCCGCTGTTCACCGCTGCAGGTTTTCTTGGTTTGGTTCTCCAAATGGACATAGCCGGCACCTCCTGCCTTTACTATTCGCCGCCCCCTGTTTTTTATTCAACTTATGGAAAATATGAAGCAAAAACGGGCACCCTCCCTCTGGAAGGTACCCGTTGTCTATAAAGAAATATTAACTAAAAAACGGACCCGCCAAGCTGATGTTGGCAGGTCCGTACGATTAATTCCGTGCAGTCGCGGAAAGCGTATCGTCGCTTAAAAGAAGGTTCACATTAACTGCGCCATACTTGCGCATCCGAATGGAGTAAATGTGGTCAACGCCAAATGATTTCATATATTCGGTATACGAATCGACGAGGTCTTTGGGAAGCAGGGCCATAATAACACCGGCAAATCCGCCGCCATGTACCCGGCACGCCCCGGCGCCATTTTTCTTGATGAACAGTTCGGTAACGGCCAGGTACAGGGATACGCCCTGGGTTTCCGGGGTTAAATTGGAATAGACATTCTGCAACCATTTCCACGACGAGTTGCCGGATTCATTGACCAGCTTGAGAAATTCGTCCGGACGGCCCTCATCCAGCGCTTTAATCTGCTTATCCACCCGGTCGTTTTCCTCGAAAAAGTGCAGCGCTCTCAGAACGGCTCTGTCTCCTGCCTTTTCCCGGAGTTCCTGAAAACGGCTCAGCACATCAGCCGCGCTCAAATCGCCGAGAACCTGGGCCCCGAGCTCCTTCGCTACCGCTTTCATTTCCGAGGGAATTGAAGAATACTCCTGGCTTAGATCTGCATGATTTCCGCCTGTGGGCACAATCAGAAGCTTGTAGGCCTGGTTCACCGGCTCAAAATTCAAGTTTGTAATAACCGGGTGCTGCGCATCCTTAAAGTCTATCGAGATAAGTCCCCCGTGCCCGCAGGCGAGTTGGTCGAGCAGGCCGGATTGCTTGTCCCACTTGGTGTTCTCGGCGTATTGCCCGATTTTGGCGCAGGCTACAATATCCAGTTGATTGTCGTTGTAGAAGAAATTGAGGATCGCGCAGATCAGCATTTCAAAAGACGCCGACGAACTCACTCCGGCCGCGCTAATCACATCGCTCGTCAAACACACGTTGAAGCCGCCGATGGAATAGCCGTTTTTTTCAAACCCATTCAGAATCCCTTCAACGAGAGTGTACGTTCCGGAAGCATTCGGGTTCTCTGCTCTACGGCCCAGATCGATCGTAAAATCTTCATTATAAGTGATGCTTCTGATGCTGACCTTGTTATCCCCGGTCTTTTCAGCAACGCCTATGCAGTCCATGTTGATGCTGGCCGCGATCACTTTGCCCAAATTATGGTCGGTATGATTGCCGCTGATTTCACTACGGCCGGGCGAGCTAAACAGATAGACATCCGATCCGCCGAATCTTTGGCTATACTCATTGACTAAAGCGCTGTATCTTTCGGTTTGGCTGGAGAGCGCCTCTTGGCCATCCCCATAGAGTTCGGTCAGCCTGTCTCTGAACAACTCCGAATGGATCAACTGAAGCGTATCTGCAATGGATGGCATGTTACCGTTCCTCCTAAAGTTATTTTTCCGCTAAGGGCTTGAATCAAGATTGAACCTGACATAACTTAGGATAAGAATAACTCAGAATCGGGTGAAGTTACATGGAGAAACATTACTTTTGCATGGAATTAAATGACTATCCCGGTCAGTTGGAGCCGGCCTCAGCCGCACACCGTTCCAGGAATTGAAAAGCTTTATCTTTATTCACTGCACCCGCGGAAACCCCGGCAATCAGTTCGCCATGCTTCAAAGGCAGGGAAGACGCCAACTTGCTGTTCGTAAAATCAATTCCATAGGGATGCTCGGCTCCGTCCTTGTCGTTTAACGCTTTCCGGACATGACTATCTTTAGAGCCGGCACTAAACCACTTGGACAGCCGAGAATCATCCAGAAGCTCAAGTCCGCCTTGCTGGGCCAGCCAAGGTAGAGTATCTTTATCAAGGATCAGCACATCAGGCGTGCTCGCGGTCAATTCCGCAATGGCCTTTTGAACGTAGACCATGTCCCCGCCCCCGCCTTCCGAATTGGATGGAGGAATGTACAAGGTTGTAACCTCCACTCGGCGCCACTCGGGAAACGCCTTTAATATCGCCTCTTCCACAGGCTGTCCATTTCCCTCCAGATCATTCTCTGCCGTATAGTTGCCGATGAATATAATATTCAGATCGACCGGCGGGAGGCTGGCCTCTATTCTCTTCTTCTCCAGATAATTCTGCACACCGGCTACCCCGGCAATCAGAACCGCAACAATCGCAATGGTTACCAGCACGTGAGTCCTATACAGCCTAAAAAAATCCTCCACCCTGCCGGCCGTGCCCGCAAATCTCCCCCATTTGGCCAGGCGCTTATTTTCGGCCTCCTGAACTTCGGTTCTGGCCCAGTCGTCCAGAATCAAGCGAAAAGCCTTCGTTTCATCTTCATAGGCCTGGGAGAGCCCGGAATCGGCAGTCTCGCTTGAAGATGCAGATTTTCTGCGCTTCAGCAGGAGGTCGAACCGGCGGTTCACCTCTTCTTTGGTCACATCATCTGGCAGTCCCAAGAGCCTGTAAGCTTCTTTCACTTCATCCTTCAAGTCCGTTTCTCTCCTTTAACTAACATGACCGCCCGCATCCCGCAAGCGGCCAAAGCTAAATCTCCACATTCTATTATTTTATCATAGATTTAATGCGTTTTCATGGTGAGCTAGAATAACCGGGACCAGTAACCAACCGTTAACAAGTAAATTCCAATCACCGAAAACAATACAGCAATGATCCGGGAAAAAATAAAATACGCTCGGGGCGGTTCCTTAACAGCCTTCCAGCCTTGGGTGACCTTCCAGAAATAATACGGCCGAATAGCCGCAAAAACCGCCATTCCCGTCCAAATCAATAAAAAGGCAGTATAAAACCAAATAAAAGCGTATGGCATTCCGTTCACTCTCCTTACATTGTTTGGATAAAGAGTCCTTCAAATCCTAAAAACAAGCTTAAATCCTTTGGGAGATCATGTAAATGATTATCGGTCTGAAACAGCAAAAACCTCCTTCGCAGACATCTGACTAATCAGATACCGCAAAGGAGGGATAATAGGTTCTTATAATGAATCCTGTGCAGTACATTTAGGCACCCAGGATTCTTAGCTCTTGCTAAAAATCAGCACCACCCGTCTAACGGGTGGTTTGCTCTGCGGCTATAAGCCTTTGTCACCGGCTAGCGTCTAAAGGCGCTGGCTTTCACTTTGTTCAAGCTACTATGCCTTTGCCTCTTTTGCTACCCCTGAAGGGGTGCCTGATTACCGGCTACCCCTTAAAGGGGTTTTCGTACTCTCTCACACTCAGTTTATCCAGCGCAATATCTCGTGACTTTCCTGCTCCTGGATATACTTTTTAATCGTTGCCTCGTTGAGTCCTACCGTGCTTACATAATATCCTTCCGCCCAAAAATGACGATTCCCATACTTGTACTTCAAATTTGCATGCTTATCAAAAATCATCAGCGCACTTTTCCCTTTCAGGTATCCCATAAAAATCGAGACGCTCATTTTCGGTAGAATACTTACCAGAATGTGAATATGATTCGGTATGAGGTGACCTTCGATAATCTCTACTCCTTTGTATCCGCACAGTAGCTTCAGAATATCGCGAATACTTTCCTTGTATTGATTGTAGATTACCTTTCGTCTATACTTTGGGGTGAATACGATATGGTATTTGCACTTTCATTTGGTATGTGCCATACCGTCTCTGGCTTGTGCCACAAAAATCACCTTCTCCTTTCGTTAGACATAGTAGCTTGAACTGTACCTCTGTCAATAAAGTAGACACTTAGAATCGAGAAAATTACGCTGCCTTGAGGAGAACACGCTCGTACTCATTGGGCGAGCAGAAGCCCACAGCTGAATGGATTCGTTTTCCATTGTAGAAGCATGTGATGTACTCGAAAATCGCTTTTCGGGCCTGTTCTCGCGTCTTAAATTTATTCAGATAAATGAGTTCTTTCTTTAAAACACTATGAAAGGACTCGATGCAGGCGTTATCGTAACAGTTCCCTTTGCGGCTCATGCTTCCCTTCATCCCGTACGTGTCGAGGCGGGCTTGGTAGTCATGCGAAGCATATTGGCTGCCGCGGTCCGAGTGGTGAAGTACCTGGCCTTTAGGTGGACGCCGCTGCTGAACCGCGCGGTCAAGCGCCTGAATGACAAGTTCCTTGGTCATCCGGCTGTCCATATAGAAGCCGACAATTTTGCGGCTGTACAGGTCCATGACGCTTGCCGAATAGAGCCAGCCCTCATCGGTGGCGATATAGGTAATATCCGAAACCCAGGTCTGGTTCGGTGCTGCTGGCTTGAATTTTCGGTCTAGTACGTTGTCAAATACAGGCAGATTATGGTTGGAATTCGTCGTTGCCTTGTGTTTTCGGACCGTACGCGACTTGAGTCCGAGTGCCTGCATGATTCACATCACGGTTTTTTCGGACACTGGAACCCCCTCTTTTCGGAGCACTTCCGTAATTTTGGGGCTCCCGTATAAACGGCGTGAATCTAGGAAGATTCGGCGAATGCGCCGTTCTAAATGCTTCCGGCGGTGTTCCCGTTTACTCGGTTTACGTCGTGTCCATTTATAGTAGCCGCTTCGTGAAACTTGAAACGCATCGCACATCTTCGAGACCCGGCACTTGAAGCGGTGATCATGAATAAAGGTATAGATCAGCGCCGGTCTTTGGCGAAGTAGTGCATCGCCTTTTTTAAAATCTCGTTCTCCTCTTCCAGATCGCGGATTCGTTTCTGCAAGTCTCGTGTAGCCTTGTCCTCCGACTTCAACTGACCGCTGCCGGGAAAGGCTTGCTGACCGTCCTTCTTGTACTCGGCCATCCAACGGTACAGGGTGTTGTTGCTGATTCCCAATTCCCGGGCGACCTGCGCCACCGGCTTGCCCTCTTCCTGAATCATCTGAACCGTCTGCAGTTTGAAGTCTTTGTCATACTTTTTATTCATGATTGACACCTCGAATTTTGATGAGTTTATTCTATCGCATTCTCGGTTCTCGGTGTCTACTTTTTAGTCTAACAGCAGTTTGGCATCCTTAATCCTCATTTCTTCTTATGTTGGATAATGTTCTTCAGCTATTGTGCCTGTCTACTCAATATTATAAGAATTGATCATTTTAATTCCTGCCATGAGAGTTACTTTATGCTGCAACATTTGTTACTAGATTACATACAAAAGAGAGACTGAGGGCTATGACCTCAGTCTCTCTTCTATACCATTTGCTATTGTGTCAGTGTAATATCGTCAATTTGGAGAGAATAAGTTGCGTTGGCATCGAAATAAAAACCGATATCCAATTGTCCGTTCGTAACTGTTACAGTCCTAGAAATCGTCTGATAGGCGCTGTTTGAGGAAATATCCGCATTGATTTGCGTTCCACCGAAGCCGCTAAGCTCCATACGGGCTATATTGGGTGCTGCGCCGGTATTATTGGTCAACTTAACCGCAGCGCTGATGGTATAAGTTCCATTAGGTACCGTTACAGCTTGATGGACGCTTTCTTTAAAAGGAATGGTGCCATTATAGAAATACAGCTTGTAGCTCCCGCTTTTTACATCGCTCGTATTGACGCCATAGGAAGCTTCCTGTCCTGTCGGATGCCATTCTGTCCAATTCGCGATACTTCCGGTCTCGAATCCACCGTTAAGAATAGGTGTTCCATTATTCAATTCAATATAGTCCAGATTGAATCCGCCGGTATCACCAGCATTTCTGGAAATGGTAATCAGGTTTAGTCCTTGTGCCAGCGTTACCGTCTTGTTCACCGTTCCCCATTGATCCCAATTCGTCATAGTCGGGAGAGAGAATGAGCCCGAGGAGAGCGTTGCATTGTTCACATTGCTAACCTTGTAACTTCCGGTACTTGCGCTGCCGGTAGCATTTGCATAACGGATGCCCAGATTATAGGTACCAGCCTTATCAGCATTCACACCAATAACGACATTCGCACCAGCTGTTTCTGCTCCCAGCCGGTCCACAAATCCTTCGCCCGAACGGCCCGTGTGGTCATTATTGAAATGAGCGCCTGCGCGGAACGTACCTACTTCGGCTTCGTACCGGTTGACGGTAGCATCCGATTTCTTCGGCGATATCCGGATCATACTTACATCATGCGGGTTCAGCGTGACGCTGTAACTTGTCTTCAGGCCCAGATCGGTGTGCTGCCAAACATCATGAACATTGCCGCCACTACTTAGGCCCAGAATGCCGGCAAAATCAATTGACTGTGTCTTTGCGCTATCCGACCGGTTGAATAGGGCGACTACCCAATCCCCGTTTGCCGTTTGGCCGATCCAGCGTTCCGAATCCCGGCTGCCTGTATCCGGCTGTCCACTGACCGCAGGCTCAAACGGATTACCGTTATAGAAGATCGGCTTGCCTACGAACCCTTCCTGCTTGAGGCTGAGGATCTCAGGATTGGTATAGTAAGACAAATTGCTACCGATCGTATCATATTGGTCCGCAACAGCCAAAGGTGATCCTGCCATCGTGAATAAGGATACGGCAGTTCTCTTCTCATTATCGGCATAAGTACCGGTGAATCCGTGCATGCATGACTAGGCTGATCTCCATATCATCGCCGGCAGCCTCAGAGATCCATTGCAGCGCGGTAGCATATTCACCTTTTTGCTTGTATCATCCACAGCGGACTGCGCCACCCACAGCGGATTATAATAGACCCCCATATCCAGGCCTTTTGAATTGGCATAATTGGCCCAATAGGACCAATCATGTGCCCATCCATCGTTATACTTCAGCAGATACCCGTTGGTGTTGGTAAGCGTGGAACCACCCAACCAGCCATCCGTTGTGACCATATTATAGCCGTACGGGAGCAGGGTGCTTGCTACCCAATCAACATTTGATTTCCATCTTGCCTCTGAAATCGGTGCATCCGTGGTATACGATTGTTCGTATGCGGTCCAGTACTGCGGATAAAGAGTCGTGCCCTTTCTAGTGCTTAAACTATCCCTTGCAAATACCTGGCTTGGCAGAAACATTGCTATTAACAAAACTGTAAGACCTAGTGAAAAACCTGTCTTTATTTTGTTGCTTGTCTTCTTCATTCTGCTCCTCCTCGTATTGTTCTGGTAATACCTGTCCCTTCCAATACCGATTATAGGCAATAAAAAGCTCTTTTCCTGCCAAGCACGTTACTTCCATATAAAAGATTTGTTACCTTTTTTTGATTTAAATTCTGGCTTTAACGGAAGATTCTCGAACGATAAGCCGGTGAGGGACAATTTGTTTATGCATCTCACTGCTGCGATTACCTGGAAGCTTAAGGCTGCGGATTAATATTTGGGATGCGGTATAGCCTTGAAAATACATATCCATATCAATGCTGCTGATTGGAGGGCTTGACAGTTCCACCAGCTGGATATTGTTAAAGCTGACAAGCGCCAGATCGTCGGGTACCCTGTAGCCTAGTTCTTTAAGGCTCCGCAGCAAACCGAACGAAATCAGATCATCCACGACAACAAGTGCTGTCGGACGTTCAGAAAGGCTCATATACGCCGACATCGCCCGGTAACCGCTATCCCTCAAGACCTGTCCTTCCAGCACCCAATCCGGACACACCCTAAGTTCACTTTCCCTCATCGCATTGCGGTACCCTTCCAGCCGGTCAGCGGAAACAATCAACTCCCTAGGACCGCTGATAAAGCCGATTCTTGTATGGCCCATAGAAATTAAATGCCTGGTGGCATCGTAAGCCGCTGTTACATTGTTCGTCTGGACAGAAAGAATATCATCATACTGGTTGCTCCGCCCAACAAGAACAAAGGGATACCCGCCCGTCTTCAAAAATTCGACCACAGCATCTTCTTTGCGGGAACACAGAAGAATCGCACCGTCGACCTGCCGCCCCCTCAAAAGTCGGGATACCGCTTCCTTTTCCTCTGTTTCATTTGCTCCGGAACTAATAATGACATCATAGCCCGAATCCCTGGCTTGCTTGACAATTCCGCGGATCATCTCTATGTAGAAGGAATTTGAGAACGATTCCTCCGAAATTTGCGGGAGGACCACACAGATGCTTCCAGTAGTTTTGGAGACCAGATTCTTCGCTACAAGGTTCGGCTGGAAGTTCATTTCCTCCATAACTCTCCTGACTCGTTTAACGGTTTCCTTAGGGGTTGCCGGATGGCCCGATAAGACCCTGGACACAGTTGCGGAGGAGACACCGGCTCTTTTTGCCACATCCTTGATTTTGTAAACCATAATAGTCACCTTTAGTCCCTGGGCTAGGCTTCAAAAATAACAGGCCGTCCTTGAATGCGGATTCTGCCGGAATCCGCTTCAACAGATTGACCATCCAGCAAATTGAGATAATTTCCATTGGGAATTGAAACTTTAACATTGCTGATTTCACTGTTTAACGGAAAAATACCGACCAGCAGTTGACCTTCCTGCTCATAAGTACCGACAACGGTCTCGCTGTTCCGACTTACCTCCAGGAAGTAATTCCCTTCAGCCACAATCTTTTTCTTCTTAATAGAATACAGACGCTGTAGCAGCAGGCTTATATCATAATTGGTGTTCCAATCTACTTTATCGTAATCAAACAGGCTCGGGGCATGTTCATTTTCCCTTTCCTGCCCGGCGTAGATTAGCATAACTCCTTTTTGGAAATAGGCGAACGCCGTCCAGTTAATCAGATCACTTCGATTGCTGAATTTGAACTTTGCCCTTTCCTGATCGTGATTCTCCAGGTATCGGAGCTTGATATAATTTGCCGGATAGATGCAGTCCTGCAAATTCAGCGCATCGACATAAGTACTAAGGGGGATCATGCCGGTTCTATATTTCGTTTTCAAATCTTCCACATCATAGTCGTAAGTGATATCGAATGCCTGATACACTTCATTATCCGACAGCGCCGTGAAATTCCGGCTACGCAGATCCCGGACAAACTCTGGATAGACGGATTCCGCCAGCCAAATGCATCCGGGTCGGATCCTTTCAACTGCCTCCCTCGCCTGAATCCAGAATTCTAGCGGTACCAGGGAAGCCACATCACAGCGAAATCCGTCGACAATCTCCGCCCACATGCATAGAGTCTCAATTAGATAATCCCAGAGCCGCTTATTTCCGTAATCCAGATCCACCACATCTGACCAATCGCCCACTTTGTTTCCCCTGTTGCCGTCCTCCTGCTTATAAAAGAATTCTGGATGATGCTCCGTCAACCATGAATCCGGTGAGGTATGATTGTAGACCACATCAATCATGCATTTCATGTCCCGCTTGTGGATTTCCTCCACCAGATGGATAAACTCTTCTTTTGTGCCGTATTCAGGATTAACCTCCCGGTAATTCTGAATGGCATACGGAGAGCCCTGCCTGCCCTTTCTGCTCTCCTTTCCGATAGGGTGAATGGGCAGCAGCCACAGAATATCTGCTCCGAGTGCCTGGATGCGGTCTAGGTCTCCCTCGAGCGCCTGAAAGGTTCCTGCTTCCGTATGGTTTCTTACAAAAACTGAATAGATCACTTGATTTCTTAGAGCAATATCAGATTGACCAGCCATAATTGCACTCCCCTTTATTCCGATTATTTTATTTTTCAATAAATTATTCTTTAACCGATCCTACAACAATGCCTGTGATGAAGTATTTTTGCAAAGCAGGATAGATCAGCAGCAATGGAATAACGGCAACCACAATTTTCGCCGCATTCAAATTCCGGTTGGAGACCTCCGTGGCGTTCGCCAGCGTTCCTGCACTGACGCCTGATTTCAACATATCCGCAATACTGACATTCAAAGCCTGGATGTAGGTCATTAGTGGATAGTTACTGACTTTAGTCATATAAATTAACCCGCCAAAAAAGTCATTCCAGCTCCCCACGATACTGAACAGCGCGACAGTAGCCAGGGATGGGACCGAGATGGGAATAAATACTCTCAGCAAAACCTGCAGCTGGCCCGCTCCGTCAATCACTGCCGCTTCCTCTAAAGCTTTGGGCACGCCAATGAAAAAGTTCATCACTAAAATCACGCTGAAGATCGGTACCGCTGCCGGAAGCACAAGAGCCCATACCGTATTCAGCAGATGCAACTCCTTCACAATAAGATAACTGGGAATCATACCACCGCTAAAAAGCATGGCAAAGATGATAATATTCATGTATATATTTCTGCCCTTGAATTCTTTACTTGACTTAGACAGCGGATAGGCCATCAAGATAATTAGAACCATATTCAGAATAAGCGTCAGAACAACTCGGAGTACGGATATTCCGAAAGACCGCCAGAACTGGCTGTCTTCAATAATTCGTCGGTAGGCCGCTGTCGTAAATTTGACAGGAAGCAGTCCAACAGCGTTCGCGGATACCGCATCGCTGCTACTGAAGGAGATAGCGACTATATTCCACAGGGGAAGCAGACAAATCAGGGCCAATAAGATGACGACGGCATAAATGATAAAGCGGCCTAAGCGGCCTTTAAAGCCTGCATATTGTACCATAGCTTCAAGCCTCCTAGAATATTTTCCGGTCCGTATATTTTTTCGCCAGAGCGTTGGCGGACAGTAATAGAACGATGCCTATCACTGATTTAAATAAGCCCACGGCTGTACCAAAGCTGTACTGCCGCCCCACTAAACCGATTCGATATACATAGGTATCCAGGATATCCCCTGTTTCATAAACAATCGGATTATACAAGTTGTAGATCTGGTCAAACCCTGCACTTAAGATATTGGTAAGACTCATGACACCCATTAAAAGGATGATCGGAAGCATGCCTGGCAGAGTGATATGCCAGATTCTTCTCCACCAGCTTGCACCGTCAATACCGGCTGCTTCATGGAGTCCCGGATCAATGCTTGTGATTGCAGCCAGGTAGACAATCGAGCTATACCCGAATTCCTTCCATACATCTGTGCCAATGATTAACGGCTGGAACCATGTATTGCTTCCAAGAAAATTGATTTTGTCGAGTCCCATGAAAGACATCATCTGATTTACGCTTCCATCCAGGTTGAACATATTGATCACTACGGAAGCGAGGACAACCCAGGAAAGAAAGTGCGGTAAATATACAATGGTTTGAACATATTTTTTCAGAAACTTTACCCGGATTTCATTTAAGAGAATGGAAAAAACAATCGCCATTAAGGTCCCCAAAAGAATTTTGCCCAGGGCAATTACCAGAGTGTTGCTGATAACCTGAGCAATATCCGGCAGCTGGAACATATACCTGAAATGCTTCAGCCCTACAAATTTGGAATGGAACATACCTTTTGCCGGAATATAGTTCTGAAATGCCATTATTATGCCTGCCATCGGAATATAACTGAAGACCAGAAGAAACAGCATTCCCGGAAGCATCATTAAGTGGTATACACTTCCATTGCCCGTTAACCGTTTAGTTTTTTTACTTGGTAGTTGCTTCATATTCGGCTCCTTCCAAAAGAAGAAACGGGTGTGTCGTCCCCTCAGGACGGCACACGTTTCACTTTTCTTTTTTCAGCTTTTATTGTTGTTCTGCCTGGATTTCTTTCGTAATCTGATCTCCGCCCTGACTCTTCCAATTCTTCACGAAAGTATCAAAATAGCTGAGAGGCTCCGCCCCCGTGATAATTTTGATAAAGCTTTCTTGTTCGAGCTTGGCAAGATTGGCCCAGGATTGCTTCATACTCTCGGTGGACCCAGAGAAAGCAGGGGTGGTCCAGTTAAATTTATTGTCCTTCGTTAGTTTATCAATCAGGCTAACGCCCTTCATCCGCGAATGATATTTCGACCAATCTGCAACATCTGCTTTATCCGGATCTGCCATGTAATTTTTTACATTTTCAATAACATTTTTAGATTCTGTAGTCCGCACTTCATCCATACTGATCTCGTCCTTGGCACCGCGCGAGATATCCGAATAATCATCCAGCAAGGAGGTAGCCGAGAGTACTTCAATGTTGAAGGGTCTGGCGGAGCCGTCTACAGCATCCTTCTGATACTTTGCAACTTCAGGCATGGTCGTCTCGACATTTTTATCATTGGCCAACGTGTCATAGAAAAGATTAAGTATTTTAATCGCTAATTCTGGATGTTCATAACCCTTTCTTACCACGATGAATTGCCCGTTTGGGTTAGCATGGGCTACATTCACTTTGCCGTTCGCATCTTCAAGCGCATAAGCTGAGAAGACAGCCTTGCTGTCCATTTGCTTGACTGCGCTTAAGCCCCAGTCTGGAATATGCCAAGGTCCAAAGAGAATCCCCGTCTGTCCGTTCGTAAGAAGAGCCGTGATCTCATCCCAAGTTCTTGTTCCAAACTGCGGATCAATAATGCCTTTCTTAAACCAGTCCGCCATGATTCCCAATGCCTCTTTTGTACCTTCCGTAGTGGAACCATATACAATATTGCCATCCTCTCCTTTCAGCCAATATTGAGGGAAGGCATTATAGATCCCCGCTATTGCGGACATTGTATGCGAAGAGCTACCATAGTCTGCTGAATTCAAATAATTTACAAACGGAATTCCTACTGGCTTGCCTGTATGCCCAGGGTCTTTATCCACAAATGCCTTGGCAGTCGCCTCTAGTTCATCCAGGGTAATGCCACCGCTTCCATCACTATCAAGCTTGATACCAAGCGTATCCAGCCAATCCTGACGAACCCAAATCATAGCAGGTGCAGAGTCAACAGATGTTGCCGGAAGAGCCATTAAACGGCCATCAACACTTGCATTTCCAAGCGCTCTCCCCTCAAAAGAATCATAGATTTTCTTAATATTATCAGTAGCATATTGGTCATACACGTCGGTCAAATCCTCAATCAGATCATTATCTACCAATTCTTGTAGTTCAGATTTGGAATTAATACGCATCATATCCGGCAGTTCCCCGGAAGCGATTGCAAGAGAAACCTGTCTGTCATAGGCTTCATCCTTGCTTTCAAATGTATCCTTAATCGTTACATTTAATTTGTCTTTTACCAATCGTGTATACGCATTGTTCTCATACGTATCGCCCTCCGGTAGTTTGGGGTTCGAGGTTGTAACCCGGCCCATGCTCACGGTTATACCATCCTTATAGGCACCGAGCGGATCTGCTGTCGCTGCCGCTTCAGCATTATTCCCCTTATTCTGTTCGTTAGTTGAAGTGGCGTTATCGGATGAATTGCTGCATGCCACCATAGAAACTACCATTGCCGCAGAAATGGATAAGACTCCAAGGTGCTTAAACAAGTCTTTGCTTTTCATAAGTTCGTCCCCTTTTATTATCGTTTAGTACCTCTTGATTATAAGAGAAGGAATAGAGAAGGCAGGATAGAGGTAATACCCTTGATAGGTTAGAGAAATGAGCACAAATTGCAGTCTCAAAAGGGCAGGAACACGAACACTTCAGCCATCTGTCCCCCTTCTTACTGTGCATATCTCTAACTTTACAAGTCTGATAAAATTAAAAAAGTCGCTAAACACTGTCAACGCCTTGTGTTTGCGACATTTTTAGAATTTCCTTTTAGTTTTTAATCTGCCCTCATTGCAAGCTTTGGGCAACCTCATTTGTGATTTTTTCGCCCCCCTGTTCTTTCCACATCTGTACGAACTGATCAAAGGATTCAATAGACGCAGAACCTAGAATGATTTTTAAGAAGGCTTCATTCTCCATTTTGGATAATGTCCTCCAAGCTTTTTCGGCCGTTACAGAACGTGTATAAGTCAGACTTTCTATTCTGTTAAGATTTGGATCTGAAAAGTTTCTGCCGCCAACAAGCAGGGAATATGCACGCATGAAACTTTCATCACCCTGATTCCAATATTGGATATCGAGTTTAGTATAAGGCTCCAGTTTGGCCTTTTTAATGGAAAGCACGCTGTTTCTAAGCAGCTTATACTCAGGCCTATCCATAAAATCCTCCGGTTGCTTGCTGCCCGCGAGTATTTGCTGCACTGCCTCAGCTTCATAGGCAGCCTCATCCACCGGAGCAAAAAAGTTGCGGATCAGCATGAATTCATTTCCGTATTCCGGCTCATCTCTGAAATAAAGATTATTCATCTTAATTGCAGCCTCCGGATGCGCATACCCTTTGCGTACAACCAGAAATGAGTCGGAAGGGTTGGAGACCTTAATGTTATACTTCCCGTCTGCATCAAGAGGCAGAGCGTAGGCCTGCCAGTTGGCTCTCGGGTCATTTTCCCAGGCGCTTGGCAAGGGCCAATATCCTCCATAGAAACCTTCAAAAAACATTCCTGCTTTTCCGTTAACCACAACTTCTTCAGCTGCTTTACGGGTTCCCAATTGGGGGTCAATCAAACCCTTGGCGTACATGTCACTCAGCAGGGCCAGAGCATTTTTTGTTTCCGGCAGGGTGGAACCATAAACCGGCATGCCATCCGCTCCTTTTAGCCAATATCCGGGATACGCACCAAAAGCAGAAAAAAGGGGTGTTAAATCAAAGGCAAATGAACCGCCATTAAAATCATTATATAACCCTGTATTTGCGGCTAAGCCAATGGTGTCCGCTTTGCCGTTCGCATCCGGGTCCTGTTCCACAAACGCTTTTGCTACCTGTTCCAGTTCACTTATCGATCTAGGAGGTGCCAGTCCAAGCTTGTCCAACCAATCCTGACGAATCCACAGCATGCTGAAATCTTCCGTTGCAACAGATGGAACAGCCATCATCTTTCCGTTAAAGGTAACTTGATCCATAGCAAGTCCCTTGGTACTATCAATAATTTTCTTTATTTCGGGCGAAGCAAACGTATTGTACACCTCTGTCAAATCCTCAAGCTCGCCCGCTTTCACCATCTGATTAAGCTGTTCACGGCCCACGATCTCTGCATCTGGCAGATCATTGCTGGCAATGGCCAAGTCTATCTTCTGGTCAAAGTTCTCCTTGGAGACCATCCAGGCAATCTTAAGCTCTATGTTGAGCTTCTCCTTCATCGCGGTTCTCCAAGGATTGTTTCCGAGCGTATTTCCTTGAACTGACCTCATGCTGGGGTCTACAGTATATCCCAAAGAAATAGTAACCGGTTCAGAGTACTTAGCAAAGGGAAGTGCTACCGAAGTTTGTTTCGGGTTTTCATTTGAAGCCTGTTGATCCGATGGATGCGGATGATTGAAGCATGCTGTCAGTATGAATATGGAAACGGCAAGAACCGTTGCGACCTTCCTTATCATCGCTCTCCCTCTTTTCGGTTCATCTAACTCTGTGGCGCATTTCGGTTGGCCTGCCGATATTCACTTGGAAGCATACCGGTAAGTTCGCGGAACGTCCTGCTGAAATATTTTTCATCGGCATATCCGGTCTGTTCGGCAATCCATGCCACATTATGTTTCGTGTTAAGCAAGTATTCCTTGGCTTTTTCAATTCGGATTGAGCGGGAATATTCATTGAAGGTCTTGCCCATCAAATCTTTGAAACATTGACTGAAATAATTTCGACTGATATTAAAACGCAGGGACAATTCCGCGGCGGTAAATGCTTGATTCATTTCGCTGCGCATAATCAATACAGCTTTTCTTACACAATCGACAATCTCCGGTGAATAAACCGTGCGTTCGGCCGCTTTTCGAATCGTCTCCCGAGTCTGATCCATCCATTGCCTAACCTGATGCCAGGAATGGAAGTTGTGGATCATAGCAATTTTACCTATCTTCGTGTATGCAAATAAATGATTCCATTCCATCACCAGAGAGTAGAGCACGCCCATCAGCTGGCTTTTATTTAGTCTGGCAGACTTAAGATCCAGTAGAAGCTGCTCATAAACAGTATCATTATAGGACCACGGGGCGGAAATCCAAATCTCCTTGATCTTGTTTACATCTTCATCCTTCGTTTCTGCCGGCTGCTTAATATCCTCTGTCATAGAAACCGAAACGAAGGGACGATCCGGAGAGTACTCGTAAAACAATACTTTTGTATAGTCCAGAATCCATGTCTGAATTTCTTTCCAGGTCAAGTTATAAATATCCTGCAGAACGAGCAGTGATCCTTCTGGCACCGCAGGTACAAGCTCGGACAGCTTCGCACCTAATTCATCAGATTTACTCTTTGGAGCGGCCCAGAGCATACAATTGCGTTCGACCTCTAATTGTACTTCTTCCAGATGCAGTTCAAATTCATCGGCCCAGCACTGGTGTGATTCATGGTCCATGGACTGCAGCACAAAGGCCTGTTCATAGCGAGTGTTCACATCATCCAAATGGATCTTTTTCCGATTCAGTTCCATCATATTCTGCATACGGTCCGTTATCCGCCCAAGAACCTCTTCGAACTGCTCCTTCTCTAGCTGTACTTTGGCGATATAGTCAATGGCACCAAGCCTAAGCGCTTCTTGAATGTAGTCGAAATCCTGATGCAGCGTCAATACAACGATATGGAGGCGGGGATAACGCTGCCTGGCATGTCTCATCAGTTCAATTCCTGACATTACCGGCATCCCCAAATCGGTCAACAGCAAGTCAACCTGCTGAGTTTCCATAAACTCCAAAGCTTTTCCTCCGTTGCCGGCTTCACCTACAACCTGCATTCCAAATTCATTCCAGGGCATTGCTGAGATTAGCCCTTTGCGGACTAACTTGTCGTCATCGACGATTAGAACGTTGATCATGTTGAAACCTCCTCTCCAGCAATGGGCAAAATAAGTAAAACCTTTGTTCCCTTACCCATTTCACTTTTTATTTCTAGCTTTGCCCTGTTTCCGTACTGGGCCTTTAACATTCGGTTCACATAATTGACGCCGATTCCCATTCCAACTTTTCCTTGCTCCACCGTCCGGTTATTCAGAAGGTTTTGAATCGTTTCCTCTGACATCCCTGCTCCATTGTCTTGAATCGAAATTTGAATATCGTCATCGAGTTTGACTTCAATTTGAATATAACCCTCATCGCTCAACCCATGATAAAGTGAATTTTCAACCAAGGGCTGCAGTATAAAGCGGGGCACCGGAATTTGGAGTACCTTCTCGTCCAAAGAAATACGGACATCAAATTCAAAATCATACCGGATTTGCTGCAAAATCAAATATTGCCGAAGCGCATCAATTTCTTCCCTCATGGTTGAAACCTGTCCTAATTTCCCCAGATTGTAATACAATAATTTATTCAAGGATTGGACCAGCCGGTCGATCTCATCCTGTCCGTTCATGACAGCAAGCCAGTGCACAGTATTCAGTGTGTTCATTAAAAAGTGGGGATTGATCTGATATAGAAGCTTCTCGACCTCGAGATCTATCCGGTTCTTCTCTTTTTGCTCTACTTCCTTGAACAAAAACCCGATTTGTTTGCCCATGTCCGAAAATTCATTCAGCAAAAGATCGAACTCCGGAATCCGGGTATAGGTTTGCCGCTTGACCAACTGGGGATTCTGCGACATCCAATGAATCTCTGCATGAAAAAGGTTCAGCGGACGGTAGACCATCTTCCAAAGCAGCCAGGCTAGCAGCAGAGTTAAAGCAAGGAAAAACAAGGCGACCAACAGAATCTGTAAGAGCCACTGATTTTTTTCGTGTTGATAATCCGATTGGGTAATAACCGAAACGACACTCCAATCCTGATCCGAACGCGCCCTGAACCAATGATACCCGTGGAATTCCCCTTCCATTTGACCGCTTGACAGGTCTGGAATTTCAGTTCCTTTCCCAAAAATTTGCGAAATTTCGCTGTAAGCAATTTGACCGCTTCCATCCAAAATAAGATGGGACAATGCACCGTCGTACTGATCATTTTCAAGAATATTCTGAGTGAGATTAAGACCGCTTTCAACGTAGATGTACACATCATCCCGGTTCGGCAGCTCCACCTTCCGGAGTGCGGAAAGAACAAGCTGATCGTCATATTGGTTCATACTCTCATGGGGGCCAAAGTAAGAAATCCCATACGAGCGGGAAAGCACCGGTAGAGACGCAGGTGAGAAGTGATCCTTGACAGGGAAGTTTTCAAACTCGCTTTCACCGCTATCTTGAAAATAATATAGGACTAATCCTATATTCGGGTTGGTGAAGGTAACAACATTCAGCTCACTCATTAACTCATTTCTGGATTCCATGCGTTGAAATTGATTCTGATTAGACTGCAATACCTCATCCAGCTGTTTCCCAATCGTGCCTCCGTAAGATAATTGCTGCGTAATATGATTTAAGTTAGTTATCGAATTTTGTAGGGAGAACGTCACTTGTTTTAAATTGCTTTTGATCCCATTATCGATTTTATTCACAAAAATAGAATCTATCGTATAATAGGAAATGATAAAAATACTTAAAAAAGGAGCCAGTGAGCTAAATAAAAACAGCAAGAAAATTCTTCTTTTTAAAGTCATTCGTTTGTTGCTCCCTCTGCCTTTTTTGGAAATTAAATATAAATGGCCATATGAAAAAAGCCTTGCCCGAAAAGCGGCTTAGGTTCGCTTAAAGGACAACGCCATTTTAACTTCGAACTTAATCTTCAAGCACTTTCTTTTAACAAATGACTATATTTGAATCTGTATATTGCTCCTAACTATAAAACCGATATCATCATAGTGTCAACATTCAATTTGCCCTGGAAAGCTCTTTTTTCAACATTATAAATGTTTGATGTTTTTTCGCCTGCCATAATTGTTACTTTCCCCAGCAAATAATTGTTACAGCTTCTGCATAGATATTTTGAGATTTCAAAATGTTTTTCACAAAAAAATCTCGGCTTGCGACCCAGAATTCCATTATGGGAACTCGTATATAGGTACAAGCCGAGATAGGAAATACTCATAGCTATATTCGTGTATTCAGACCTTCATTTTTAGAGTTCAATAATGATAGGCTTTCCTTCCGAGAGCAGTTTTCCCTCTTTAACAAAGACGTTACTTCCATCCACTAAATTCTGATATGAACCGTCCGGAAGACCGGTTTCAACCTCTGCTGTTTTGCTTTTCACACTAAATACACCCATCATTTTATGCTCATTCAAGGTATAGGTTCCTACGAGGATATCTTCTTCATCCAGTGCAGTGACATGGTAGCTGCCTTTCGCGACAATTTCTTTTTTCTTTATCGGATAGAGTGATTTAAGAAGTGCCGAGATATCTTTGCCAGTATTCCAGTTCACAGTATCCTTATTGAACAAATCCGGACGAAAATCATTTTCAGTTTCTTGTCCGGCATAGATCAGCGTCATTCCCTTCTGAAAATAAATGAAAGCAGTCCAGTTAATTAGATCATTATCATCCTGTATGATTTCCTTGGCTCTCGCTTGGTCGTGATTCTCCAGATAGCGCAGCTTGACATAGTTATCGGGATAAATGTACTCCTGCATGTTAATTTTCTCCGCATAATAGCTTAGCTTATAATCCCCTGTCAGATAACCTCTGAAATATTTATGGATATCGTAGTCGTAACATATATCAAACGCCTGGAAAATTTCAGAGTCCGACAGGTTAATCATTCCCTTTGCCCGTAGATCAATAATAAATTCTGGCTCCACCGACTCACTAAGCCACAAACAATCTGCCCTGACCTTTCCTACTTCTTCACGAGCGCGGAGCCAAAAATCTAGCGGCAACAGCGGTGCCACATCACACCTAAAGCCATCCACAATTCCAGCCCACATCTTCAGAGTTTCAATCTGATATTCCCATAATCCGGCCTGATTATAATCCAGATCTACAATGTCATCCCATTCGCCGACACGGTTACCCATTGTGCCATCCGGCTTTTTAAAGAAATATTCAGGATGATTAACTGCCAGCCAGGAATCAGGTGAAGTATGATTGTACACCACATCGATAATACACTTCATTCCTTTATCATGAATGGCCTCTACAAGCCCTTTAAAATCTTCCAGCGTACCGAACTCAGGGTTGATCTTGCGGTAATCTCGGTTGGCATATGGGCTGCCCAGTTCACCTTTGCGCGCTTTTTCTCCGGTAGGATGAACAGGGAGCAGCCAAACAATGTCCACTCCAAGTTCTTTGATTCTGTCCAGATCATTCTCTACTGCCTTGAATGTTCCTTCTTCGCTGTGATTGCGGACATAAACTGAATACATAACTTGATTACGCAATGATTTTTGTGTATCCTTTGCCATTTTCTCCACTCCTATTTCTTATATTTTTATTTGAGCTTATTTATTGGTTTTAGCCCATTCATCCAACTGGCGCTGCTTCTCGGCGATAATCTTGTCAACACCGGCTGCCTCCAGCTTCTTCAAATAATCGGGAATTGTTACCGCTGGATCTACAGCACCGGTGACGATAACAGGTGAAAATTGTTGGCTTACGTTGTTGACCGCAGTAATCTCGTTTTTCACTGAATCCGGAGCGAACACAAAGCCCAAGGCAGGGGACTTCTCCGCTGATTCGTTGAAAGTCTTATACTTACTCCATAAATCGGGGTCTTCCTGTTTCCACAGATAGGTATTCATTTGATTTCCAAACATCCAGGATTGGTTCAAATTATAGCCTGAATTTGCCGAAGTCACACCTTGCGGATAATCAATGATATTGTCTGACACTTTGGTATAATGCGTGCCTTCAATGCCCCAGTTCAGAAGGTTAATTAAATACTTATCCGTATAAAGCAGGTTAATGAACATCATCGCCCGCTCTGGGTCAGATGACGTAGTTGGAATCGCCAGCATGGAACTTGTAGTATCGCCTGTCGTCATGAACGGCTGAGTCAGCTCTACAGCAACCATAGGCATTCCTGTATTACGGGATTCTTGCAGTTCAATTCCTGGTTTCATGGAAACGGCATAAGAAAAAGCTTTACCCGCCTTTACTGCATTGGCCACACCGTCATTTCGTGTAGGGGCGTCTTTGTTGATAAAACCCGCTTTGTACCACTCGTTCATCAACTTGGCCAGATCCATATACTCTGGAGTCGCAACCATATTCACAACCTTGAGATCAGTTGTTCCCCGTACGACCCCTCCTGGCCCATCTCCCAGACCGTCATATTGCAGCATTTGTGTCAAAGGTGAATTGTTCGCTTCCGCCTCAATAGGAGTCATTCCCGCTTCACCGGCTTTAATTTTTTCAAAGACTGGCGTGAAATCCTTGAGTTCCTTCAAAGTGCTTGTGTCGATGCCGTATTTCTCTACCAAGTCTTTGCGCATGACGATGCCCCGGGTGGAGGCGAACTCCTTGTTAGTAACCACGCCATATATTTTCCCGTTAATTTTCCCGCCCTCAACCACTTCAGGATCAATGATTTGCTTAATATCTTTACCATAGGAGTTTATCAGGTCATCTACCGGAATTATCTGCCCTTTGGCTACTTGCTGGCCAAGACCTTGCCACGAAGAAGTCCATATCACATCAAAGGGCTCCTGGGAAGCAAACATCAGATTGGTTTTATCGTTCCATGCGCCCCAATCAATCGGCCGAAGCTCTATTGTGGCGTTGATTTTCTCCTGCAAATACTTGCTCATCGCCTCATTTACCGCATCCAGATCCTTGGGTGTGCTGCCCGGGAAAGCCATTACCAGATGGTAAGGCTTAAGTCCGCCCGCTGTTTCATCCGGATTGTTGCCTTGTGCTGCTCCAGTGTTGTCCGGTGAATTATTCGTATTTCCCGAACATGCGGACAGTGCCAAAGAGACCATCATCATTGAGGCAAACAGCGTTGAAATATACCTTTTTTTCACATTAAACCCTCCCTGTTCATCTATATAATGTACGAAACTCTCTGCAAGCGGCAACCGTGGGCCGGTAACCGATTTCAGAACTTCCGGTCAACCCTTGATGGCACCGATGGTCAGACCTTTCACAAAATACTTCTGGAAGAACGGATACGCCAGCAGGATGGGTCCGATTCCGATGATCGCCATCGCCATACGCATCGTTTCCTGGGGGGTAGATTGCATAAGCGAGGCGGCGTTGGTATTCTGGGAATTCTGCGACAGGAACTGAATATTTAATAAAGACATGTTAAGCATATACTGGAGACTGAAGAACTTAGCCCTGGACAGGAACACCAGACTGTTATACCAGTCATTCCAGTAGGCAATGGTATTAAAGAGACCGATCGTAGCAAATACCGGCTTCGATAAAGGCACGACAAACTGGGCAAAAATCCTTGCTTCGCCGGCCCCGTCAATATGCGCGGCTTCGATCATCGTCGGTGGGATCGTTGTTGTGAAAAAGGTTCGCATAATCAGAACGTTGAACCCATTCAGCAGGAGACCGGGTATGATCAACGCCCAGACCGTGTCTCTAAGGTCAATAAACCGGGCGTAGACCAAATACCAGGACACAAGGCCTCCATTAAACAATAGGGTAAAGAAAACAAAGAAGGCAAAGGCATTGCGGAAAGGAAGAGTAGTTCTCGAAAGCGGATAAGCCAACATTGCTGTAAGCAGCAGACTCACAATCGTACCCACAACAGTTACAATTATGGTGACCCCGTACGAACGGAATATGACACCCGGGTCCAAGATGAATAGATAATGGTATGCATCCAGACTAAATTTCTCCGGGAAAAAGGAATACCCATTGGCAAGTATCGATTGTTCATCCGTTAAAGACGCGATTAGCACCAGGAGCAGCGGTAAAATCATTAATAATGAAGTGATTCCAAAAAACAGATGGATCACCCACGATTCTTTCTCTTTTTTGTTCATAACGATATCCCCCTCTTTAGAAAAGCGCGTTGTCCCGGTTAATTTTACGCACGACATAATTAGAAAGCAGCACCAGCAAAAACCCTACCAAGGACTGATATAATCCGGCTGCAGAGGCCATCGATATATCTCCAAGCTGCATAAGCCCTCGATAGACATAGGTATCAATTGTGTTAGTGACAGGCAGCAAGGGACCTGAATTCATCGGCACCTGGTAGAAAAGACCGAAATCGGAATAGAAAATCCTCCCTACCGCCAATAGTGTCATAATGGTCATGATCGGAACCAGCAAAGGAATAGTGATATGCTTGATTTGCTGCCATTTGGTAGCCCCATCAATTTTTGCCGCTTCATAGTATTCCTGATCAATGCCGACGATAGATGCAATGTAGACAATTGCCGAATAACCGACACCTTTCCATACATTGACCAGAATAAGGATCAGCGGCCAATACTTAGGCTCCATGTACCAATACACTGGGTCGATATGGAGCAAAGGAAGGATGGTCTTATTCATAAATCCGTATTCAGGATTAAGCATTCCGTACAGCAGATAAGCTACGATAACCATGGATATGAAATAGGGAAGTAGCAGAGCACTCTGATAAAATCTGCTGATTTTTGACCGGATCTCATTGAGAAGAATCGCTATGCCAACCGAAGTAATTAATCCAATGATGATAAAGGCTAGATTATACAAAATCGTATTTCTAGTGATAACATAAGCATCCGTTGTTGCGAACAAATATTTGAAATTGGCGAACCCTACCCATTCGCTGTGTAGAATTCCTTTAGTAAAGTTGATGTCTTTAAAAGCAATAATTACGCCGAACATTGGCAGATAATTATTAATTAGCAGATATAATATGGCCGGCAGCATCATTAGATATAAGGCACGGTGCTGGCGTACTCTTTTCCATATTGTACTTCTCTTCTTAACAGGCTCGTTAATAAACTCGCTTGTAATTTGCCTCGCATCAATCATGTTATTCCCCTCCTAGTATTTCTTTTAGTCTGTATGGTTTGGGTATTACGTTTCTCCCTGTGTATTGAATTATAAAGGTTCTACAGCGTTCCCCCTACCACTGGGGTTACGTCTTGATACAACAATTGTTACCTCTTTATCTGCATCTTTCGCGATAATACGACAAAAAACCGGCTTCCGAAGAAACCGGCATTGGGTTGCCCCTAAAGAGCTTTCCTAAACTCCTGCGGCGACACCTGATAAACCTTTTTGAACATTTTTGCGAAATAGGAAAAATTATCGTACCCAAGAGAATTGGCGATTTGACTGATATTGTCTTTGGTCGTTGTCAGTAACTCTGCCGCACGCTCCATTCTTTTCTGCAGAATATATTCCGACAGCGACATCCCCGTCTTCATACGAAATAATCTGGATAAATAGGACGGGTTTAAGTGTACGACATTCGAGATTTCATCCCTGGTGATTTCATGGTGCAAATTGACCAAAATATAGTTCTGAATCTTGGCGACGATACTGTTGTTCAGCGGCTCTGCTCTTCCGGGTTCTGCTAACGTTATAACAGCCCGAAGAATTCCCTCCATCCATTGCTTTAGATGGGCTGAAGATCTGGTGACCTCCAAAGGGTCTGAAGTTAGGCCTTGATCATATAGAATGTCAGGAGATATCCCTTTACGCAGCAGCACATAATAAATAACCTGCAGCAGCCCATGAAATACGTTGGTCAAAGCCTCCCGCTTGCCATGCTGCTGCCTGATCCAGTCATAGGTTTCGTTTAAGAGCAGTTCGATCTGCTGCATATCGCCGGACTCCAGACTCTCTGTCCAATGCAGAAATGAAATTCCACCTGGTTCTTTATCGCTATCTATTTGCTCCGAATAAAACAAAACCTGTTGATGCCGGGTGATGTTGGAATACTCCATTTCCAGCAGTTCATGATATTTCAGGCTAATATCCTTAATGGAGGAAACCTCACCTATATAACAAGAGACCGAGCAGAAGAAGTATACCTGGCAAGCCTCGATATACTCGGCGCACCGCCCTTTCCATAGATCATACCCGGGATTCTCTTTGTCCTCCAAATAAAGAATAATCAGCATATTGCCCAGTTCATCTTTGATGACATGGCCGGCATGATCCGGAAGGATAACCTCTTCGGCCGCTTTACGGAGCGCATAACCCATCAGTTCTTCATCAAAGGCACTGAATTGCTTCTTCCACTCCTCAATACTCAAGAGAATAAGCAGCAGATTATCTTTGGCGGCCAGTGGTAGGTCAAATGTACGTATGGTCTGCTCCAATTTCTGCTGCTGCAGATTGCCGTTTCCGTTCATCATCTCCTGCCAAAACGACTTTATCAGTTCCGGCTTTTGCTGATGCCACAGCTGATAATACTTTTTGAAAATTTCCGCTTGTGTGTTCAAATTCCGCTTCTCCCGGATCTCACCAAGATTATTGGCTACCACTTTCTCCATCTCTTCATAAATGACAGGCTTAAGCAAATAATCCCGGACTCTCAGTTGCAGTGCGCGCTGGGCATATTTGAATTCCGCGTGGCAGGTAAGGAGTATGCTCTTCAGACCAGGATGCTCGGTGTTCGCCCATTCTAGCAGGGATAACCCGTTCATCACTGGCATTTCAATATCGCAGATCATCAAGTCTATGGGCTCGTGATCTAAGATTCCTTTGGCCTGCTGGGCATTATAAGCCTCATGTATTTCAAATACTTCTAACCGTTCCCAGTTCACCCCATCCACGATTCCCTTTACAGCATGGATTTCGTCATCAACAATTAATATTCTGAACATTCTAAATCCTCCTTCGGCACAACTTTCTCAACTGGCAGCTTAAGAGTAACCTCAGCCCCGCCTTGCGGGTTGTTTGCAAATTTTATACTGGTCTCGGCACCATAAAATAAATTGCAACGGTGGTGCACATTCCTGATACCGATATGGCGGTCGAATTCCTCGCGGAAATATTCACCGGATTGCAGCTTTTCCAAAATAGAAGCATTAAAGCCAATCCCGTTATCCGAAACCTTGATTACCAGGTAATCCTGAACTGTGCCAAGAATAGTTCCATAGGTTTCAACATGTGTGCTGATTTCTATGGTAAATGGTTCTTCATCGATATAATTGAATCCATGCTGTATGGCATTTTCCACAAATGGCTGCACTGTCAATGGCGGAAGCTGAAAGGATAGCACATCCTGAACTCCCTTTATGCGATATTCAAATCCATCGGGAAACCGGACCTTCTGAATGATTAAATAATTCTCAATATGATCCAATTCCTCCTGTAAGGAAACGGATGTAACATTCGTACGGATTGTAAATCGTAAATGCTGAGCCAGATGCAGTGTCAGCTTCTGTACCTGTTCAATATTATTTACCTGTGCAAGACTATAAATTAAATTCAAGCAATTCGTAAAGAAATGCGGATGAATCTGCGCCTGCAAATGCCGCAGTTCCGCTTTTTGGGTGTTCAGCTTCTCTTCATAAATATCAATCTTCAAATCCTCGATTTCACCCGACATCGCATTAAAGGTTTCACTGATATTGTTGAACTCGGTCAAGGTGGACGGCTCAAGACGCAACATGAAGTTACCTGACCTCATGTTCTGCATGCCTTTAAGCAACCGATGAACAGGCAGCGCAATCGAACGGCGAATGTAGTACAAAAAGATGACTAAAATAACAATCGCAAGTACTGGCGTAATATATATCAAATACTGAAAGAGCGGGAGCTGCTCCAGTAAGCTTTTTACCGGCAATAGCACAGCCAAATAAATATCGGCAATCTGCGATTTCCGGCTCACCACCATGATCTCCGAACGGTCGTCTCCGTATTTCATCAGACTATACAATTTGTTGTCTTCCGTCAGGGCCTGCTGTAAATCGGCGGAAGAAATTTGGCTTAAACTTGAATCCTCCACATTTGCCAGTATTGTGCCGTCGGAGGAGGCTATTAGTAGTTGTCCCTTAAGACTGTCAGAATTGAGATTATTAAATGGCTTCAAGTAACGGTTCAAATCTACCCATACTCCTAGATAAGATTTCTCACCTGTCTCCATAATCCGGAATAACGCATATTCTCCACCGATATTAGATATAATCCATGTCTGGGTGAGCGCCAGTTGAATTTCTGGATTTTCCATAATTTCTGTCAACTTCGTTCGTATTGCCTCTTTGCGCATATATTCTATATTTTGTTGAGCTGCAAAGATCAGCGTCTTGGTTTTGGAATTGTAGGCAAAAAAAGCATTCAAATCCGAGTAATACGTTATACTCTGAGTGAGCGTGGTAAAGATGTTAACTTCATTGTAGGCGGATTCCTTACTTCCCACAGGATAAGATCCGAGTGAGAGTGAATTTACATCGAGCAGAGATGACTTTAACAGGTATTTTTCCGCTTCGGTCAATCGTTGATCGATCTGGTCCATATTAACACCAACCATATTTTTATTGGAGCCCGCCACTTGTTTTTGAACGACTTTCATAGAATATCCATTGTTGATTACGAGCAGAAAAAATAACGGAACGGTTACCAAAATAAATCCTATTATGATCCGAGAACTCAGACTCGACTTTTTCATGTTTTTCTCCTCGAAAATGAACTGGTGAATTAATTAATCAATACGTTCCTCCTATTTTCAAAAAGAACACTAGCAGGTAGAAGATACAATTCTTCAAATTGCACAAACGTTTGCACACAATACTGAGAAAGATTATATTATAATGGAAATCACTATTACTCAGTATTATACCCTCCTTTTATTTAATCATAAAAGACCGAACAAAGGAGGAATAAAAATCATGAATGAAATTATTGATCTAATTCATTTAGCACAGAGAGGAGATAAACAGGCTGAAGCAGAACTTGTTAAACGTTATGAACCATTAATCAATAAGTATTCACGACAAAATGGAATTCTCAATGAGGATTGCAAGCAACAGTTGACAATTGAGTTTATTTTAGCTATCCGCCGTTTTGATCTTGATCGATATGTAAAAGCAAAATAGCAACTTAAAATGGATTAAATTCAGAATTTAAACTCTGACATGAAAATGCAATGGAGTTCTATAGGTCTCTATTAAACTTGTTTCACGGGTAAGTAAAATCATTAAATAAACGTCTGCTGACGGTCTTTACCGTTTAAGCAGACGTTTATTTTTTGTTAACAAATAAAATTACATATAAATTCCATATAAATTCCATAGATACTAAAAAGTTGAGTATTAACGTCTCTTAAAGAAGAAATCTACTACGAATAATTTTAGTTGCAACCAGAGTATTTATACATACACCCCATAAGTCTATCAGCCGAATTTTTATACTTTATATTACATTTTTTTCATTATTTTGTTTCAAGGTTGCCTTTTTCTTGTTTTTTCCCCATTTGCATAATGAGAGGAGGTGTTAATATTGAGAATTAATCATAGCCACTTAGCCGTTGAAAAAGGATTTAGTAGCTACGTTAAATTATGCCTTCAGCATGCTAGTAGAGACTATTTCAAAAAAATCTATCGAGATTCTTCCAGAACCAAATCACTTGACGATATTACTTCAGGAGTAAATATCACTTTTAACATCTATACAACTATTCCAACTAGAGTCGAAGATTATGAAATTCTTTTTCAAGCAATAGGAAATTTAAGCACTTTTGAGAAAAAAATATTGTATCTGAAATACTATCAAGACAAAACTGATCTGCAAATTGCCCAGACCATTGGAGTGACAAGACAGGCTATTTCCAAATCTAAAACTAACATTTTATTAAAGCTTAAAAATCAGATTAATATAAATACTGAAAACTAAATCCCCGCTCCTTATACTGCCCCGAATACATTAATAAAAGGGGATAACACATGAACGAGGTAATTGATTTAATTGAATTAGCTCAAAATGGTAACCAGCAAGCTGTAGTAGAACTTATTGAACGTTATGAGCCACTTATCAATAAATATTCAAGACAAAATGGTAACATTAATGAAGACTGTAAACAGCATTTGATAATTGAATTTATTTTAGCCGTTCGTCGTTTTGACCTTTTTAGATATAGTCACTAAAAATAATGTCTAGATTCTGAGCCAAATTATCAATGTAAATTATACTTTTCATTTTACGATTTCACTGGATTAATTGACATATTCTCATGCTTTTCTTGGCAATAGGGTTGCCTTTTTTTGAAATAATTCCATTTTATAAATGAAGAGTATTCAATGTTGTAGTGAGAGAGATCCTCTTCGTTGTCCTTTGACAACTTATAATTATATTTCAAACACTTTACTCTTGTATCCGTAAACACGGAAGCGACGAAGCGGAAGCGCCATGACAACCTGAAGCAGATCATGAAATTGATCCTCCTCCAGATTAGAGCGACTACTTTCCGGCTAAAATCTATCTATGGTGGATAGATTCGCAATGACCTGCAAGAGGGATAATGATACTTCTGCCTGGCCAGCGTCACGGCATTGGGGGCAGCCTGCTCGGATGAGGGGGAGCTTCATTCTAATAGAGGAGCTATGATGTCGCTTAACCAACGACAGTTTGGAATATTTCCTTCAACAAAATAACTACTGTTCTTTGCCTTATTCCCTTATAGCTATCATTACCATTTTTTTGTTTCATCAACTAAACAACTGAAGTGGAGGTTAGATTATGAATCAATCTACACTTAGTCATATTAATCAACAAGTTATGTATGATCTTTTATTTCAGCATTATCCTGACGTAGTCAATATCCCAGAAATGTGTGAAATGCTAGGCGGAATAAGTAGTAAGACTGCCTACAAGCTTCTGCAAGAAAATAAAATAAGTCACTTCAAAATTGGACGAAACTATAAAATCCCAAAAATAAATATCTTGTTATATCTAAATCTATTTACTTTTACATTTGAACGGCCCCACTTCGACGCTTTACCGCATTGAATCACGCTTTCTTTACGTGTTATAATTAATGCGTCAATGGTAGGATCAATGCGGGCTGCTATGAAGGAGGAATACTCATGGTAGCAGGCCACCTACAAGAAAAAAAGGGTCTTTTTTATATGGTCTTGAATTGCAAGGATGAAGAAGGTAAGAGAAAACCAAAGTGGATTCCTACTGGACTTACGGTGAAAGGAAACAAAAAAAGAGCAGAAGCATTGCTATTAGAGACAAGGAGGGAATTTAGTCTTCTTTTAAATGCTACTGAGAAAGAACTGATAGTTGAAGAAATTATCGAAGAAATGCCAGCCGAAGAGCCAGTTGATCAGGGCCCCCTATTTTCTGTCTTCATGCTTCAGTGGCTAGCAATGATGAGACACAAGGTTGAATTTATCACTTACGCTTCCTACCACAATGTTATAACTAATCATGTGGTCCCTTACTTTGAAGAAAAGGGTTTCTTTCTCAAAGAATTATTACCAAGTCATATACAAGATTACTATCAGTATGAGCTTGACGAAAATGGAGTGACAACCAACACGGTTCTCCATTATCACGCCAATATTCGCAAAGCGCTAAAACATGCTCTCAAGAATGATTTAATCAACACTAATCCGGCAGATAAGATTGAACGACCTAAGAAGAATGATTTTGTCGGTAGTTTTTACAACAAGCAGGAGATTAATTTTCTGTTTGAAAAAGTAAAGGGTGAACTTATTGAACTAGCTGTTATTCTTGCTGCTTTTTATGGGTTGCGGCGAAGTGAAGTAGTCGGATTAAAGTGGACAGCTATAAATTTTGAAAACAAAACGATTAATATTCGTCACACTGTAACTCCGGTTTATTTTGAGGGAAAAGAGCACATCATTGAAAAGGATCGAACTAAAAACAAACCGAGTCGCCGCACCTTGCCTCTTGTGCCAACCTTTGAGGAATTACTGCTGCGTATTCGTGAGCTTCAAGCACTCAATAAAGCCATATGTCGTAAATCCTACTGCACTGATTACGAGGAGTATATCTATCTGGACAAGTTGGGACAACGAGTTAAACCCGGCTATATCACACAAAACTTTACTAGAACTCTTAAAAAAAATGGTTTACGTCATATTCGCTATCACGACCTGCGTCATAGTTGTGCAAGCCTCTTACTCGCAAATGGAGTCAGTATGAAAGAAATTCAAGAATGGCTGGGGCACAGCAACTATTCTACAACGGCAAACATTTATTCTCATCTAGAGTACAGTTCCAAACTATCTTCTGCATCAACGATGAGCAATGTTCTGATCTTTTAATAAAAAAGACCGCATTGCCCTCAATACTACATGAGAGTCATGCGGTCTTCTCCTCTTCTCTCCTTCGGAAAAAGGAGAGAACTACAGGAGAGAACTCTATAAAAAGTTCTCTCCCAAGCTGTTTCGAAAACCAAGGTTTTTCGGAAAAAACCCTTATAAATCAAGGATGCCGAGGACGGGGGTCGAACCCGTACGGTACTCACGTACCGCAGGATTTTAAGTCCTGTGCGTCTGCCAATTCCGCCACCCCGGCAGGGGTAAAAAATCATATTCCGCATAACGCGACAAGATATATAATATCATGGTTCAGGGTTTGGCGCAATCCCTTTTTTTTCACAAAGCATGACCCGCACCAGCGGTTCGCCGATACGGGCCATCGTCCTGCTTCAAAATTAACGGTGTTCGCGATTTCTGTTTCTCATGCCCGCCAGACCGAACAGACCGATCAGACCGAGCCAACCCCAAGAGTAGTTATTCCGGTTGTTGTTGACTGCAGTGGTACGGTAAGCGCCGGTGCGTGTTGTGTTCACGAGCGGAGTAACCGTATTGTCGTTGGTACGCAGCGTCCCTACGCCTGTAGGATAGGTTGTGCCGTCTCCGCGGTACATATCATTGGTACCATGGATCGCGACACTTTCCTCCCCAACTGTAGCGGATGCGTCCGATGCATACCCGACACCCATCAGACTCATCGATAAAACAGCGGTGCATGCAAAGCTAGCCATCAGCTTGTTCAAAGGTGAGTACCTCCTTGTAGTGTGAGTCGCTGTTATCTTCCCCCTTAACGCCCCGTTCTATGCAAAAGTGAAATGTCGCATGATTTTATCGCCAGACGGGAACACTAATCTGCGGAAAGGTGGGATGAACTATGGATATACACAGCGACAGCTACAAAGTAGCAGCACTGGAGGACCAGCGGGATGCCGTCGAAATCATCCAAAATGCCGAAACCCGCATCGCACAATTGACGGGCAATCCGGTTACGTTGATCGCATATGAAAAAAGCAGCGGTCCCGAAAGCTAACCGGGATACACTTCCAAAATACGGTCCAGCCCGATCCACTTCCATTCGTCTGCCCATTGCAGCTTAATTTCCCGCGAATGGGCATGAATGGAGGTGATAAATCCGCTCTGCTGCAACTCCTCAACCGAATCGTACCAAACAACCGTCACTCGAACATGCTCACGCAGCGACAGCGACAGCATCCTTTCCATCTCTTCCCGTTTCCGTTCATCCGTCAACATCATTCGGCTGTTATCAAACAACCGGTTTCCCTCCAGTTTCTTCCCCAAAGGGAGTCGCCTCCTTTAAAATCAGCCATAAACAGGAACGTATGTTTGTATTATAACCACTTTTCGGCATTCTAATCAACCATGAAAAAACAAGCGAAAAAGGCGCCATCAGCTGATTAACGCTGCGCGCCTTGTATAGACGTTTAATTCCGTACTATTCGCTTTACTTCGGTTCAAGGAGCCCGATCGCTTCTCTCGCCTGATTAAGCTTGGAGATCCCGTACAGCATGACAATATCGGCATTTTTGTTCATTTGATTGAACTGCTCAGCGGTTACGTCGGGTGAATCGGCGCTTTGCGAGGCTTCTTTCTTGATTTCATAGGCTTTTTGAAAAGAGTCCTTGGCTTCGTTCAGCAGCTTCTCCACGTTATCCGGAAGTCCGGGTGCAACCTCGACGTCATCCGCCTTATCCGACAAATCAGAGGCCGTATCCTGAAACTTCTCAATCGCCTTCTCCAGCTCGTCCGCCGTCAGACTGCCTCCTGAATATGAAGCCAGCGCTTCATTGAAGTCATTCAGAGATGTTTTTGCGGTTTGATCAAGCGAAGAGATCTCATTATAAAATTCCTGAACGCTCTCCTGCACATCCTCATGGGACAATGCAGCCGGCTCTTTTCCGCCGCAGGCGCTGAGCAGCACAAGGGCAATTGCTGCGCCTGCCAGTAAGGCTTTTCTCATTTCTACTATCCCTCCTTTTAAAAGGATAGAGAAGATTGCGGGAATGCGCAACTAAAAAAAATGGGAAATGCTATGTAAACAAATCCTTAAAATGAATTATAATTAAATTCTACGATTTACATAAGAAAAGGAGTAGAACATTGCGTAAACAAAATCGGATCACAGCTCTTCTTGCCATGCTTCTGCTGCTTTTGCTGCTGTCGTATCTTGCCGAAAGAAACGGGTGGGATTTCAGGAACGCTCCTTCTTCCGATAAGGAAGTGGTACAGCTGATTTTTCCATCAGACGAGTATCCGGAAACGGCAAAGCATATTGAAAAAGCGATCGAGAGAGGCGAGTCCAGCGTATGCACGATCAACCGTGAAGGAGCTGAAGAGAACCGCCGGGAGTCGCTGAAGGGAATTCCCACCAAAAAACATTATGATCGCGATGAATGGCCCATGGCCATGTGCGAGGAAGGCGGAACGGGAGCGGACATCGCATACATATCCCCAGCCGATAACCGTGGTGCAGGCAGCTGGGTCGGCAATCAGCTGGAGAAATTGAAGGATGGGACCAGAGTAGAATTTATCTTTCGATGAACTCACAAAAAATCATGTGTCTCCTCCCAATTCCAGAGCCCCTGCATCCCTTTGGCCGGAATCGGCTTCGGCAGCCGCCGGACATCCGCAAGCTCCCAGGCGAATCGGCCTAATTCAAACAATCCGAATGCTTTTTCAAGGTCGCCGATGACGATGGATTGCGATGGGCTTTCAAGCATTGCCGTTTCACCGTAAGACTCGGTGACCTCAAGACAATCGGCCAGCCTGCATACCGCCACCACGCTCCCTGTCGGCAAGGTATCCGCTGTGTATCCGTGTTTTGCTAGTATACTGCGGAATGGTTCTTTCTGGCAGATGGCCTTATCCACCTTTTTCCCGGCATGAATGGCGATGGCATCCCGGTGCTGTGTAGCCCAGCTTCTCGTTTCGAATTTTTTCTCTCCAAGTGCAATCAGGGTCGCCCAAGGCTGCCATATCGTGATACACCGCAAGACTAACCGCTCCTCTGTACTTCGCTGACTCAAGAAAAAAGCACCTAAAATAGGTGCCTCTTCTGCTTAAGCATTCAGTTTGCTTCTATGATACCCGATCTTGCTACAGATCTTCGATCTCACGCTCTCGCACATACAATCTTCAAGTAGAGTTTCGTTAAACCCCAACCAAAAAGAATGCCAATACTTTCCCATGCTTCTCCTCCTTCATTTCACATAAATCTACGGGAGGTGCGATTATTCGGGAGCTGGCTGACATACGGATTTCTCCACTTAGTCCCTTTAGCTTTGCGTCACTGATTTTCATCAGCTTTGCCTTTTTCGTACGATTTATGTGACTATGTATACAGGAACATTTTAGCATAGACAAAATAAAGAAGACAACGGTCTTAAGTAATAATGCCTATTACATGCTTGGGAAAATGAACAGTGCCTGGGTATTGCGTCCGGGACATCCCACAGTACAGAACTAAATTATAAAATCCCCTCCGGTCTACAGTGTTGATTCATGCTGTCATGAACTCTTTTTTCACTGTCTGCCAAGAGGGGATCATACTGATTTTCAACCGTCAAACTGCCTGTCTCGATATTCGGGCTATTGACCTTTTACTACGGAGCCACGGTGGGGACGTTAACATCATCAATGTTGATATGGCCCCAGCTGCCGGTGGCGTTATCGACAATCTTGATGTAGCACTCCGTACCGATGTAATCTGAGGCATCCCAATAAATTCGGGTATACGATTCCTGGTCGAGTCCGGTTGCTTTGAACAACTCCTTACCGTCAGAGGCGCGAACGAGCGCAACATAGAGATCATAATAATTGTTGCCCCCTCCGACCAGTAAATTGATCTGTCCGTTGCCGCCGAGAACGAATTGCTCAGATCGCATAGCCCCGGTCTGACTGTCGTTACCGCTTTGGGCCCCCCACAGATGCTTGGCGCCATTCTGGTTGAACGGGCCGCCCCAGCCCCAGTCGTTGGCCGTCGTCACATCTTGGGCGGTGAAGGCGTCGCCGGACAGAATCGTCCAACCGTTCAATCCGTCTTCAAAATCGTGATTGGCGAGTTCCCCATGCGCCGGTTCCGCCGTGACCGTTACGGCAGTCGTCGCGGTGAAGCCGCCGATACGCGTCTTCGCGGTGATCGTGGCCGTGCCGACCGATTTCGCCGAAATGTTGCCGTTCACCACTGTCGCCACTGCCGGGTTGCTCGATGTCCAGATGACATCCTTGTTCGTTGCATTCGCCGGCGTTACGGTCGCCAGCAACAGCTGGCTGTCGCCCTGAATAATCGTCTTGCTCGGGTTGACTATGCACTACCTGAAACAGGCTAAATCCATAATTTGACCTATAAATAACTTTCTTAGCTACATTCTGTAATTATGCGAACCGATTTTTATGACAACTGTATAGCCTGTATAACGGCCTGCCGCTGACGGAAGGCTTCTTCCCGCGGATAATCTCCGCAAATACTCAAAGTCCGGGCTAAACGTCTTATCCAGAAGATAAGCAGATGTTCTGCTTCCAGGCACTCTCTTTCTGTTCAGAACGGTAATCATTCCCTCGGTGGTGGTAATACCGATTCCATGCCCGTAATACATTCCTTTGTCCAGTACGATAACGTTCTCGCCCTGCCATTCCGGCTTGTTCGGGTCATGGTCGGGATTCTTGAAATACTGCACATCACCGGGATAGGCTTCCTCCCTGTTATTGATCGCAGTTAACTGTAAATCTCTGTCATACTGCCAATCATAGAGCAGCAGGTTTCTAAAGTACGAATTAAATACCTCTTCACCCAGCGCATCAAGGACTCCCTTATATAAAACAACCACCACGGCTGTTGCGCACTCAAAGGCATACATACGGCCGTTCCGGAAAATATCATTGATCGCGTCGGACGGTAAGACCCCGTTATTTAAGAGGAGTCCTCCTTTATTGGTACGGGACCAAAAGTAACGATTGCCCCTGGTGTTCTCAAACCGGACAAAGGTCACTCCGCTTGCATCGAGCGCGACAGCCGCTTCAACAATGCGCCTTCTCATATTCAGCTCAAATGCGAGCGCAGCGGGAGATTCGTAAACATAGGTTTCAGGACTTCTCTGCTTCTTCTCCACTATCTCTCTCTCCACACCCGATAGCGTTGACATATCGATTCCGTTCTGGTCGCCGTTCAGAAAAATAATCACCGCTGTTCCTCCATTACTCGTTTTTCTCTGGATATGTGTTATTGTACATGGCGCCGACCAGGTATGTGCGAAATATGCGATTTTTGATATCCTTACATAGCAAAAAACCCTTGGCTTACGCCAAGGGTTTTAGTGTAGTGGGCCCTGAGGGACTCGAACCCCCGACCAATCGGTTATGAGCCGACCGCTCTAACCAACTGAGCTAAGGGCCCTGATCAAAATATCCGTATGCAATAAGTACTGTTTGAACTTGCACGTAAATGAATTGGTTGCGGGGGCAGGATTTGAACCTGCGGCCTTCGGGTTATGAGCCCGACGAGCTACCGGGCTGCTCCACCCCGCGTCAGTAATCATATTCAAACAGCGACAATAAATAGTATACATCACAACATGGTGTTAAGTCAAGGAAAAAATGTTGCCATTTTTAAGGAAGAAAACGGACCCCGTATTTCCCTTTGCGCGAACGGTAAATTTCCACCAGCTGCAGATCATGATAGCCATAAATCCAGCCATCCTGTTCGAGCCGCTTGGCTAAACAGCCCGCCTGAAACCTTGTTCTGAACAGCTTGGCGAAATAAATCCAATTCATGATGCGCTCTTCCCCTTTCATGGCCAGTTGTTCAAGTCCTCAACGATTGTTAGCTTGCCCATTTTTTTAAAAAACTTACGGGACCCGTTCAAGTTCTCCGAAATAGCACAACCACATAACCTGATGAAATTAATGAATAAACCGCCCATTGCTGGACGGTTTTAATACAAGTCGTTATATCATCCGCTTCAACTAAACAATATTATTTCCCGAATGAGGATGGATCACGTCTCCACGATTGCAACAGTTCGACGTCTTCGGCTGCGATTTTGCCTTGACCGAGCGCGACGTCGATCAGGGTGCTGTAGTTGGACAGGCTTTGCAGCGGAATGCCCGCCTCACTGAACGCATTGGTCGCACGATCCAGTTCATAGCTGAAAATCGCCAGTACCGCAAGCGGTTCGCCTCCCGCTTCTTGAACCGCCTGAGCGGCTTTCAGCGAGCTGCCTCCGGTGGAGATCAGGTCTTCGATCACGATGACCTTTTGACCAGGGGAGATAATGCCTTCGATCTGGTTCTGTTTGCCGTGTCCTTTGGCTTTGTCGCGGATGTAGGCCATCGGCAGATTCAGCTTGTCCGCCACCCAGGCGGCATGCGGGATGCCGGCGGTTGCGGTTCCGGCAATAACCTCCGTACCGGGGTATTCGGTAGCGATCAATTCGGCGAAAGCGTCGGCGATGTAGCTGCGGATTTCCGGATACGAAAGAGTAAGCCGGTTATCGCAATAGATCGGGGACTTGATGCCGGATGTCCATGTAAAAGGCTCCTGCGGGCGCAGGGCGACCGCCTCGATCTTCAATAAGTAAGAGGCAATTTGTTCACTTCTGTTCAGCAATGGACTCACGCTTTGATCATCTCCTCAATAATTTGCTCTGCTGCCTGACGCGGGTCGGGAGCGGCCGTAATAGGCCGTCCAACAACCAGGAAGTGGCTTCCCTGACGGATCGCCTGGCCAGGTGTCATGACGCGGCTCTGGTCGTCCAGCGATGATCCGGAAGGCCGGATGCCAGGGGTGACGGTGCGGAATGCGGGACCGCAGGCAGCCGATATGGCTGCGGCTTCCTGAGGCGAAGCCACGACTCCGTCCAAGCCGGCGGCTGCGGCAAGCTTCGCGTACCGCACGACTGTGTCCGGCACTTCGCCGGGAATGCCGATCTCATTGTTCATGACCGTCTGGCTGGTGCTGGTGAGCTGGGTCACCGCAATAACCAGGGGACGGGCAAGCGCAGGGTTCTTGTGCAGGGCCGCTTCAATGCCCTCTATTGCGGCCGCCATCATGGCCGAGCCGCCGGATGCATGGACGTTGAACATATCGACGCCAAGGGCTGTCACACTCTCGGCTCCGCCTTTTACCGTGTTCGGGATATCATGCATCTTCACGTCAAGAAATACGGAATAGCCAAGGGCCTTCAGCTCTCTGACAAAATCCGGACCGGCGGCGTAGAACAGCTGCATGCCGACCTTCATGTAGCACGGGATGCCTTTCAGCTTGCCGATCAGCTCTTTCGCCTGCCCGGCATCCGGATAATCAAGCGGGATCATCAGCCGGTTGGCCATGCTCTCCCATTGCGTGTTCTGTGTGACGGTATTCTCCTGCGCCGCAGCTTCCTGCAGTGGCTGCCTTTCTCCGGTCATAACAACACTCCTTCGCTGTAAGCTTCAAAGGTCCGGGCACAGCGGAACGGTCTGCGAGATGACGCAAACCGTTCCTGAAGTTCCCTATGCCTTGCCTTGCGCAATTTATCTTATTGTCCTACGAAAGCCGGCATCGACTGCGAGGAGAAGTTGATCGTCTCCAGCATGCGCAGCAGCGCCGTTACGGTATCAAGCGACGTCATGCAGACGATGCCGTTCTCGACCGCTTCGCGGCGGATAAGGAAGCCGTCGCGCTCCGGCGTCTTGCCTTTCGTGAGCGTATTGAACACGAAGTTCGCCTGGCCGCTGCGGATAATGTCGATAATGGTAGGCTCACCTTCACCGAGCTTGTTGACGTTCATGACGTTGAGGCCCGCATTTTCCAGCGCCGAAGCGGTGCCGCCCGTAGCAATGATCTTATAGCCCAGACGGTGGAAGCCTTTCATCAGTTCGATCGCTTCCGCTTTATCCTTGTCGGCCACGGTTACGATAATCGAGCCAGTGGTCGGGATTTTCATGCCTGCGCCGATCAGACCTTTATACAGAGCCTTGGCATACAATCTGTCACGGCCCATGACTTCGCCGGTCGATTTCATTTCCGGACCCAGCGTCGGCTCTACTCTGCGCAGCTTGGCGAACGAGAAGACAGGCACTTTGACGGAGACGAAGTCACTCTCCGGCCACAGGCCTTCGCTGTACCCTTCGTCCTTCAGCTTGCCGCCGAGAATGACCTTCGTTGCCAGAAGAGCCATCGGAATGCCCGTCACCTTGCTCAGGAACGGTACGGTACGCGACGAGCGCGGATTCACTTCGATGACGTAAACCTCACCGCGGTAGATGACAAACTGAATGTTGACCAGTCCGACTGTCTTCAATTCCTTGGCGATCTTGATCGTGATATCGGCGATTTTCTGCTTCAGGCTGTCTTCCAGATGCTGCGGCGGATATACCGCGATGGAGTCGCCGGAGTGAACGCCCGCGCGTTCCACGTGCTCCATGATCCCTGGAATAACTACGGTTTCGCCGTCGCAGATGGCATCGACTTCAACCTCTTTGCCCAGCATGTAACGGTCGATCAGGACCGGATGATCCGGGTTGACCTTCACAGCTTCCTTCATGTAGCTGAGCAGTTCAGTATCGGAGTAGACAATTTCCATTGCACGGCCGCCCAGTACGTACGAAGGACGCACCAGAACCGGATAGCCAAGCGATTGAGCCGTGCCCACAGCTTCTTCAACCGTCGTTACGGTGCTGCCTTTCGGCTGTGCGATATCCAGGCGTGACAGCAGCGCTTCGAACCGTTTGCGGTCTTCCGCTTCGTCGATGCTTTCAAGGCTTGTGCCAAGAATGTTGACGCCTGCCGCGCTTAGCGGAGCAGCCAGGTTAATGGCCGTCTGTCCGCCGAACTGCACGATGACGCCGATTGGTTGTTCCTGCTCGATGACGTTCATAACATCCTCGAAGAACAGCGGTTCGAAATAAAGCCGGTCAGAGGTGTTGAAGTCGGTGGATACCGTCTCCGGGTTATTATTGATAATGACTGCTTCATATCCGGCCTTCTGGATTGCCCAGACGGCATGAACCGTCGAGTAGTCGAACTCGATGCCCTGGCCGATACGGATCGGGCCGGAGCCTAGCACAACCACTTTTTTCTTATCGGATGGAAGCACTTCATTCTCGGTTTCGTAAGTCGAGTAATAATAAGGCGTAGTTGCCTCGAATTCGGCCGCGCAGGTGTCAACCATTTTGTAGACTGGTTTCAGTCCCTGCTCCAGACGCATCGAACGAACCTCGGCTTCCTTCGTCACCTTGCCGCCAGGCTGGCCTTCAGCCCGCAGTTCAGCAATAGCGCGGTCAGTAAAGCCAAGACGCTTCGCCTGGTACAGCGTTTCCGGCGTCAGGCTCTCCTCTTCGCGGATGCGGTCCTCGAAGCCGATCAAGCCTTCAATCTTATCCAGGAACCACCAGTCAACCTGGGTGAGATCCTGAATTTCCTGTAGCTGATATCCGCGGCGGAATGCCTCGGCAATCAGGAAGATGCGCTCGTCGTCCGGTTTCGCCAGACGAGTCTTCAGCACTTCATCCTCAATCAGCTCGGCTCCAGGCAGCTTGAACCGGTGAACACCGATCTCCAGCGAACGGATCGCTTTGTGAATCGACTCTTCGAAGGTGCGGCCGATGGCCATAACTTCGCCGGTCGCCTTCATCTGGGTACCGAGCTTGCGGTTCGCGTAGATGAACTTGTCGAACGGCCAGCGCGGAATTTTGCTGACGATATAATCGAGTGTTGGCTCGAAGCAAGCATAAGTCTGCCCCGTAACCGGGTTGATGATTTCATCAAGCGTGTAGCCCAGGGCGATTTTGGCTGCCATCTTGGCAATCGGATAGCCGGTTGCCTTCGACGCCAGCGCCGACGAACGGCTGACACGCGGATTCACTTCAATGACATAGTATTGATAGCTCTGCGGATCGAGCGCGAACTGCACATTGCAGCCGCCTTCGATGTTCAGCGCGCGGATAATCTTCAGCGATGCGCTGCGGAGCATTTGGTACTCGCGGTCGGACAGCGTCTGGCTCGGCGCCACGACGATACTGTCGCCCGTATGCACGCCGACCGGGTCAAAGTTCTCCATGTTGCAGACCACGATGCAGTTGTCGTTCGCATCGCGCATGACTTCATATTCGACTTCCTTCATGCCGGCGATGCTCTTCTCGATCAGGCACTGGCCGATCGGGCTGTAGCGAATGCCGGCTTTGACTGTCTCGCGAAGTTCTTCTTCATTCGCGCAAATCCCGCCGCCGGTGCCGCCCAGCGTATAAGCCGGACGTACGATCAGCGGATAGCCGATCCCCGCGGCAAACGCCAGCGCTTCGTCCAGCGTCGTAACAATCGTGCTCTCCGGCACGGGCTGTTCAAGTTCGCGCATCAGGTCGCGGAACAGGTCGCGGTCTTCCGCTTTCTCGATGGAGTGTAGCTGGGTGCCGAGCAGCTTGACGTTCTCCTGCTCCAGCACGCCCGCGCGCGCCAGCTCGACGGCCATGTTCAGGCCAGTCTGCCCGCCGAGCGTTGGCAGCAGTCCGTCAGGACGCTCCTGCCGGATAATGCCGGTAACGAAGTCAAGCGTAATCGGTTCAATATATACTTTATCCGCCATATTCGTATCGGTCATGATGGTGGCGGGGTTGCTGTTGATCAGAATAACCTCTACGCCTTCTTCTTTCAGCGCCTGGCAGGCCTGCGTTCCGGCATAGTCGAATTCGGCCGCCTGGCCGATGACAATCGGCCCTGAGCCGATCACGAGTATCTTTTTAAGCTTATCGTTCTTAGGCATTCTATTAGTAGGCTCCTTTCACGGCTTCAAGCTGCTGTTTCGGGGTAGGCGCCGCGATCCGCGCGTTCGCCGCATGCTGGGCTTGACGGGAAATTGCGGGAGTATTCCGTTTGTGCTCCGCAATCATCTCCAGAAAACGGTCGAACAGGTAGCTGCTGTCATGCGGTCCCGGAGCCGCTTCCGGATGGTACTGCACCGAGAAAGCGGGGTAGCGGGTATGCTTCAGCCCTTCAATCGTCTTGTCGTTATTGTTGATGTGTGTCACTTCAAGCTCCGTGCCTTTTACCGAGTCTTCGTTAACGGTGTAGCCGTGGTTCTGCGAGGTGATGTAGCAGCGTCCGCCCGACAGTTCCTTGACCGGATGGTTGCCGCCGCGATGTCCGAATTTAAGCTTCTCGGTATCCGCGCCGCAGGCCAGTGCAAACAGCTGGTGTCCCAGGCAGATGCCGAAGATCGGGTATTCGCCGAGCAGCTCGGAAATCGTCTTGACGGCGTAAGGCACGTCTTTGGGGTCCCCAGGACCGTTGGACAGCTGGATGCCGTCCGGATTGATACGGCGGATTTCGTCCGCGGTCACGTTATGGGGAACGACGATGACGTCGCAGCCGCGGTTGTTCAGCTCGCGCAGAATCCCCGTCTTGGCGCCGTAGTCCACGAGCACGATTTTTTCCTTCGTTCCCGGACTGCTGTATGCGCTGGCAGTGGAAGTGCGTGCCACCTGGTTACGCAGCTCGTCAATCGAGGTATCGTTCATCATTTCCATCAGCTCTTCCACCGGCTTGTTGGAGGTGGTCAGGATCGCCTTCATCGTGCCATAGTGGCGGATGATGCGTGTCAGCATCCGGGTATCGATGTCGCTGATCCCAGGTATGCCGTACTCCTTCAGCAGGTCATCGACGCTGTACTCGGCCCGCCAGTTGCTGGGCACCGTCTCATGACGGCGCACAACGAAGCCGTGTACGAAAGGCCGCACGGACTCAAAGTCATCACGAGTGATGCCATAATTCCCGATCAGCGGATACGTCATCGTAACGATTTGCCCGCAGTACGAAGGATCGGACAATACCTCCTGATATCCCGTAATCCCCGTATTAAATACAACCTCGCCAGTCTTCTCGCCTTCCGCCCCAAATGCGGTGCCGGTAAACAGCGTTCCGTCCTGTAGCAGCAATCTTGCCTGCATCCCTTTCCACTCCTCTTCATTCTGTAGTTTCAAACTGTATATTTCCTGTTAACGCCGGAGTGTCCCGTTCGCTTGTCAGCTTGTTAGGCCTGCTGCTCCGCTTCGTTCTTCCGGTTCTCTTCTAGTTCCTCGCTCCATACAACCCGACCGTCCGTAATCGTCAACACCGGCCAGCCTTTCAGCTTCCAGCCTGTAAACGGCGTGTTTCGGCCCTTGCTTGCGAAGGTTTCCGGGTCGACTTCCTTCTCCGTCTCCAGATCGATCAGCGTTACATCCGCCGGAGCTCCCGGCTCCAGCACACCGGTGTTCAGCCTGAACACGCGGGCCGGATCGGCCGTCATTCTCTTGACCAGCAGGGCAAGATCCATCTTGCCTGCGGCGACAAATTTCGTATACATCAGCGGAAATGCCGTCTCGAATCCGACAATGCCGAACGGTGCAGCCTGCATCCCTTTGGCTTTCTCTTCGGCGCTGTGCGGCGCGTGGTCCGTCACAATGATGTCGATCGTTCCGTCAAGCAAAGCCTCGATGCAGGCATCCACATCGCGGCGCGAGCGCAGCGGCGGATTCATTTTCCAGTTGGCGTCAAGCCCCGGGATGTCCTCCTCCGACAGCAGCAGATGATGCGGACATACCTCGGCGGTCACGCGGATGCCGATTTCCTTGGCCTGGCGGATCAACCGAACCGATTGTTCCGTGCTGACATGGCACACATGGTAATGCACGCCCGTCGCCTCAGCCAGCAAAATATCCCGGCCGACATGGATCGCTTCCGACTCATTCGGAATGCCCTTCAGCCCGTGCTTGCGGGCAAAGCTTCCTTCAGCTACCGGTGCGCCCACAACCAGGGAGTTGTCTTCGCAGTGCGCGATGACCGGCATATCCATGGATGCCGCGATGCTCATCGCATCCTTCATCATTTGAGCCGTCTGCACGCCTACGCCGTCATCCGTAAAGCCAATCGCTCCGGCTTCCTTCAGCGCGGCAAAATCCGTAAGCTCCTGCCCCTGCTGACTCTTCGTGATCGCGGCGTAAGGCAGCACCTTGACCAGTCCGGCCGCGCGGGCCTTGTCCTGCACCAGCTTCACCACTTCCGGGCTGTCGGTTACCGGCATGGTGTTCGGCATGCTGGCAATCGTCGTATATCCGCCCTTGGCCGCCGAACGGCTGCCTGTCTCAATCGTCTCCTTATGTTCAAAACCCGGTTCGCGCAAATGCACGTGCATATCGATTAGCCCCGGAACCAGCAGCTTGCCGGCGGCATCAATCGTTTCCGAACCTTCGGCGATCGTCTCGTTCCCATTCAGAATCGCGGAGATCGTACCGTTCTCAATCTGGATGTGCTTGCGTTCCAAGACGCCTTCCGCATTCAAAACATTGGCATTTTTGATAATCACGTTGCTTCTCCTTCTGCCCGCGACAAGAGCATCCGGGCTCTATCGTTATTATATAATAAAAATTCATATCTGTGTATATTTATTAATTTTATCAGCAGGGGTTTATCGGATCGCTCTTTCAATGACCGCCATCCGGATCGGAACTCCATTGGACATCTGCGGAAAAATCAGCGATTTCGCGCTTTCGACTACCGCGTCGTCAATTTCGACATTACGATTGACCGGCGCAGGATGCATAATGACCGTGTGCGAAGCCAGTTTCGCGGCCCGTTCTTCCGTCAGGCCGAACTGCCGGCGGTACTCTTCCGCCGATGACAGCATTCCCGAAGCGTGCCGCTCCAGCTGTACGCGCAGCATCATAACCACGTCCGCTCTCAGCGCTTCCTCCATCGAGACATAAGGCGCATAATCCATCAGCTCTGGGGCTTTCATATTCTCCGGCGCGCAGAACTGCACCTTGGCTCCCATCGTGGTCAGCCCCCACAGATTGGAGCGTGCTACCCGGCTGTGCATTATATCCCCGATGATGGATACGGTCAGACCCTTGATGTCTCCGAAGGTCTTGAGCATGGTGTACAGGTCCAGCAGCGCCTGCGTCGGATGCTCATTGTTCCCGTCGCCGGCGTTAATCAGCGGAATGGATACTTTCTCGGAGAGCTGGGCCAGCACGCCCGCCGGCTTCAGCCGGATGACGCCTGCATCGATGCCCATTGACTCCAGCGTGCGGACGGTATCGTAGATCGACTCGCCTTTTTCAACGCTGGAAGCCGCTGCCGTGAAGTTCAGAACCTGGGCACCGAGACGCTTCTCGGCCATTTCGAACGAGAAGCGGGTGCGCGTGCTGTTCTCGAAGAACATGTTGGAGACAAACCGCGAGGCCAGCACCGAGCTTGCCTTCTCCGTCTGCTTGTCCCAATACGCCGCTCTGTCCAGTATCGCGGAAATTTCCGCCGCGTCCAAACCTCTAAGTCCAAGCAGGCTCCGTTCCTTTACTCGGGTAGCTGTCATCATATTATTTTGCCTCCCAGTTCGATAGTATGTGCACTTCGTCCGTGCCGTCGACTTCTTTCAGCGCCACTTCAATCGATTCATGCCTTGAGGTCGGCACATTCTTGCCCACATAGTCCGGGCGAATCGGCACTTCGCGGTGGCCTCTGTCGGCCAGAACCGCCAGTTGGATCATCCGCGGACGTCCGCAGTCCATCAGCGCGTCCATCGCCGCCCGAATCGTCCGTCCGGTGTAGAGAACATCGTCGAACAGGATAATCTTTTTGTCCCGGGTACCCGAAATGTTGGCGGGAAGGATCAACGTCCCTTTTCCGTTACAATCTCCGTCGTTCGCATTCTTATTCTTCCCCGGCTCCAGATCGTCTCTGTAAAAAGTGACGTCAAGCTCGCCGCAAGGAACATCGGCGCCTTCGATCTCTTTGATTCGCTCCGCGATCCGCCGTGCGAGATATACGCCCCGGGTGCGGATACCGATCAGCATGCAATCTTCGATGCCTTTGTTCTTCTCCAGAATCTCATGCGCTATGCGCGATAGCGCCCGGCGAATCGCCGTCTCGTCCATAATGACATTCTTCTCGATAATCATGCCAGGTTACCCTCCAGGTAATGCGCCGTATCCCCATATCTGTGGTGGAAATCAAAAACTCCTTGCCTGAAGCAGGCAAGGAGTGGAATCCGCAGATTGAAGAACGGTGACAAGCGCGCAGCAAAAGAGCTCCGTACAGACAGACGGATACCTCACTTAAAAAGCCGCGAACCTCGATTCACGTTACCTTGCCAGCCTCACGGGACTGATTTAAAGGCGCTATTCATTTATCATTAGAATTATGACAGAACGGACAGCCCATGTCAACTCCGGACCTATACAAATTTACCAGCGGATTCTACAGCAAAAAACAGCCCCCGAACCGAAAATCGGCACGGAGGCTGTTAAACGCAAAAGCTTGATTAAAATTCAAATTCCACGTCGCTGAGGCGGCGCTTGATTTCGGAAATAACGCGCAGCTCTTCTTCTTCACCCTTGGCGATAAAGGTGACGGAGAAGCGAACGAACGCGCCGGCATCATCCCAAGGCACGGTCGAGATCAGCTTTTCGCGAATCAGATATTGGGAGAAATCCTCGCCCGACTCGAAGCGGCGTCCGCCTTTGATTCCCTTTGGCGCTTCAACATACATAAAGAAGGAGCCTTTCGGTTTCGTTGCCTTAAAGCCAAGGCTGTTCAGCGCGTCCACCAGCAGGTTGTGTCGGCGGGAATATTTGGCCGCGATGGCTTCTGTAATTTCAGGATGAGCCAGGCCATAAGCCGCCGCTTTCTGAATAGCGATGAACTGACCGGAATCGTTATTGTCCTTCACGTCGCCGAAAGCTTTGACGATCAGCGGATTGCCGGCCACAAACCCGATTCTCCAGCCCGTCATGTTGTACGATTTGGACAGGGAATGCAGCTCTACGCCAACATCCTTCGCACCGCGAACAGACAGGAAGCTCAGCGGCTTCAGGCCGTCATAGGTCAGCGCGGCATAAGGGGCGTCATGAATGACGACGACATTGTACTTCTTCGCCCAGGCTACGACTTCAGCAAAAAATTGCGGAGTTGCACTGGCTCCCGTAGGGTTGTTCGGATAGTTCAGGTAAAGAAGCTTCGCCTTGTAGGCGATGTCTTCCGGAATGGAGCTCAGGTCGGGAAGGAAGTTATTTTCCTTCTTAAGCTCGACATTGTAGACTTGGCCGCCCAGATATTTCGTATGCGTGCCCAGCACCGGATAGCCCGGAATGGTCATGATCGTAATATCTCCCGGATTGATAAAAGCGGAAGGGAGCATGGCCAGCGCCGGCTTCGAGCCAATGGAATGCAGTACCTCGGTAGCCGGGTCAATGCCGTTCACATTAAATACGTCCTTTAAATATTGGGCCGCCGCTTCCTTGAATTCGGCAATGCCGTTGTCCGCATAACCGCGGTTCTCTTCCTTGGCCGCTTCCTCGGCCAGCTTGGCGACGATGCCAGCATCCGCCATTTCGTCCGGCTCGCCGACGCCCATATCGATCAATTCGATATCGGGAAAATCCTTCTTGGCCGCAGCCTTGGCGCGTTTGATCTTCTCAAATTTATAGATGTTGGTATCCTTGCCGTAGTTCGCTCCGCCGATGCGATCCGCGAAATTGTTCTGGATAAACGTATCCTGGTATTGTTCGATACTCATAAAGGTGTTCTCACTCCTGGCTTTTGAAATAGTAAACGGATGAACGAACGCTCAGCCTATTCATTTCCATATTGTTAAATATGACGCAACAGCCGCTGCAACACAATGGACAAATCCGCAGTTCATTTGTACTTATCTGCTTCGCAGACGGGCCAGCAGATCTTCCATGTCTCCCGGAAGCGGAGCCGAAAATTCCAGATATTCTCCGGAGGACGGATGCACAAAACCAAGTACGGCCGCGTGCAGAGCCTGTCCGCCTTCCATAAATATTCCTTTGCTCCGTCCGTATACGGGATCGCCGACGAGCGGATGTCCAATAAACTTCATATGCACCCGGATTTGGTGAGTGCGTCCGGTTTCCAGCTGCAATTGCAGCAAGGTACAATCGCCGAACCGCTCCAGCACGGTAAAATGGGTAACGGCGGTCTTGCTGTTCTTCTCCGTTACCGTATACAGCTTGCGGTCATGCGGGTCTCTGCCAATCGGCGCGTCAACGGTCCCTTGGTCATGAGCCACATTGCCCTGAACAACCGCAAGATAACGCCGGGTCACGCTATGCGCCTTGAGCTGTGCCGCGAGCGAATTGTGGCTGGCGTCGTTCTTGGCGGCCATAATCAGGCCGGAGGTGTCCTTATCGATCCGGTGAACGATGCCGGGACGAATCTCGCCGTTGATTCCCGACAGGTCCTTGCAGTGATACATCAAGGCGTTGACCAGTGTGCCGGAAGGGTGCCCCGCCGCCGGATGCACGACCATGCCTCTCGGCTTGTTCACAACGATTAGGTCCGAATCCTCGTAGGCGACATTAAGCGGAATATTTTCCGGGGTCAGCTCTGCGGCTGCGGGCTCAGGCACCGTCACCGAGATCAAATCCTCCGGCGACAGCTTGTAGTTCGCTTTTACCGTACGGCCGTTAACCGTGACAAGTCCGGCTTCAATCCACTGCTGCACCTGGGAGCGTGAAATGTCTTCTTCCCAAGCCTCGGTAATATATTTGTCGATACGTTCACGGGCGTATTCTTCCTGAACGGTCCAAGCGACCCCGTTGTCCGGGCTTTCGCCTTCCGTCCGCTCATTAAGAGCGTCCTTATTCAATACTATTCATTCCCTTCCTTTGCCTCGCCGGTTTCCTTCACTTCGGTTACTTCCGTCTGGCCCCCGCCCTTCATATCAAGGAGGGAATCCAGAATGATGAGCGCCACGCCGACGACAATGCATGAATCCGCCACGTTAAAGATCGGAAACGTATAGCTGCCGAAATTAAACTGCAGAAAATCGACAACCTCGCCTGTCAACAGCCGGTCGAGAAAGTTGCCGATCGCCCCGCCAAGCACAAGCGCAAGCGCCAAAGGCAGCAGCCGGCGCGTCTTTCTGACCTTATTCAGGTACCAGACGATTCCGACCACGACAACAACAGTCACGAGGATGAGGAACCAGCGCTGATTCTGCAAAATGCTGAAAGCGGCGCCGCGGTTGCGGTGAGATGTGATGAGAAAAAAATTCCCGATTACCGGGATTTGCTCGTCGAGCTGCAGACGTGAGGAGATTAAGTATTTCGTTCCCTGGTCAATCAAAAACACAATGAGCGCGATCAGATAGTACACCACTTCAGCTAGTCACTCCGTTCTTATTTTTCCCGCCCGAAAGCGATCCAAAACATGTATAAAGACTCGTATATTGTAGCACAAGGCTTGAGAACCCGTCCATTGACCCATCGCTTCCGCAGTCTTATCCGGAGCACAATTTGCCAGCGGTAAAAAGCGAAGCAACAGGCCAACCTAGTAAGGAAAAAGGCACAAGGAAAGGAGCCGAGACTTATGAATCACCTGACCTCGGAGCAGCTTGACCACCTGCACGGGCTTCTTGTCCAGCAGCGGGACGATATCCGGCACAGGCTTATAGAGAATGAAGATCACGGTCTGGAGGATTCCATGCGGGATATGTCGGGCGAGCTCTCGGAAATCGACAATCATCCCGGTGACGTCGCCACCGACCTGTACCACCGTTCCATGGACATCTCGCTTCAGGAGCGCGAAGAGCTGGAACTAACCGAAATTGAGGACGCGCTTCGAGCGATGGACAACGGCACATACGGCATTTGCGCAGCAAGCGGTGAGCCGATTCCTTATGAGCGCCTGGCCGCCCTGCCCGCAACACGCTATTGCAAAGAACACAGCCCCCGTCAGGAAAAACCGCATACGCGGCCTGTCGAAGAGGAGTTTCTCACCCCGCCCTTTGGACGAAGCAGCCTGGATGACAAGGAGTATAACGGGTTTGACGGTGAGGATGCCTGGCAGATCGTCGAAAGCTACGGCACCTCCAATACGCCGGCCATGGCCGAGGGAAACAATATCGATTCCTACAATGATGTAGAGATCGAATCCCACGATCCGGACGGCTGGGTGGAGCCCTGGGAAAATTTCATCGCCACGGATATGACCGGCAGCAACATTACGATCATGCGCGGCCATCAGTACCAGCAGTATATGGACAGCGGGGAAGGCGACTATCTGCTTGATCCTTACGGCAAAAGAGAGAAGGAGTAGCCATCGCGGGCTGCTCCTTTTTCCCATAAACCGTCTAAGCCTATATGACTAATATGGGACTATAATCCTTCATTTATACCAACCCAAAACCTATTGATTCGTCAAATTTCGAGTTAATAGCACAAATTCATTGACAAAAATAGGTCTAGGAATTTATTGTAAAGGGAGGGAATGATTATTTTATGTGATTACTGGACTAAAAGAATACATAATTCTCCGACACAAAACGACAAAACATCCATAGATCCATAGACTCGTTTTTCCCTTGAGCCCATGACACTGGGTTTCTAATATACCAAGAGCCCTATTGATAAATTTTAGGCTCTAATCTACTTTTACATAACTTGGAGGAATTGTTTATGTCAGCCTATACTATTAATTATGACGAACAAAGAAATTTGATTATCGTAGTGGCCGAACGATTGGATGAAAATGCAGCAGCCGCTTATATCAAAGACTTTGAAGAAATTCTTAAAAAGGTTAAGCCTGGCTTCTCTGGAATTACGGATGTCCGTAAAGCTAAATCCGTCCTCTCCCAAGAAGTCGTAGCTTTACTCTCGCCTACTATGCAGCTTGCAATCAATCGTGGTCTCCGCATGGATAAGAAGTGGGTATATCTTTCCGATAGTCCAATCTTTACTATGCAGCTCAATCGCATGTTCCGGAATCAAGTTGAGTATAAAGAAACGTATGAAGAGGCTTATACCTATTTTGTTTCTTAGTTTCATGTAAAAAACAGATGACCTTTATCACTCCGGGCAGCCGCACGCTATTGCGGATTGTTCGGAGTTTTTATTTCGACAAGTTGGGCCGGGATGAACGGTATAGGTATATCCACCAAGAGAACGGCCAACATGCAGACGGTCTGTATACTGGCCGATTAGGGTCTGGAACTAATACGTGTTAAGCTCCAGCTGATGCTGAACGATACGCACGATATCGGCGATGTAATCGCCTATTATCGGCAGATTAAGCGCCCCCAGCACCTGAAGCACATAAATGATCGTCGCCGCAAAAAAAGTAAACCCGATGGCGATTCCGACGCCGCGCGCAGTCCCTGCCAGCACATTCAGCCATATAAGCCGCCATGGGGAATAGAGCAGCTCCGTATACTCGGAGATTCTGGATTTTTCCATCCGCTGCGCCCAGTCGGTCGCCAGCCGGTATATGCGGTTTATTTTTTCCTTATCGCCTGGTTCGGGCGGCTCTCCTCCACGCTCCAGCGGTTTCCAAGAGGTCAGGCTTTCCTTCCGATATGTCCCGCGATCCGGGTCCTCCTTCATCCTGCGGCTCCCTCCGTCCTTTAGCGCCTTAACGTAAGACGAGCCCGGCTTAGGAGAGACATCTGTCTCCCTTTCGCTCGGGACTCGTCTTTGTGCGCCGAAATATTCTGGCAGGACATGCCTTGGCGGAACGCCTGCGTTTATACTTCTGACACTAGTATATGCACTTTACGGACGGGACATGCGCCGCCACTTGCTTTAATCCAAGCTTTAACCGATTACGATGCCGATCGTTTTGCCGCCGATATCCACCGTTTCAGGGGCATGATTGCCGCTAAAACCAATCGTCGTAACCAGTACATTCTCACGAAGGACATTCTCGAACGCCGTAACGGCCGCTTTCAGCTCATCATCGACACTCAGGGTCAGCGCAACGCGCTTGTCGATCGGCAGGTCAAGGCGTTTGCGGTAATCCTGAACCGCCCGCACGATTTCACGCACCCAGCCCTCTTGTTCCAGCTCCGGCGTGATTTCCGTATTCAGCGCGACTGTAATTCCGTAACCGGATGCGGACGCAAAGCCCGGCTTGGCCTGCTTGTCGACCAGCAGTTCGTCTGCGGTGATTTGCAGTTCTTCGCCTTCCGGAGAGGTGACGGCCACCTTGCCGCTTTGAACCGCTTCGCGGGTAGCGCCGCTGTCCATCGATTTCAGGAAGCCCTGGATGAAGCCGACGTTTTTGCCGTATTTTTTGCCTGCGACCTTCAGGTTCAGCTTCAGGGTAAAATCAACAAAGCCGCTGTCGCTCGTCTCCAGCACGATGGACTTGACATTGATCTCGTCCTTGATGATCTCCTCATAATCCGCGACATTAAAGCTCTGGCTGATGGAAACGATCAGCTCGGAAAGCGGCTGACGCGTCTTGATTCCGGTCTCGTTGCGGACGTTCCGCGCCAGCTCAACGATGTTACGGGCGCTTTCCATATCCTGCTCAAGCGTAAGGTCGATCAGGCTCTCGTCGGCTGCCGGGTAATCCGCCAAATGCACGCTTTCTCCGCCGCCCAGGTTGACGAAAATATCCTCCGCCAGCATAGGCATGAAAGGAGCGACAATCTTCGCCGTCGTCAGTAACACATGCGTCAGCGTACGGTAAGCGTCCAGCTTCTCCTCTCCTAGCCCGCTGCCCCAGAAACGGTCGCGGGAACGACGGATATACCAGTTGCTCAGCTCGTCGATAAAGTTCTCGATCGCTTTGGACGAGTTAACGAAGTCATTGACCGCAAGCCCTTTATCCACAACCAGGATCAGGCTGTTCAGCCGGGACAGAATCCAGCGGTCCAGCTTGTGAGAAGACAGCTTGAACGGATGCTCCGCCGGATCGTAGCCGTCAATTCCCGCATACAGCGTCAAGAACGCGTGGGTGTTCACCAGCGTATCGACGACCTTAGACTTGCTCTCGCCCACCAGCCCACGGGAGAAGCGCTTGTTGTTCCACGGCGCGCTGTCGGCCAGGATCGCCCAGCGGAACGCGTCGGTGCCGTATTCGTTCATGATATCCCAAGGGTTGATGACATTGCCCTTCGATTTGGACATCTTCTGGCCGTTCTCGTCGAGGATATGGCCCGTAGCGATAACCGCCTTGTAAGGCGCTTTGCCTTTGAACAGCGTCGACACCGCAAGCAAGCTGTAGAACCAGCCGCGCGTCTGGTCGATGCCTTCGCAGATCATGTCCGCAGGATATTGTTCCTCCAGCTTATCCGCGTTCTCGAACGGATAGTGGCTTTGCGCAAAAGGCATCGAGCCGCTGTCGAACCACACGTCGATCACTTCAGAGGTCCGCACCATTTCCGCGCCTTCTTTGAACGGGCTGCGCAGGCGGATGTTATCCACATACGGCTTATGCAGCTCGATATCTTCAGGTACATCGCCAATTGCCATTTCCCGAAGCTCGGCGATGCTGTGCGGCGCGAACTCTTTGCCCGTCTCCTGGCAGACCCATACGTTCAGTGGAGTGCCCCAGTAGCGGTTGCGGCTGATGTTCCAGTCCACCAGTTCATCCAGAAACTTGCCGAACCGGCCTTCGCGGACATGGCCTGGATACCAGTTGACGCCATTGTTGTTCGCGATCAGCTGATCCTTGATCGCTGTCGTATTGATAAACCAGCTGTCTGTCGCATAGTACAGAAGCGGTGTATCGCAGCGCCAGCAGAACGGATAGCTGTGCTCGTATTTTTCCTTGCCATACAGCAGGCCCTTCTCCGACAGCGCCTTGACGATATCCAGGTCGCAGTCTTTCACAAAGCGTCCGGCAAAATCAGTAACCGTATCGGTATATTTACCCGACGTATCCACCACGTTCACGAAGGTGATGCCGTTCTCGCGGCAGGCCTTGTAGTCGTCCTCGCCATGGGCCGGCGCCATATGCACGATCCCCGTACCGCTGGCATCCGTCACAAAAGAAGCTCCGACGATCAGATTGCTTCTCTCTGCCTGGATGTAGCTGAACGGGGGCTGGTACGTTTTGCCAACCAGATCGGAGCCTTTCAGCTCGGACAACACCGTATGCTCGCCCTTAGCCACTTCTTCGACCAGATTCTTGGCCATGATGTAGACGCCGTCCTCCTGCTGCACCCGCACATAATCCATGTCCGGATTAACCGCGAGCGCCATATGCGCCGGAAGCGTCCAAGGCGTCGTCGTCCAGGCCAGCACATATTCGCCGCTGTCGTCCAGCTTGAACTTGGCCGTGGCGCTCAGGTCCTTGACCGTCTTGTACCCTTGAGCTACTTCATGCGAGCTGAGCGTCGTCTGGCAGCTTGGACAGTAAGGGCTGACGCGGTGGCCGCGGTACAAAAGTCCTTTCTCATGAACCGTTGCAAGGATGTTCCATACGCTCTCGATGTAGGTATTGTTCAGGGTAACGTAAGGATTATCTAGATCGGTCCAATAGCCGATCGCTTCTGTAAATTCGCGCCACTGCTTCTCGTAGCCGAAGACGCTGTCTTTACATTTCTTGATGAATTTCTCGACGCCATAGGCTTCGATCTCCTGCTTGCCGGAGATTCCGAGCTGCTTCTCTACGCCAAGCTCGACCGGCAGACCGTGGGTATCCCAGCCGGCCTTCCGCACAACGCGGTAACCCTTCATCGTCTGGTAGCGGCCGATAAAGTCTTTGATTACGCGGCCAAGCACGTGCCCGATATGCGGAGCGCCGTTTGCGGTCGGCGGACCTTCGTAGAATACATAGTTGGGCTTGCCTTCACGGTATTCGATTGATTTACGGAACGTATTCTCTTCGTTCCATTTCTTTAAGATGCGGACGTCTCTGTCCCGCGCCTTTTCTTTGATGTCTACTTTTTGCATGGAATCCATTCCTCTCGTGGTTTTGTCTTAAAACCGTTTTCGATCCCCCTAAATCCCCCTTAGCCAAGGGGGACCCCGAGGGCCCGCCCTCTGGACACCCGGAAGTTTGCCTGGGCCCAGGGCAGCGGCGGGTTTAAGGTTAATTTTGCTGTAGGCCCGCTTGCCGCAAGCGGCCGCTCCACGTTGGCACCCGAGCCGCGATCCCGCTAGGGCAGCACTCGCGAGGGGCCTCGGCGGGCGGGGCTCAGCCGCCCGCACCGGGGTTGCCCGGGGTACCCGAGCCGCGACCCCGTCAGGGCAGCTCTTGCGAGGGGCCACTGGAGGCCGGGGCGCAGCCGCCCGCGTCCACTGCGCCGCTGTAAAGGCCCCTCGCGGCGTCCCCGTCAGGGGATGCCGCGAGGAAGGGCCGCTCCACCGCCAACTGCCGCTCCCGTCCGCCAAGCCCCCGCACCTCTCCAACCCTTGCGGGTGTCCAGAGGGTGCAACCCTTGGGGTCCCCCTTGTTAAGGGGGATTTAGGGGGATCGCCGTCCCAAAAATAATAAACGCCCCGCCCCCAAAGGGGCGAGGCGACGCTCGCGATACCACCCTAATTCCGCGCAAACCCCTGCCGAATAAACGGTCAAAGATCATACGTGATCTCAGCTCCCGCGCAATTACGCAGGTCCGGTATAACGTCCGGGAGACGGCTCGCCTTACGCACGACACAAGGTTCGTTTCAGGTTCGCTTCTTGGGGAGGATATTCCGGCATGGTTTGACCATCGGCTTTCAGCAATCGCCGACTCTCTGGGGATCGTTGCCATGACGTACTGTTCCCGTCATCGAATACAATATAAATTGTTACAGATATGTTCTAGTTATAGCTTCTTTAACGATAAAAGTCAACAGGCCAGGGTCTTTGCCTCAAAATACTTCTTCGCGGACCTCGCGGCTCTCCAGTGCGTCCCAATCGTCCTGGGACAACAGCTCAAGCTGAGCTTCCACCAGCGTCCGGAACCGGGTACGGTAGATAGAGGCTTGCTTGCGGAGCTCTTCGGTCTCAATAGCAATTTTGCGGGATTTGGAAAGCGCCTCGTTAATAATGCGGTCGGCGTTCTTCTCCGCTTCCTTGATAATGAGCTGCGACTCTTTCTTGGCGTTGTTCTTCACTTCGTCGGCAGCTTCCTGGGCTACAATAATGGTCTTCGACAAAGTGTCTTCGATGTTCGTAAAATGGTCCAGACGCTCCTGCAGGGTCAGAAGCTGATTACTAAGCTCCTTGTTCTCCCGGATGACGCTCTCGTAATCCTTAATAACCTGATCGAGAAACTCATTGACCTCGTCCTCATCATAACCTCGGAGCCGCCGGGCAAACTCCTTGTTATGTATATCGAGCGGCGTTAATGGCATGCTGTGCACCTCCTAGAAATTTCGGGCCTCTTCCGCCCAGCCGTCACTTCATCTTTCAGGATGAAGAAGGAAATCTGAAAAACAAGCCAGCTTAGGACAAGTCAAGCGGCCCATTTTTTCCGTGACTGTCTGAGATTTCGCCTCTTCTAAAACTATCGGCGTCCAGCTCCACAAATGTTAGCTGCCCTTAGAGTTAATCAATTTCGACAAGCCGACTGAAATTCCTGCAAGAAATTTATACAAATTTGCCGACCCGGACCCGGTATCGGGCTTTTTTTGTCAGTCCGCCGACCTCCAGCACTTTAAAGCGGCCAAAGCCCTGAACCGAAACGACATCGCCATCTTTCAGATGGAATGAAGGATCTTCCTCCACCTTCCAGTTCACCCGGACGCGTCCGGCCTTGATGGGAACGAGAATTTTGCTCCGGCTGAGCCGGCACACATCCGACGCAATGCCGTCGAGCCGCAGGGAAGATACCGTAAGCTCCATCGTTTCCAGCTTGACCTCGGCTCGCCGCAGCTCCGATACCGGCAGCACCTCTACCGTGACGGGAGCGCGGCCGACACTGCTCATATGCAGGGCCAAATAATCGGCGATATCCGACGTCACAACGGCATGGCAGCCGTCCTCCAGAACGTGGATATCGCCGATTTTGCTGCGCTTGATTCCGAGACCTAGCAGGGAACCCATATAATCCCCATGCTCCAGCTTCGGCAGATTCTGCTCCGCCGGTGCTATGCTTAGCACCTTCAGTCCCAGCTCTTCATCTTCCAAGTCACGGTAATCGGGAGCAATCAGCGCTCTCCGCCGTTCCGCTTCTTCGTGGCCGCCATCCCATTTGACCTTCACATCCGGCTCACGGTTCGCGAGCGAATGCAGAATATAGCCCTGCCGCGGGTCGAGGAAATCCGTCAGCTTCAGCTCATGATACCGGACCGCATTCTCTACCCACTCATAGGCCCTGTCCACAAATTGCCGCTCGTCAGGGTGAAAATGACCGTAAATGTCCTGTTTCATGCTTAACCCATCAGGTAAAACAGCACGGACCGGAGTCCGTTCACCGCAAGCTCCAGCACAAGCAGCGCCACAACCGGCGAAAAATCGATGGTTCCGAACAAAGGCGGAATAATTTTGCGGAACGGCGTCAAGTAAGGCTCAACCAGCTTGCCGAGCAGCTCCCCAATAAAGTTATCACGCACATTCGGCAGCCAGGACATCAGCACGTAGAATAGGATCATGTAGAAGTAAATATTGAAAAGAATGTTAATTATAGAATCAATTTGGGACAAAGCCCGTTCACCTCATTCTGTTATAGTCTTGGTCGTCGGCGAGAATTTCCGAGATGGTGCCTTGAATTTCTACGGTATCAGGTGTGCAGAGGAAGATATTTCCGCCAATTTTGGAGATGCCTCCGCCCAGGGCGTACACCGTTCCGCTCAAAAAATCGATAATCCGCATCGCCTGATCGTTCCGGACCCGCTGCAAATTGACAACGACGGTGCGGTGCGACCGGAGATGGTCGGCGATTTCCTGGGCTTCGTCGTACGAACGAGGCTCGTACAGCACGACTTTGACATTTTTCTGCTGATGGATGCTGACGACATTCCCGACCCGCTGGTTCTTGCGGGTTTCTACAGGACTGGGCGCATAATCTTCCTCCTCATGCTGGCCCAGCTGTTCATGCTCGACAATCTCCTCTTGTTCCTGCAATCCCAAAAAGCTCATAAAGCGGTTCATGACACCCATTATGATTCCTCCTCATGGCCTACCAATACCGTCCCCAGGCGCACCCAGGTGGCTCCTTCTTCAATCGCCACTTCAAAATCATTCGACATGCCCATCGACAGCTCCGTCAACGGCTCCGGCGTCAGCCCCATGCCGTTAAGCTTGTCCCGCAGTTCGCGGAGACCGCGAAATACCGGCCGCGTAAGCTCGGGGTCTTCCTCATGCGGTGCCATAGTCATAAGTCCGACGATCTTAAGCCGATTAAATCCCGAAATTTCACGTAAAAAATCCGGAACAGCTTCCGGATTCAGGCCAAACTTGGACTCTTCTCCGGAAATGTTCACCTGAAGGAATACGTTCACGTCCACTCCGGCCGCCTCCGCCTTCCGCTGCAGTTCGCGGGCCAGCGACAAGCGGTCCAGTGAATGGATATATTGAAATTTGCCAATGATATCCTTCACCTTGTTGGTCTGTAAATGGCCGATAAAATGCCATACTCCCTGACTGCCAAGCGCTTCCCATTTGCGCTCGGCATTCTGCCAGCGATTCTCGCCGATATCTGTAAGACCGGAAGCCAGCACGGCGGCTGTCATCTCCGGCGACACATACTTGGTCACCGCAATGATCCTGACTTCCGTTGCTTTCCGTCCGCCTTTGGCGCACGCGCGTTCAATGCGCCGGCTGACTTCGGCTATTCGTTCCTGCAATGTCGAGGACAACGGTCAACTCTCCTTTTTTACTCAAGACAGACTTCATTCATTTCCGGGGTCCCCGCAAAGTACCTGAGTAAACCTCGAAGTCTAGGCCCCACTTTGTGGGGATGATATTCCGATCCAGCTCGCCATTCTTCCCGTCACCCCGTTTTCCTTGCGGTAGGAGAAGAACAAATCAGGGCTGCAGCTTGTACACCAACTTGTACATTCGATATGTGTCGGCAATATTCCTGCTTTTATCATAATGCGTCGGTTCAATTCTTTCAAGTTGAGCATCATTTTGCCAATATGCGCTGTCGAAGGGCTGTACAGGCTTTCCCCGGATTCCTCATCCCGGATGAGGCTCTCCTCCAGCCTGCGCACATGGTCCATGACGAAATCGTCCACCTCGTAGCAGCAGGCGCCGATGCTTGGACCGATCGCTGCCCGGATATCCTCCTTGCGGCTGCCGTAGACGGCTTCCATCCTCCCTGCCATGGACAAAGCAATTTCCGCCACCGTCCCTTTCCAGCCCGCATGAGCCAGGCCGACGGCTCCCGTTACCGGATCATGGAAATAGAGCGGAACGCAATCCGCGTAGAACGAAGCAAGCAGCACGCCGGGCACATCGGTCAGAAGTCCGTCCGTATCGGCAAACGCCGTGGACCGTTCCAGACTGCCCCGTCCCTTGTCATCCGCCGTCACAACCGCGATTTCCGAGCCGTGCACCTGCTCCCCGCATGTCCAGTCTTCTAACGAAAAGCCGAGACTCTCGGCTACAAGCTTGCGGTTCTTAATGACATCCTCCGGGATGTCGCCTACATGAAAAGCGCAGTTCAGGCTGTCGTAAGGCGTTCGGCCTGCTCCCCCGGCCCGTCCGGTAAATCCGGCGGTTATTTTCGAATCCGGGTTCGTCCACGGCTCAAGGCTGAACAGCGCCGGACTCCCGCTTTTTTGCACAAAAGGTTCCATTCTCTCACCCCGCCTTCAAGTGTACCACAAGATCGCCCGGTGAAGTCTAGCGCCGGCCTTTGCGTTACGGATGCAAAAAGAAAGCGCAGCGTTCAGTACGTGCGCCGTTCATTTCTTTCTTCCCGCTGGAGCACAAGGATTTCACGTTCTTCCGCCTCCAGTGAAGGCCGGGGCTCCACCATTTTCACCAGCACGACATCCGAACCGATCTTCACAATATTCCGCCATGGAATGACGAGATCGGCTCCTCCGCCGAACAGACCCATAAACCTCGTATAGCCCGGAACGATAATGGCATCGATCACCCCGCGCCGCAAATCCAACTCCAGATCACTGACCTGACCGAGACGCCTGCCGTCGACAATATTAATTACATCCTTGGCCTGAAAGTCGGATATTTTCATTTTTTTGCCCGAAGCCGTTGTTTCCTGATTCATATGGCGCCACCTCTGTAAGTTCAAACGTACAACTAAGTATATGTGGTGGCGGCTTGGTCAAATGCCTCATATTTTGGTGTCAAGAAGAAACGCCTGACGGTGTCCTGAAGGACGCAAGTGCGTTTCTCGTAGAATTATAAGTCAAAATGATAAGCGTCCGGCTTATACATCTTATAATTTCAAAAAAAACAACCCACCTTCAGGCAGGGCCCTTGAGTGGGATGGGTTGTCCAATTTTTGTCTTAGGTTATGACTTCACATGCTTTTGCATCTGCTGGATGGCCGACTTCTCAAGCCGGGATACCTGCGCCTGTGAAATGCCGATTTCGTCGGCGACCTCCATTTGCGTCTTGCCCTCGAAAAACCGCATCGACAGGATGCGTTTTTCCCGCTGCCCCAACCTCTGCATCGCCTCCCGCAGCGCAATTTCCTCAATCCAGGAGACGTCTTTGTTTTTGTCGTCGCTGATCTGGTCCATGACGTAAATCGGATCGCCGCCATCGTGGTAGATCGGCTCGAATAAGGAAACGGGGTCCTGAATGGCATCGAGTGCGAATACGACATCCTCTTTCGGAACGCCAAGCGCCTCGGAAATTTCAAAAATCGTGGGTTCCCGGGAATTCTGGTTGGTCAGACTGTCCCGCACCTGGAGCGCCTTGTAAGCGATGTCCCTGAGCGAGCGTGAGACGCGTATCGGGTTGTTGTCCCTCAGGTAGCGGCGGATTTCACCGATGATCATCGGCACCGCATAGGTGGAAAATTTTACATTCTGCGACAGGTCGAAGTTATCAATGGCTTTCATCAGCCCGATACAGCCCACCTGAAACAAATCGTCAACGAATTCCCCGCGGTTGTTGAACCGCTGGATTACGCTCAGCACCAGTCTCAGATTGCCGTTCACCAATTTCTCTCTGGCGGATTTCTCGCCCTTCTGCTGCAGCGAAGTGAACAGCTCCCGCATCTCCGCGTTCGTCAGAACGGGCAGCTTGGCGGTATCCACACCGCATATCTCGACTTTATTTCGGGTCATGATGATTAACCTCCCAAGGAGAAACATTACTGTACATTATCTCCCCGGTCGGCCATTTTATTCCTTGGCCTTTTGCCTGCAAGAAGGACCTTCAGGCAGGGCTAAACCATCTTGTTGAACTCTTTACGCAGCCGCTTGATTATTCTTTTTTCCAGCCGGGAAATATAGGATTGGGAGATACCGAGCAGATCGGCAACGTCCTTCTGCGTCTTCTCCTCGCCGCCGCGCAGCCCGAACCGAAGCTCCATAATAAGCCGCTCCCGCTCGCTCAACTTCTCCAGCGCCTTTTGCAGCAGCTTGCGGTCCACCTGCTCCTCAATGTTGCGGTAGATGGTGTCGTTCTCGGTGCCAAGCACGTCTGACAGCAGCAGCTCATTGCCGTCCCAGTCGATATTCAGCGGCTCGTCGAAGGATACCTCGCTGCGCGTTTTACTATTGCGGCGAAGGTACATGAGGATCTCGTTCTCGATACAGCGCGACGCGTATGTGGCGAGCTTGATTTTCTTCTCGGGGTCGAACGTATTGACCGCCTTGATCAGACCGATGGCGCCGATCGACACCAGATCCTCGATATTGATGCCGGTATTTTCAAATTTACGGGCTATGTACACGACAAGGCGCAGATTGCGCTCGATCAGCATGGCGCGTACGGCCGCGTCGCCCGAGGGGAGGCGCTGGAGCAGATAATCCTCCTCCTCCCGTGTGAGCGGCGGGGGAAGGGCCTCGCTCCCTCCGATATAATAAATTTCCTGGCTTTTCAGCCCGAGCAGAAACAGCACCCGGTAATACTGGAGCTGCAGCGTCAGTCTCCATTTGATCATCGTTGTTCCTCCTTCCTGAAGTAAGCGCTGAAAGCTGCCGGACCGCTTCTCCTCTCCGAATCGCATGGCCTTCAGTTCCGCAAGGGAAATGCGTCAGGCAACTCCGCCCGGATGAATCGCAGACTCGCTCTGGGCCAAATCGGGATGAATGATCGCCCGGTAAGCCCCATCCCCGGACAGCGTGCCGCCGTCAAGGCCGATTAGCACTTTCCGGTGCCCGGTGGTCGTTTCGCCAAGGGTCACCGCAACATGGTCCGGCTTCAGCGCCAGCATAAAAGACGCTCCCCTGTTCACCCCGCGGTAAGGGACGAGTCTTAGCCGGTCTTGCCATATAAAGGACTGCCCGTCCGTTTCCAAAAGCAGCTGATCCGCCCCTTCCTGCGACAAACGCCCTTTCCAGCTTTCCGGCAAATACTCCTCCCACAGCGAAGCTTCCATCACCATAACGGGGGTTTTGGTCAACGGATCGTACAGCCGGTTCCCGGTGTCGAGCAATCCGGAGCAGGTGACGGTCACGCCTTCAATTTCGACCTGCACTGTGCCGATATAAGCTTCCAGCTTCTCTCTTCGCGCCCGGGAGGAATGAACGGCTTTGTAACAGCCCAGCACAAGCAGCAGGATGAACAGCACGAACCAAAATCCGATTTTTAGCCGGTAAGCATAACCTCCAGCCGCCGTATACAGAATTCCGTTCCAGATATCCCCGGAGCTCTGAAGCAGGTAATGTACGCCCAGAATACCGCCCGCCGCAGCAAAATTAATGATGTAGAAGGCCCCCATGCTTCGCAAAAAGCCCTGCAGGCTGGTAAAACCGAAAGCGACACCGATCATGATGACCGACAAACCGAACTTGATCAGAAAGGTATACATGAACGAAAGCTCCGGCACAAACATCATAACGACATACAACGCGCCGACCAGGGCAGACAGCCAAAGCCTCCACCACCTGATCCTGACCTTGATCATCCATCCGGTGAGCCACAGCAGCACTGCGTCGATCAGCAAATTGGCGGCAAAGATCAAGTCGATATAAACTACCATGCATTCACCTGCCTAAGGCCGATATTGGAGCCACCAGATGCTTGGCATCAGGTCTTTTTGCTGCGATAGGAATAGTATAGAAAGTCCGAGGTCCAAAGTCTGTCTAAACCTGGTAGGCGGCAGCGGGCTATTTTTGTCGAGTTTTCTTGTACCTTCGCCTATCCACACAGCCTATGCTCGGATGTCAATTTTCAGTACTCTTACTTTTTGGTGGTATAAAAAAAAGGAAGCCCTTCCTTTTTCAGGATGGCTTCCTTTGAATGTTGCCGTTATTTAAGTTGTATTACTCGCGGTTACCCCGCGAGCGGTTGCGCAGGAAGGTCGGAATGTCGAGCTGATCGGAGCTTACCTGGTTGCCGAACGGACGAAGGTTGTTCGTCTTATCCGGGGCCTGCTCGGTCTGGTTCGAAGCCGGACGGCGTTGCGCAGTTGGTGCTGCCTTATGCTCGAAGCCTGTCGCGATGACCGTAACTTTGATTTCGTCCTTCATGCTCTCTTCGATAATCGCGCCGAAGATCATATTGACTTCGGGGTCAGAGGCGGAAGTGACGATCTCGGCCGCTTCATTGACTTCATACAGTGAGAGATTGGAGCCGCCGGTAATGTTCATAATGACGCCTCGGGCTCCCTCGATGGAAGTTTCAAGCAGCGGGCTCATGATCGCCTTACGTGCGGCTTCCGATGCCCGGTTCTCGCCTGTCGCGATGCCGATACCCATCAGAGCCGATCCGCGTTCCGTCATGATCGTCTTCACGTCGGCAAAGTCAAGGTTGATGAGGCCCGGAACGGCGATCAGGTCGGAAATCCCTTGTACAGCCTGACGCAGCACGTTATCCGCTTCGCGGAAGGCTTCCAGCATCGGAGTCTTCTTATCAACGATTTCGAGGAGACGGTCGTTGGGAATGACGATAAGTGTATCGACCTTTTCCTTCAGCGCCTCGATACCGAGCTCGGCTTGCGTGGAACGCTTGCGGCCTTCAAAGGTAAAAGGACGGGTAACTACGCCAACTGTAAGCGCTCCGCATTCCTTGGCGATTTCGGCAATCACCGGCGCAGCACCGGTACCGGTGCCGCCGCCCATGCCTGCGGTAACGAATACCATGTCGGCTCCCTTGAGCGTATTCGAGATCAGATCGCGGGATTCTTCAGCGGCCTTCTTGCCGACCTCCGGATTGGCGCCTGCACCCAAGCCGCGGGTCAGCTTGTCCCCGATTTGCAATTTATGTTCCGATTTGGCCATATGCAGCGCCTGGGCGTCCGTATTAACCGTTATGAACTCAACGCCCTGCACGCCGTTCTCAATCATCCGGTTGACCGCATTGCTGCCGCCGCCGCCAACGCCGATGACCTTAATTTGCGCCAGGCTCTCCATTTCAAAATCAAATTCCAACATATTGTTCCCTCTCCCCCTCAATGTGCTTGGATGGCCGGTCCAAGTGTATCTGGACATTCACTATATGAAATCGCTGAAAATATTTTTGAGTCGCTCCACGAATCCTTGCTTCTGGACGGCCTCCTGGCTTGGCGCGGCATTCGGCTTGCTGCGGCTGACCGTTTTCTTGTTCGCGCTAGCAGAGCCGCCGCGTCCCCGAAAGCTTCGGACAACGTGGTGCAAAATGCCGACGCCGCTTGTAAATCCGGGGTCTCTCACCCCGATGTAATCGGGTACCGCAATCCGGACGGACGCCGATAATTCCGATTGCGCCGCCTTCAATACGCCCGGCATCGATACAGTTCCACCCGTAAGTATATAACCTCCGGGGAGGTCACTGTAACCAAGCCGCTTCACTTCCTGGAGAATCAGGTGGAAAATCTCCTGGACCCGGGGCTCGATAATCGCCGCCAAATCCTCCTGATTGAACTCCTTCTCCACGTTGCTGCCGATTCTCAGCACCTTGAACACAACATCGGAGGCCGCGTCATCAATCCAGGCGCATCCGTATTTAAGCTTGACTTTCTCCGCCTGATCGGTCAGCGTCCGCAGTCCGTAGGCGATATCATTCGTAACAAATTCTCCGCCGATCGGTATCGTTGAGGTTGCAATAAGGGAACCTTCTTCATATACGGCAATCGTCGTCGCGCCCGCACCGATATCCACCAGAACCGCTCCCATTGATTTTTCATCTTTGGAAAGCGCTAACCCGCCAGCTCCGAGAGACATCAGTACGAGATCCTTAATCCTCAGCCCCGATTTCTCCACACAGCGCAGCAGGTTATGTATTGGCGTCTTGGCTCCGGTAACGATGGTGGCTTCTACTTCCAGGCGAACACCGATCATTCCGCGGGGGTCCTGAATGCCTTCAAGACCATCGACGATATATTGCTTGGCGACGACATCGATCACTTCGCGTTCAGGAGGCAGTGCGATCACTTCCGCAGCCTTGAGAACGCGCAGGATATCCTCCTCGCCGATTTCGCGATCTTCATTCTGGACGGCAACTACGCCATGGCTGGATTGCAGGCCGATATGATTGCCGGAAATGCCGACATACACTTCGGATATTTGAATGCCCACCATCTGTTCCGCGTGCTCGACTGCGTTTCTGATGGACTGTACCGTCTGATCGATGTCTACAATCGCGCCTTTGCGTATGCCTTCCGAGTCGGCAGAGCCGACACCGATAATATTCAAGGTTCCATTGGTAACTTCCCCGATAATTGCCCGAACTTTGGATGTACCGATGTCCAAACTAACAATGATGTCATTGTTGCTCAAGCCCTATGGCACCTCCCGATTGATCGTATTGGTTTCCGCCGCTTGAAAGGGGCGGGAAACGTCTTTCTACATATTCCACATGCCTATTCCTTTCCCTCTTTTTTCTACAAATTTTTTGACCGGAAAAAAGAAACTTTTCTTGGAAATAAAAGCAATAAGTGGATGTAAAAAACTTTGCTCTAATTTCAAAAAATCCGGAGAAAAAAGAGGGATGAAACTTTATAGCCCATAAAACCGATTGTAGCATTTTTTATTCCCTATGAGTAGTAGCTATTTATCATCTGCGCCCTCTTGCGCGCTGTCGCCCCGGAAAGGAACGTAGGAATCCGCCTCAAGCATCGTTATCATCCCCGGCTCTTTCGTTTCGATGACCTGGTTCAGATATTCCACTTTGTCCTTCAGCAGAGAGACGGCAGTGGTCACTTCAAAGTGCGAACGGGTATACAGCTTGATCCGGTCCGGAAAAGAGAGCGATGGCGACGGCACGATTTCAGAAATGTCGCTCGTCAGCTCATTCGGTATCCCGGCCAGCACTCCGCACAGCTTCGCTTTATACGGGTCCGTAGCCTTCCAGCCGGTCAGGATCGGCTTCTCCACCGCGATTCCGCTCTCGTCGATGGATACCGACGCGCCGCTGGACAGGATCGCCTTCAAGCTGCCTTTGGGATCAAGCTCGTACGCAACAGCTGGAAATTCGGTAACCTGAACCGAAATTACACCTGGAAAACGCTTGTCCACCGTCACCTTTTGCACCGTGTTCAGCTCAAGCAGCGACTTCTCCACTCCGCTCTTCGATACGGCGAAGAACTGTCCTCCTTTTTTGAGGCCGCTCTGCCGAAGAAGCTCTTCCGAAGTGGAATATTTGCTGCCGCGGAATTCGATTTCCGTAATGCGGCTGGCCGAAGAACGGAAAAAAATGACGCCTAGCAGCGCGATAAACAGCAGCAGCAGGATCGCCGTCACTTTACGGCTTCTTTTTTTCTTGGGCTTGTCCTCTTGAAGAACAGGCAGTCGGGTATTTGGCATTCTATAGTCTCCGTAGTAAGGCCCTGCCTCCCCCGTCTTTCGATTGGAGGAGACAGGGGAGTTTAATTGGCCAGATCAATGGGGCCCGGAACAGGCGTCCTGCGGCTGATCCGGGCGCCCAGCTTCTGAAACAGCAGTTCAATGCCGTCGTATCCTCTGTCAATATGATGAGCCTGTTCAACGACGGTGGTGCCTTGAGCGGCCAGCCCCGCTATGACGAGCGCCGCGCCGGCCCGTAAATCGGTCGCTTCCACCGTTGCCCCGTAGAGCCGTTTGACGCCCCGGATAAACGCACGGTTCAAATGGGTAGATATATCCGCGCCCATACGGGCCATTTCTTCCACATGCTTGAATCTTCCTTCAAATACGGTCTCCTTGATCACGCTGTAACCGTCGGCCAATGCGAGGAGCACCATAATCTGCGACTGAAGATCCGTCGGAAAAGATGGATAAGGGGAAGTAACAATACGTTCTACGGCCCGGGGACGCCCCATACAACTAATATTAATTATATCATTGCATACTGTGATTTGAACACCGGCGCGCTTCAGGACGTGAATCAGCGAATTCAGATGACCCACGTTGGTATGCGCGAGCGTGACGTCTCCCCGGGTCGCCGCGGCGGCAATCATGACGGTGCCTGCGACAATCCGGTCGGGAATGACTTCATAGCTGCACGGCAGCAGCTTCTGTACACCCTGAATGGTAATCGTATCGGTGCCCGCCCCGATAATGGAGGCGCCCATCCGGTTCAGGAAATTCTGCAGATCCTGGATCTCCGGCTCCCGGGCAGCTCCCGAAATCGTCGTGGTGCCCTCGGCTGTCGCGGCGGCCATCATAATATTTTCCGTCGCGCCGACGCTTGGAAAGTCGAGATGAATGTCACAGCCCTTCAGCCGCTTCGCCCGGCAGGAGATTTTACCGTTCGCTTCCTCGATCTCCGCCCCCAGAGACTCCAGCCCTCGCAAATGCAGATCGATCTTGCGTTCACCGATGGCGCAGCCTCCCGGCTGATAGATGGTTACTTCCCCGAATCTGGCCAGCAGAGGCCCCATCAGGAAGATGGAAGATCTCATTTGCTTCATCAGATCTTCCGGAACATGGGATGAACAGGCGGACGCCGTGTCCACCGTTACCGTATCTCCGTCATGTGCGGCAGTGCAGCCCAGCCGCTCCATAATCGCGAGCATCGTTTCGATGTCCAGCAGCTTCGGTACATTGTGCAGCGAGTGAACGCCTTCAGCCAGCAGGCTGGCGGCCAGTATGGGCAGCGCCGCGTTTTTTGCTCCATGGATACGTATGGTGCCTGACAGGGGAATTCCACCCTCAATCACCAATTTGTCCAATGTATCACCTCCGAGATTACCGCTCACCCCCCGCTTGATGCCGCCGGCGCTTTCGATAAAAGCACGCTTAAGCCGGCAAGGGCAGCCGCTTCCGTCTTTTGTCAGGCAGGCGATTAATCTCTTATCGGACGCAAGCTGCGCGCCCTCCGCCCTTCCGGTAAGCAGCCCTAGGTGATAGTCACGATTTATACCTTATCGTATGTCGATTCTCTCGAGTGTGTGACAGGATGGAGCGCCGGAACGAGGCATGCTGCCGTTATCGACCACGCTGCGGGCGGACAAGCATTCACTTGCCGCCCGCAAGCCGCCGAAGCTCCTTAACAACAAGCGCAGCGGAATCCCGCTTGCCCAGTTTGCTCGAGGCTTCGGACATGGACTTGCGGAGCGCCGGGTCGCCCGTAATAGAGCGGACCGCCTTGTACAGCGACTGGCCGGTTAAATCCTTCTCCAGGATCACAACCGCCGCTCCCGCGCGTTCCAGCTGCCGCGCATTCGCCTCCTGATGGTTGTTCGTCACATTCGGTGACGGAATGAGAACGGAGGGGATGCCCAGCGCCGTAATTTCCGCGAGAAACGAAGCTCCCGCACGGTTCACAATCAGGGAGGTGCAGGCGAGCACTTCCGGCATATTATGAACATAGGGCAGCACATGCAGCCAGTTCGGAAGGCTTCCCAGCTTCTCGCGCAGGCTCTTGCGGGTCCCCTCGTAATAAGGCTCGCCCGTGACGTACACGTAATGGACCTGCGATTCCTTGACGGCAAGCGAAGCCATCTCGATCATCGCCTCATTGATCGCTTTCGCCCCCCGGCTGCCGCCCACCACCAGCACGACCGTGCTGCCGTCCGGAATGCCCAGGGAAGCGAAGCCCCGCTGCGGATTCGCCTTGCTGACCGTTGTAGCGCGCGGGTTCCCCGTGTAAATCACGCGCTTGCCTGCCGGGAAGGCTGATTCGGTTCCCTCGAAGCTGACCGCCACGGTGCTCGCATACCGGCTCAAAAACTTGTTGGTCAGACCCGGTATGGCGTTCTGCTCATGAATCAGTGTTGGAATGCCAAGCTTGGAAGCGGCATAGACAACGGGTCCGCAGACATAGCCGCCCGTTCCGACGACCACATCGGGCTTAAATTCCTTCAGCATCCGCTTGGACTCTTTCACGCCTCTAAGGAAACGCATGACCGTCTTCACATTGTCAAGGGAAAGCTTCCGGCGGAACCCGGTAATATCGATCGATCGGAACGGAAGGTTCTCCTGGGGAACCAGCTTACTCTCCAGCCCCCGCGTCCCGCCGATATACAAAAATGCGGAAGCGTCTTCCTCAGCCTCCAGCTGCCTTGCCACGGCGACGGCGGGATAAATATGTCCTCCCGTGCCGCCGCCGCTTAATACGATACGCATTGCCTTCACCTCGCATAACGGGATAAGTTTAGTAGAATGCCGAGCGCCGTAAGCATCAGCGTCAGCGAAGAGCCGCCATAGCTGATCAGCGGCAGCGTAATGCCCGTGACCGGCATCATGCCGATGACCACGCCGATGTTGATGACGACCTGCACGGCCACCATGCAGACGATTCCGACGGCCAGATAGCTGCCGAAACGGTCCGGCAGGCTCATCGCCACCCTCATTCCCCGCCAGATCAGGATAAGGAACAGGGTGAGGACCGCAAGTCCGCCGATAAAACCCAGCTCCTCGGCCAGGATGGAAAATATAAAGTCCGTCTGCGGCTCAGGCACATAGCTGTATTTCTGCCGGCTCATGCCAAGCCCAAGTCCTCCAAGCCCTCCGGGGCCGATCGCATACAAGGACTGGATGATCTGATACCCCTTGCCAAGCGGGTCGGACCAGGGATCAAGGAACGCGGTAATCCGCTGAATCCGGTATGGGGCCGCGGCGACAAGTGCTGCAAATCCCGCGACTCCCGCCGCTCCGAGTCCGAGAAGATGCTTCATTCTTGCCCCGGCGGTAAAGACCATCATCAGAGTCGCCCCCATCATCACCGTTCCTGTGCCAAGATCGGGCTGAAGCATAATGAGTCCGAAGGCTGTCCCGATCAAGGCCAGCGGCGGCAGAAGGCCCCGCGTGAACGAAGTGATGTCGTAATCCTCGCGGCTCAGCCAGTTCGCCAGATAGAGAATCATCCCCATCTTCATGAATTCGGAGGGCTGGATGCCGAAAGAGCTGATGCCCAGCCAGCTTCGCGCGCCGCCGCGAACGACTCCGATTCCGGGAATCAATACAATCACAAGCAGCACGAAGCAGACGATAAGCGCCGGCCGGGACAGCCTCTTCAGGACCCGGTATTCCACATTGGCAGTAAAGAACATGGCGGCAAGACCAAGGGCGGCAAAGAGCAGCTGTCTTTTGACAAAATAAAAAGAATCGCCATAATTGCGAAAGCCCAGCACGGAGCCCGCACTGTACACCATAATCATGCCTATGGCCAGCAGCGCCAGAATCGGAATCAGCAGCCAGATATCCGGCGCGGGACGGGTCTTGTTCATGAGGAGCACACCTCTTGCATCGTAGTGGAGGCTTATCCATCACCCCCCTACTTACAGATTATGCACCGCCTCTTTAAAAATACGCCCGCGCTCCTCATAGGATGTGAACATGTCCCAGCTCGCGCAGGCGGGAGAGAGCAGAACCACATCTCCCTCTTCGGCGAGAGCGGCGGCTTCCCGCACGGCCTGCTTCAGCACCGAGGCGGCACTGTCTCCATTATCGACCGTGACAACCGTCTTTAATCCGGCAAGCTTCGCGACATGCGCAAGCTTGTCCTTCGTCTGTCCAAGCGCCACCAGCGCTTTGACGCGTCCCTCAAGGACCGGGACCAGCTCCAGATAGTCGGAGCCGCGGTCAAGCCCTCCGGCGATCAGCACGATCGGCTGGCGGAACGAAGCCAGCGCCATGGATGTCGCCTTGGCGTTGGTCGCCTTGGAGTTGTTGTAATACGCCGCGCCGCCCTTGGCCTCGACATACTCCAGCCGGTGCTCCACGCCCCGGAACGAAGCGATCGTTCCGGCGAGGCCCGCAGGGTCCGCTCCGGCAGCAATGGAGATGGCGCAGGCGGCCAGCGCATTTTCCACGTTAAAGCGGCCCGGGAGTCCGATAGAGTCCACCTCGGCGATTACAATCTCGCTCTCCGAATAGTCTCGGTAGACAATAACTCGTTTCAGATCGTCCTCGGTGCCCGTTACGTAGGAGGGACGTACAAACACGCCCTGCACCAGTTCCTCCGTCATCGAAAAGGGCAAAATCATGCCCTTCATATAAGGCACAAGCTCTCTGCAGTATGAATCGTCCCAGTTCAGCACGGCCGTGTCGCTCACACCCTGATTCGCAAACAGCTTGGCTTTGGAAGATACGTAATCGCTCAAATCGCCGTGATAGTCAAGGTGAGTTTCGGCCACATTCAACAGGCAGCCTACTTTTGGCCGGAAATCTTCCGTACCTTTAAGCTGAAAGCTGCTCAGCTCCACCACCATCCAGTTATCCGCCGTTGCTTCCTGCGCCGCTTGTGTCAGAGGAGTGCCGATATTTCCGGCCACAATCGGGTTCATACCGGCGGCTTCCAGCATTTTCCCAACCCAGGTGGTTGTGGTTGTCTTGCCGTTGGACCCGGTTATGCCGATGATCGGCGCCGCGCACAGATGATAGGCGACCTCCACCTCCGTCACCACTTCGATACCCAGTTCAAGCGCTCGCTTTACAGGCGGAACGCTGTAGGGAATTCCGGGATTTTTAACAACGAGCTTGATACCTTCGTGGATGAGTCCTTCCGGGTGCCCTCCGCATATAACAGAAATTCCCAAAGACTCCAGTTCGGAAGCTTCGGGACATTGTTCTCTTTCTTTTTTGTCGTTCACCGTGACAACGGCGCCATGCTCATGCAGCACCTTGGCCACCTGAACGCCGCTCTTGGCAAGCCCAAGAACGACGATTTGTTCACCGCGGTACATATCCGGATGTTTCATTATCTACAACCCCTTGCTGATATAAAGTCCCAGACCGGCCAGCACGATGCCTACCGCCCAGAAGGTAATGACTACACGCCATTCCGACCATCCGCCAAGCTCGAAGTGATGATGGATCGGGCTCATGCGGAAAATGCGTTTGCCGCGCGTCTTGAAGGACGCAACCTGCAGGATAACCGACAGCATTTCGATGACAAACACGCCGCCGATCACAACAAACAGCAGCTCTGTTTTGGTAACAATCGCAATGGCACCGATCGCGCCGCCAATGCCAAAGGAACCGAAATCGCCCATAAATACCTTGGCCGGATGAGCATTGAATACCAGAAAGCCAAGCACCGCACCAATCATCGCCGCGGCACATACTCCGGCCGCAATAGAAGTAGCCTGCATGGCCACTACTGCAAAGGCAGCAAGCGCAATGGCGCTGACGCCCGATAACAATCCGTCTACTCCATCGGTGAAATTGACCGCGTTGGTTACAGCCATCATCATGAGGATGATAAACGGATAATAGAACCAGCCGCCCCAGTCAAAGCTGATGGCTGTGCCCGGGATGCTGATGCTTGTATTGTGTCCGGCGGAAATCAGCAGGCCGCATATGACGGCACCCACCAATAGCTGTCCGAACAGCTTTTGCCGCGGAGTCAGTCCAAGTGAACGTTTAAAGACGATTTTGATATAATCATCCAGAAAGCCGACCATGCCATAACCAAGCATAGCTACCAAAAGGACATAAAAGTCCGTATTAATGACAGAAAACTTTAGAAATGACAAGGTGGACGCCAGCATGATGATAATTCCGCCCATCGTGGGCGTCCCCGCTTTTTTCAAATGAGTCTGAGGCCCGTCGTCGCGAACCTGCTGTCCGAATTTCAAGCGGCGCAGCAGCGGAATGATGAGCGGAGCGGCAATGACCGCAAGGATAAAGGATACGGCGATAGTTAGAAGCAAAAGTTGATAATCCACGGGTTCATCCTCTCCAAATCTTTAACTTTGATCAAAATGGGCGTGCAGCCGCTGAAGCGATTCTTCCAGCCGCATGCCTCGGGACGCCTTAAACAGCACGATATCCTTCGGATCTGTCTTCGATAGAAGCAGATCGGTCATTGCGGACTTATCGGTAAAAGCATACACCCGGTCCGGACCGAACCTCTTCGCGGCAGCCTCGGCAAGATGAGCGGAAAGCGGACCGTATGCAAAGACGAGATCGACCTTCTCCGGGTCCAGATAAGCCCCGACTTCCGCATGAAAGGCGGCTTCGTCCGGCCCAAGCTCAAGCATGTCCCCCAGCACCGCAATTTTGGAGCCAGCGCCCTTCATGGACTGAAGCACATCGATCGCGGCCTTCATCGACGTCGGACTGGCATTGTACGCATCGTTCAGCAGCGTAAGGCCGGAGGACGCCCGGATCAGCTCGATCCGCATTCCGGTCAGCTTGAGTCTGCCGAGACCGGCGGCCATCTCCTCTTCGCTTACTCCGTAATGGCTCGCCACTGCCAGCGCGGCCAGACTGTTCACGACATTGTGTCTGCCGGGCAGCGGGAGCGTGAAGACCTGCTCGCCGTGGAGGCTGCTCGTGAATGTCGTTCCGCCTTCATGCGCCATGATTCCCGTCGGATAATCGTCATTTCCGGTATCAAGGCCGAAACGGAACGTCTTCAGGTCCTCCGGCGCCGCAAATCCCGGCTCGCCCATAACCTCGGCAAGCAGCGGTTCATCCCCGTTATAAATGAGCAGGCCCCCGGGTTTTAGCCCTTCGGCGATTTCCAGCTTCGCCCGGGCGATTTCCTTCCGCGAGCCAAGCTGCAGAAGATGCGATTCGCCGATATTGGTAATAACGGCCGTATCGGGCTCGGCGATGGATGAGAGAAGGGATATCTCTCCCCTTGAGCTCATGCCCATTTCCAGCACGGCGATTTCCGTATCCGCCGCCATGGACAGCACGGTGAGCGGCAGGCCGATATGGTTATTGAAGTTCCCCTGCGTCTTGTGTACCTTGAACCGCGTCTCTAACAGAGCAGTAATGATATCCTTGGTCGTCGTCTTCCCGTTGCTGCCGGTGACGGCAACCACGCGCGGAGCGACTTCCTTCAGATAGGCGGATGCCAGGCGTTGGAGCGCCTCCAGCGTATCGTCCACCAGGACGGCATTTCCCTGCGGAACGGCGCCTTTATTTCGTGTCCACAGCGTCGCGGCCGCTCCCGCCTTCAGAGCGGACTCGCTGTAATCATGTCCGTCAAAGCTGTCGCCGACCAGCGGGACGAACAGGCAGCCGGGCGTAATTTTACGGGAGTCGGTAACCACTCCCGTTATTAAAGCCTCGGCTGTGCTGCCCGGAGACAGCTCGCCCCCGCACATGGCGGCTATGCTTTGCAGTGTTCTTGTAATCAATGGCTTCTACCCCTTATAGCTTCTTTGGCGACAATTCGGTCATCGAAGTCGAGAACGGCGCCGCCAATCAGTTGGTAGGTCTCATGACCTTTCCCCGCAATCAATACTACATCGCCGGGGCTTGCCACATCAATAGCTTTCCCGATCGCTTCGCGCCGGTCAACAATCAGCTCATACCGGCTGGTGTCCACACCGTCTTCAACCAGTCCCGCCTCAATGTCCTTCAAAATGGCTTCCGGATCTTCGGTCCGCGGGTTATCGGAAGTGACAAGGATGTGATCGCTGTACTTGGCTGCGATTTTGCCCATCAGCGGCCGTTTTGTCCGGTCGCGGTCGCCGCCGCAGCCGAAGACGGTCAGCACTTTTCCTTCGGCAAATTCGCGGACCGTGCGAAGCACATTTTCCAATCCATCCGGAGTATGTGCGTAATCCACAACAACCGCGTACGGTTGACCTTCGTCCACCGATTCCACCCGGCCGCTCACGCCCGGCACCGCTTCGAGGCTCGCTTTGATGTCCGCAAGCGGAATATCCTCCAGCAGAGCGGCGGTTATGGCGGCAAGCGCGTTGTAGACATTGAATTTACCCACCATTTTCAGCGAAATATCGGCATTTCCCTTAAAGGTCGTCACATGAAACGAGGTGCCTTTGGCCGTAATGGAAATCTGCGAGGCGCGGACGCCAGCTTCGTTGTCGATCCCGTATGTAATGGTCTCCGCCGCGGTCTGGGCCGCAAAGTAAGTGCTTGCCTCATCGTCAGCATTCAGTACGGCGTATTTACGTTCTTCCTTTAAGGGCGAGATAGCATTTCCAAGTCTTGCGAAAAACAGTCCCTTCGCCGCGCGATACTCTTCCATCGTATGATGATAATCCAAATGGTCCTGTGTCAAATTCGTGAATATAGCGGTGCGGAAATCCGTTCCTTTTACCCGCCCCTGCTCAAGCGCATGCGAGGAAACCTCCATCACGCAGCTTTGCACGCCTTGAGAGACCATATCACTAAGCGCGCGTTGAAGCTCCAGCGATTCCGGCGTCGTCCGGGGCATCGGATAGCTGACTCCGCCGTAGCGCATTTGGATCGTCCCGATGAGCCCTGTCTTCACGCCATGATCTTCCAAAATGCGCTCGATCAAATAGGTCGTCGTCGTCTTTCCGTTCGTTCCAGTAACGCCGATCATCTTCATCCGGCTGCTAGGCGACCCGAAGAACGTATTCGCCAGGACGGCCATCGCAAACCGGCTGTCACCCACAATAATCTGCGGCAGATCGATATCGAGCTGGCGTTCCACAACTAGCGCCGCCGCGCCGCTTGCTGCCGCCTGCGGCGCAAAGTCATGTCCATCGACGGTAAAGCCGGGGAGGCAAATGAACAAATCTCCGGGCTTTACCTTCCGGGAATCGGCCTGCAAATCGGTAATTTCGGTTTCGCCGCTGCCGATCAAACGCGAAACCGCCAGACAGGAAGACAGTTCTTCAAGTTTCATCTTAATCCCTCGCTCCATCGTATCGAATCTCTTTATCATTATGGACTGGAAGAGCCCATATAAATCCGGATCGTCGATCCCCGTTCCACTCTTGTTCCCGGTTTCGGCGCCTGATTGATAACCGTGTCTCCGGTGCCGGAGCGGACAAGATTGAAGTTCATGTTCATATCCTCGTAAATATCCTGTACCGTAGCGCCGACGAGGTCCGGCACAACGTCAATCGGCGTCTCTCCCAGCTTGTAAGCTTTGGGAAGCTGATCCGCGCGCTTGGGCACCTTCATATAGTTCAGGGAATCCTCCAGAATATTCTGCACAATCGGCGCGGCCACGACGCCGCCAAACTGAATGCCTTTCGGATTATCCACCGCGGTGTAGACTACAATTTGTGGATCGTCCGCAGGCGCGAAGCCGATGAACGAAACGATATGCTCCGTCGTGGAGTACCGTCCGTTAATGACTTTTTGCGCGGTCCCTGTCTTGCCGCCAACGCGGTAGCCGTCAATGAACGCCGGGCGGCCCGTTCCTTTGGCGACGACGCTCTCCAGCGCCTCACGCACCTTCCTGGACGTTTCTTCCGTGATGACCTGACGCTCCATCTCGGGTTTGATCTCGGATACGGTTTGACCGGTATCCGGGTTAATCCACGCTTTGGCGATATGCGGCTTAAACAGCTTCCCGCCGTTGATGGCCGCTGAAACCGCCGCGATCTGCTGGATCGGCGTCACGGATACGCCCTGCCCGAAGGCCGTTGTCGCCAGTTCGACCGGACCGACCCGCGCCGGCTTGAACAGGATGCCGTTCTCCTCGCCGTTCAGGTCGATTCCCGTTTTGCTGCCGAAGCCGAAATTGCGGATATACTGGAACAGCGCATCCTTTCCAAGTCTTTGCCCAAGAGCGACAAAACCCGGGTTGCAGGAATTCTCGACCACCTGCAGGAAGGTCTCGCTGCCGTGGCCGCCTTTTTTCCAGCAGCGCAGCTTAGCTCCCGCCACCTCGATAAAGCCGGGGTCATAGAAGCGTTCATTCTTCAAATCGACTTTATTCTCGTTTAGCGCCGCCGCGAGCGTAATGATCTTGAACGTTGAACCGGGCTCATATGTCATCCAGATCGGCAGGTTCCGGTTGTAAACGGCGGGATCATACTCTTTGTACTGCCCCGGCTCATATCCCGGCCGGCTTGCCATCGCGAGAATCTCCCCGTTCTTCGGATTCATGGCGATCGCCCAGCTCGCGTTGGCCTGATATTTGACCATGGCCTGGTCCAGTTCCCTCTCCATGATCGACTGAATTTGCTTGTCGATGGTCAGTTCCAGATTCAGGCCATCCTGGGGCTTCGAATATGTCTCGGAGGAGTTCGGCATAAGCCGCCCGCCCGCGTCGGACAAATAAGAGATATTCCCGCCGATTCCCTTAAGCAGCTTGTCATAGACATTTTCAATTCCTGTTATTCCCTGATTGTCAATGCCAGTAAATCCGAGGATATGCGCCGCCAGATCTCCATACGGGTAAAACCGCTTGCTGTCCTCAGCCACAACGATGCCCGGCAGCTGCAAATCACGAATGTCCCCGGCTAGCTCCATCGTAATTTTGCGTCCGCCGGGCTGCAGTCTCACCGTGGATTCACGTTTTGATAACAAGGTCACCAGCTTCTCCTGCGTCATACCCAGAAGGGGGGCCAGCTTCATCGCCGTTCCTTCCTTGTCCTTGACCTGTACCGGAATGGCGTACACGGTCGGCGAGCTGATGTTGTAGGCCAGCGGAATCCCTTCACGGTCCATAATTTCCCCGCGTTTGGCCGTAAAGGGAATATTCCGGCGCCACGAATTTTCCGCCTTGGCCGACAGTTCTTCGCCCTTGGACAGCTGCACATAGGCGAGACGCAGGGCCAGAGCCATAAATAACACGGCCAGCCCCAGCAAAGTCCACAGCATCCGCCGCCGCGACACGACTCTCGAAACCTTCATCTCTGTCATCCCCGCTTTCCCTTCAATAGACATGTACTCTTTCCTTCATGACTATTCAGGACAAACCGGGCTTAGAACAAGCCTAATTCGAGGAAGGGGCTTTCTCTCCGGCATTCGGATCCGCAGCTGAATCGGAAGCTGTCTCAGTACCCGAGTCGCTGGATTTCGAGTCCGCCGTGTCACTTCCTTGCACAACCGGCTCATCCGGCTTCAGGGTCACCGTGACTTTCGTTTTGCCGTTATTTACTGATTCCTTCTGCTGCGTGACGTACCCTTCACCCTCAACCTGTATGCCCACCTTCAGCAAGGTCAGCACTTCAAGCGCATCCCGGAGCGATTCGCCGCGCAGATCGGGGATCTTCGGTTTGTCTCCCTGCTCGCTGAGCAGATAGACCTTCTGCCCGGGGGTCAGCGCTGTTCCCGCTGCAGGGTACTGGCTGACCACGGACGGACCGCTTCCGACGGTTTCGAAGTCATAGCCCTGGTTAATAAGCAGTTCTTTGGCCGACTTCATCGTCTGGCCGACCATGTTTGGAGCAGTTCGCGCTGACTCCGCATTATCTCCGGACTTCTTCCCTTTCTTGTCCGCTTCCGCGTACACCTTGGGGACACCCATATATTCCAAAGACTGGGAGACAATCTTCTTGAATATCGGAGCCGCAACTCCGCCGCCTCCAAGCTCCGTCTTGGGTTCGTCCACGATGACAATTACGGCAATCTTCGGATCGTTAACCGGAGCGTAACCGATGAAGGAGACCAAATTCTTGGTGTGATCATACTCTCCATTGGCACCCACTTTAATCGCCGTACCGGTCTTGCCGGCCACCCTGTAGCCTTCAATATAAGCGTGTCGGCCGGTTCCGATTTTCTGGTCGGCGACCACCTGTTCCAGATAACTTCCCGTTTTCCTGGCGCTGTCTGCCGATATGACCTGACGAATCATTTCCGGCTTCGTCACGGTCGTTTTCCCGGAATTGGGGTCTTTGATTTCCTTCACCAAATGCGGTTTCATCAGCTTACCGCCGTTCGCGACGGCGGATACCGCCGCAAGCTGCTGAATCGGGGTAACCTGCACTTTCCCGTGACCATAAGCGAGAGTAGCGAATTCGACCGGCCACTCCGGTGTAATTCTTCCTTTAACCTCACCAGGGAGGTCGATGCCCGTCTTGTCATTAAAACCGAAATTATCGATATATTGTTTAAGCTTGTCTTGTCCCAGCATTTCATAACCCAGCTTAACAAAGCCTACGTTACTGGAATGCTTCACGCCGTCCAGATAGGTAATTTCCCCCCAGCCTCCGTGCAAATCATTAAGACGCCGTTTGCCGATCATGATGTAGCCCGACTGAAACGTCGCGTTCGGATTGAACAGCTTCTCCTGCACCGTCCCGGCCAACGTGACGATCTTGAACGTCGAACCCGGCTCATAGATGGACTTGATCGCATGGTTATAGAAATCTCCCTGATCCTGAGTCTTCCAGTACTCGTTTGGATTGAAGGTCGGCAGATTGGCCATGCCGAGAATCTCCATCGTGTTCGGATCGGCGGCGATTACCGTCATGCTCTTCGGCTGGTACTCGTCATAGGCTTCCTTCATCGCGTCTTCAATGTAATATTGAATCGTACTGTCGATCGTCAGCTTCAGATTGTCGCCATTGACGACCGGCTGGTACGTTTCTGCGGCATCGGGAAGCTTGACGCCTTTGCCGTCGCTCTGGTAATCGAGATAGCCGTCGACGCCTTTCAGCAGCTTGTCATAGAAGTATTCCAGCCCGGCTACGGCCTTGCCGTCACGGTCCGTGTACCCGAGAACATGGGCGGCCAGCGAGTCCTTGGGATAGTACCGCTTCTGGTCCTTGACCCAGCCGACGCCGGTTTCGCGGATGTCATGCTCCTTCTCCAGCTTCTTCACGAACGCGGTAATCTTGTCAGCCACTTCCTGATCGACCTTCCAGCCTTCGTTGCGCACCTCGCGATTCTTGTACAAATTGCCGTCCTTGTCCTTGGCGTCGATCAGCTCTTCAAGCTCTGACACCGGCTTGCTCAGAATCTCATGCAGACCCTGAACCACCTCATCCCGTATGCCCCGCTCCTGAATGACATCCGGCTCCACCACTACCGTATAAGCCGGAACGTCACTGGCCAGAACACTGCCGGTACGATCCGTTATCTGTCCCCGCTGGGCTTTGATGATCGTCGTATGCGCCCAAGTGTCCGCGGCTCTTTTTTGCCAGAAGTCCCCCTGAAGCACCTGAATCCAGAATACCCGTCCGACCAGAACAAGAAAAAAGAGGGTAATACATCCCCCTATGAACAGTGAACGAAGCTTTATTCTTTTTATCATACGCGAACCTCACAACCTCTATTTTACAATCTTGACGGCCGCTTCCGGCTGACTAAAGGCCGGCTGGTCCTAGTTATTCCGGGTAACGGTAATGCTGTCTTCCGGCACACTGTACCCTTGTTCCCGGGCTTTCATCGCCACCTGCTGCTCAAGATCCTGCTTTTGTTTCTGATAGACGGCAATGTCCTTCTTGGCTTTGGAAATCTCCGTATCCAAGTCCTGCGCCTGCTTGTTCAAATCGTAAATGTGGACGTAGCGCCATACCAGGACGCTGGACACAAGGACGAATAAGGCAAGAGTCAGCAAATACAGAAGCTTCTCCTGCATAGGGAGCGTCGTTCGCCTTGTGACAACCTTAGTCTTTTCGCGGTAGCGAGGATTAACTTTCTGTTCCCTTTGTTGCTGCACTGCCAAATTGCCGCGGGTATAGGCCATCTCTGACTCTCCTTTTATCGTCTTTTACAATTTCTCCGCAATACGCAGCTTGGCAGAACGGGCTCTCGGATTACGTTCAAGCTCCTCTTCGCCGGGGGTAAGCGGTTTGCGATTGATCAATTTCACCTGTCCCTTGCCGCCGCATACACACATCGGAAAATCCGGCGGACATGTACAGCGGCCGACATAGCCGTTCAGGATCTGCTTGCAAATCCGGTCCTCAAGTGAATGGAACGTAATCACGGATACCCTGCCTTCGGGGGCCAAGCAACGTACAGCCGCATGAAGGGCCTCTTCAAAAGCGCCCAACTCATCGTTCACGGCAATGCGCAGCCCCTGAAAGCTCCGTTTGGCGGGATGTCCGCCCGTCCTCCGCGTCGCCGCGGGAATCGCCTCTTTGATTATATCGGCCAATTCCCCCGTAGTTTCAATAGGGCGCGCCGCTCTCCTCTCGACAATTTTTCCCGCGATCCTTCTGGAGAACTTCTCCTCTCCGTACTGGAACAGCACGCGGGCGATTTCCTGCTCGGACCAGGTGTTGACGATGTCTGCGGCGGTCAATTCGGCGCTCCGGTCCATGCGCATATCGAGCGGGGCGTCGTGGTTGTAGCTGAATCCACGCTCTCCTTCATCAAACTGCGGGGAGGAGACACCCAGATCGAACAGAATCCCGTCCACCTGGGGGACGCCGTCCTTCTGCGGAACCGCTGGCAATGAACGCAGCACTTCCTCCAAATCCCGAAAATTCGTCTTGACCAAAATGACCTTGTCTCCGAAGACGGCCAGCTTCTCCCTGGCGTTATCCAAAGCTGAGTCGTCCTGATCAAATGCGATCAACCGTCCATGGTCGCCCAATCTTGAAGCGATCAAGGCGCTATGCCCGGCTCCTCCGAGCGTGCAATCCACATAGATGCCGTCTTCCCTGACGTTTAAGCCTTCCGTTGCTTCTTCCTTCAGAACCGTGATGTGATGAAACAAGCTGCAGCCCTCCAAACAGTATTCGGTAAATAATTATAAATCAAAGTTGAAATCCACCAGCTTCTCGGCGATTTCGTTAAACGACTCCTCCGACTGCCCGAAGTACTGTTCCCAAAGCTCCTTGTTCCAGATTTCCACCCGGTTCGAAACGCCCAGAATGACACATTCCTTGTCCAGCTTCGCATACTCTCGCAGATTGGACGGCAGGGTAACCCTACCCTGCTTGTCCCACTGGCATTCCGTCGCTCCCGAGAAAAAGAAGCGGCTGAACGCGCGGGCGTCGGACTTCATCAGCGGCAGACTTTTCAGCTTTTGTTCCATGATTCCCCATTCATCCATGGGATAAACGAAAAGACAGGAGTCAAGACCGCGGGTCGCCACAAAAGAGGAACCGAGCAGTTCACGAAATTTAGCCGGTATAATGATACGGCCTTTATCGTCAATGCTATGCTGGTATTCCCCCATAAACATAGCTGCCCACTCCTTAATCTCCTCGGGTCCCCACTTCCCCCCACTTTTCACCACTTAAGCATAATAGATTCGTCATCAAAAATCAAAAACCTTTTTCCGTTTCTAGGTATCTTTTTCCAGTAAAACAATGACCCTTAACGTGTCTTTATTTGGCGGAAAATACGCCGCTCCGCGCCATGCGACATCAAACGGGGCGCACCTTATCGAACCTGTGTGAAGAAATGTTGGCGAATAACCGCAGGTCGCCGTCCAGCGGGGGATCACAGGGGAAGTTTTATCGAAGCGGACGAATGAATCGATCTTTATGTCGAAGGGACCGGTCAGGGGGGCAAACGGGTAAAATCCGGAAAAATAATTGGTTTGGGTTTCCAGTCTCCCGCCCGGTCGGCAAAAAAGCACCTTGCGCCAATGCGGGATTGGCCAAGGTGCCGCTGCTTGATCAAGCTATTGGGCTTTCTTGAAATTAAGCGTTCAGATTCCAGCTGTCGAGATAAGCGATCTGCTCCGGAGTCAGGGAGTCAATGCCAAGCCCCATGCTTTCCAGCTTGTAGCGGGCCACCTGCTCGTCCAATTCGTAAGGAACATTCTCGACTTTGGCGCCGATATTGCGGTAGTTGTCATTCACATATTTCAGCGAGAGCGCCTGAAGCGCGAAGGTCATATCCATAATTTCCGCCGGATGACCATCCGCCGCGCCCAGATTGACGAGCCGCCCTTCGGCCAGCAAATACAGCTTGCGACCGTCTTTCAGCTGATATTCCTCGATATTCTTACGGACCGTCCGCTGAACGGCCGCTCTCTCCGCCAGATCCGGCTTGCAGACTTCCACATCGAAATGGCCGGCGTTGCACATAATGGCCCCATCCTTCATCACATCGAAATGCTCGCCGCGGATGACGTACCGGTTGCCCGTTACGGTAACGAAGAAATCGCCCAGCTTGGCCGCTTCCAGCATCGGCATTACATGGAAGCCGTCCATGTGCGCCTCAACGGCCTTGATCGCATCGACTTCCGTAACGATGACGTTCGCGCCCAGCCCTTTGGCCCGCATCGCCACTCCCTTGCCGCACCAGCCGTAGCCGACGACGACAACCGTTTTGCCCGCCACCATCAGATTGGTCGTGCGGATGATGCCATCCCATGCCGACTGTCCGGTACCATAGCGGTTATCGAACAGATGCTTGCAGTAGGCGTCGTTGACGGCAACCATCGGGAACTTCAGCACGCCCTGCTTATGCAGCGCCTTCAGCCGGATAATACCTGTCGTCGTCTCCTCCGCTCCGCCGCGGATATTCTCCATCAGGTCGGGGCGCTCCGAATGCAGCAGCGTTGCAAAATCGCCGCCGTCGTCGATAATGAGATCCGGCTTGCTTTCCAGCGCCTTGATGTTGAGCTCCTTGAATTCCTCGGGAGTCGGATTGTATTTCGCAAATACGGTAATGCCGTCTTCCACGAGCGCAGCGCAGACATCGTCCTGCGTGGAAAGGGGATTCGAGCCGGTAATGGTGACCTCTGCTCCGCCTGCCTGAACGACCTTGGCCAAATACGCGGTTTTCGCTTCCAAATGGAGCGTAATCGAAACTTTAAGTCCTTTGAACGGCTGCTCCTTCTCGAACTGCTCACGGATGCGGTTCAGCACAGGCATGTGCTGGCGAACCCAATCGATTTTGAGGTGCCCGTCTTGAGCGAGCGACATATCGGCTACGATACTTTTTTGCCGGGATAATGAACTCATTGTATAACCTCCTGTTTCTCGTATGCTATCATTTTGGCTTACATATATATGATGCGATGCGTTCCGCTATAGTCTGCCGGAAGCTCCATCAATCCGTCCAGCCAGCTTAGGCCGTACCGGTTCAAATAATACACGATATTGTACACCCGTTCCTGCAGCCTGCCCAGAGGCATTAGCGATCGTTCGATCCGCTCCCACTGCCGCAGCGCAGCTTCGCTCTGTTTGGCCATCGCATCCTGCACTTTCCCTTGAAGGAAGGAAATCTGATCCAGTATTTTCTCTTTGTTGCTTCCGCCCAGCTTGATCAGACCGGCCTGGACCGTACCGATTTGTTCGAGAAGGGGATCGTACATATCCGCAAAAGCAGCCTTGACCTCATCAAATCTTCTGCCAAGCTCCAGCTCATCCTGAGCCTCCAGCCACCGGCGTTTCTTCTCTTCAAGGCCCTCCAGAACGTCGCCAAAGGTCAGGCCGTATTTCTCCATATGCTTGTGCAGCGTACCTTCAACAATGGTAAAAGACATCCGGGGAACAATCAGCGGCATCTGGAGTCCCATCTGCTCAAAAGCCCGGCCCGTAATCCCCCAGTACGATATCTCGCCCTGTCCCAATACGGTAGCCAGCACGGGCAGAAGATAATCCTGCATCAGCGGCCGGGTCAGCACGTTATTGCTGAAGCGTTCGGGATAACGGTCCAGAAGGTCAAGCAATTCCTCGCGGGAAAAAGAGATCGTCCCTTTGCGGTCCGTGAATACGCAGTCCTTCCTGATCAGCAGCAGCCGCGCGCCCTCATGGATGTAAAAGAGGTTCGCTCCGCCTTCCGCCACATCGGCCTGAAGCTGAAATCCCTCCTCCTTAAGTTCCGAAGCCGTCTTATGGTAGGCATCTTCCAGAGTCTCGTTGCCCGCGATCAGCGAGCGGAAGAACGGCTGCTCCAGCCGGCGAAGCGCCGGGTCCGCCGAATCCAGCAGCACCAGACCAAATTTGCCGAACAGCGCGCCCATGATTTCCGCAAAAGCCGCGCACATGCTGCCCTTGCGAGCAGCGGCCTGCACCAGCTCCAGCATGCCCGCCTTAAATTCGCTTTCCTGAAGCAGCTCTTCAAGCTGTGCAAGAGGCGGCTCCCAATTCTCCCCGTCTACTTCAATATGGCTGACCGACGAGCGTCCCGTTTCCGGTGCCTCGATCTTCAGCTTGGCAATTTCCCCCGAGCGGTTCAACACATACGTATGATTGACCTCGTCCCAGTCGTGGTCCTCCCCGGCAATCCAGAATAGCGGCACAACCGGTCGCCCCAGCTCCCGGCTCGCTTCTTTCGCGGCGAGGATGGCAGTGACCGCTTTGTAGACGACTAGCAGCGGTCCCGTAAACAGGCCGCTCTGCTGACCTCCGGCAACGACCAGCGTCTCCGGCCGTTCGAGCAGGTCAAGCGAGAGCCTGACCGCTTCGTGATTATTGTATTTTGCGTTATAGTCCCGCAGGACTTCCGTCAGCCTGCCGCGGTCAGCCCGGGCACTTGCGCTTTCATCCAGCCAGGCGGCCCGCTGCCGCTTGTTCTGGAGCGGTTGAAAATGACCGCCGTAAAACTTCGCAGCCTTCTCGTCTTGATCCATGAACCCGCGGGCAAGCGCCGGTCCGCCTGGCAGCGGCTCCGGTACAACATTCATCTTTAGGTTGCCCCCTGTTCTCAAACTTCTTAAATGATTGTATCCAAACGAGCACGCCGCGTCAAAGCATGCCTTTCGATTTTCAAGAAGAAACGAATCCTTCATTTAGTGAAAACGGCTCCCGTTACAAAACAAGGTTTCCGGCCGTTCTAAAGAAGCGGCCGGAAACCTTGTACTTTGATGCATTGAACTTTATGAATAAATGACTATATCCGAACGTCAGAATCAGGCAAACGCCTTGGCTACCCAGTGGCCTTTCGAAACTTCAACCAGCTGTGTTTCTTCTTCGTTCGTCTTCTCGCCAGCCGAATAAATCGGGCTTCCAAGCTCGTCATGCAATATCAACCGTTTCTTGTTAACCTCAATTTCCGGATCGGGAATCGGAATAGCCGACAACAGCGATTTTGTATACGGATGAAGCGGGTTGGCGTACAGCTCTTCACTTTCGGCCAGCTCAACCATTTTGCCAAGATACATTACCGCCACACGGTCGCTGATATGCTTAACCATGGACAAATCATGCGCAATGAACAAATAGGTCAGACCCAAACGGTTCTGAAGCTCTTTAAGCAGGTTGACGACCTGCGCTTGGATGGACACGTCAAGCGCCGAAATCGGTTCGTCGCAGACAATGAACTTCGGATTGACCGCAAGGGCGCGGGCAATCCCGATCCGCTGGCGCTGGCCGCCGGAGAATTCATGCGGGTACCGCGAAGCATGGTCATGGTTAAGGCCAACCATATCGAGCAGCTCTTCGATCCGCTTCTTCCGCTGGGCGCGGCTTCCGGCCATGTTGTGAATATCCAGCGCTTCGCCGATGATGTCCGACACCGTAAAGCGCGGGTTAAGCGAAGCATACGGGTCCTGGAATATCATCTGCATGTCACGGCGCATCGCCTTCATCTTACCCGGAGACAGCTTGTAAATATCCGTTCCGTTAAACTTGACGCTGCCTGCGGTTGGTTCGTACAAACGAAGGACCGTGCGGCCAGCTGTCGTCTTGCCGCAGCCGGACTCGCCCACCATGCCGAGCGTTTCACCTTCCCGAATCGAGAAGTTGATGTTGTCTACCGCTTTGAGCACCTTGCCTTTTCCTACATTAAAATACTTCTTCAGGCCTTCGACCTCAATCAATTGCTTGCTCAAGAGCGTTGCACCTCCTTGGCCATCGGATGAAGATTCCAGCATCGTGCAGTGTGCGTATCGCTGAATTCCGTAGTACCCGGATCGATTCTTTCACAGATCGCCATCGCTTCACTGCAGCGCGCGGTGAATGGGCAGCCGATCGGCGGTTTGATCAGATCGGGCGGCGTGCCGACGATCGGAATCAGCGGCTCGCCTTTCTTCTGGTCCAGACGCGGCATCGAACGAAGCAGTCCCTTCGTGTACGGGTGCTGCGGGTTTTTGAAAATTTCCCATCTTGTTCCCGTTTCAACCACTTCACCCGCGTACATAACGATAACCCGGTCGCACATTCCGGCAACAACGCCAAGGTCATGCGTGATGAGAATAATGGAGGTGCCGAGCTTTTGCTGCATATCTTTCATAACGTCCATGATTTGAGCCTGGATCGTCACGTCCAGAGCCGTGGTCGGCTCGTCCGCAATAAGCAGCGCCGGACGGCAGGCAAGCGCGATTGCGATCATGACCCGCTGCCGCATACCGCCGGAAAATTCATGGGGATATTGATAAAAGCGGGCCTCGGCATTCTTGATACCGACAAGCTTCAACATTTCAATGCCTTGCTTGGTCGCTTCGGCCGCTGACATTTTCTGATGTTTGATCAATACTTCCGTGATTTGCTTGCCCACTTTAATCGTAGGGTTAAGAGAGGTCATCGGGTCTTGAAATATCATGCCAATGTCTTTGCCGCGAATAGCTTCCATTTCTTTAATGCTTTTCTTGAGAAGATCCTGTCCCTGGAAAATAATTTCGCCCTGCTTCACTTTGGACGGTGGAGAAGGAATCAACCGCATAATCGATTGGGCGGTAACGCTCTTTCCGCTGCCGGACTCGCCGACGATCGCTACCGTCTCCCCTTTGCCGATCTCGAAATTCATACCGCGGACGGCCTGTACTTCACCGCCACTTACAAAAAACGAAACATGCAAATCTTTTACCTGTAAAATGGGGTCCATTATCGTTCACCTCCTATTTCTTCAATTTAGGATCAAGCGCGTCGCGAAGGCCGTCGCCGAAAATGTTAAAGGCCAGCATTGTAATACTGATGAGAATAGCCGGGAACAGCATGCGCCATGGGAATGCGAGCCAGCCGGTCAACGCATCACTGATCATCGAACCGAGCGAAGCTCTCGGTGCTTGTACACCAAGTCCAAGGAAGCTCAGGAATGCTTCCGCGAAGATCGCATTCGGAACGGACAGCGTAATGGTTACAATAATGGGTCCAACCGCATTAGGAAGAAGATGCTTGAACAAAAGGCGGCCGCTACCTGCCCCCATTGAGCGGGAGGCCAGAACGAACTCGCGGTTCTTAAGCTGCATAATTTCCCCGCGCACAATCCAGGACATGTTGATCCAGCCTGTAATCGTGAGCGCCAGAATAATCGTCCACAAGCTTGGCTCCAGTACAACCAGAAGCAAAATAACAACGAGCAGGTATGGAATGGAATACAGAACTTCAGAAATTTTGTTCATAATGCTGTCCGTACGTCCGCCAAAGAATCCCATGATTCCACCGTAAATGACACCGATCAGAAGGTCAATTAGGGCTGCGGCCAGACCTACAATCAAGGAAATACGCGCGCCGTACCAGGTGCGGACGAACATGTCGCGGCCCAGGTCATCGGTTCCGAACCAATGTGCTCCAGACGGCGGCTGGTTGGTATTCAGCAAATCATTCGAATCATACGTATAAGGTGTTAAATGCGGGCCGATAATGGCACCTATAATAATTAATACAAGCAGGCCCAACGATACCATAGCCGCCTTGTTCTGGCGCAGACGGTACCAAGCATCCTGCCAAGCCGACAGACTTTCCCGTTCAATAACTTCCGCCTGCTTCTCATCCACGCCAATCTTACGGAAATCTTCGGGCTGCAGATTAACGCCCGGCGGAACCATATGTTGTTCTACTGCCACTCCTTAGCCCTCCTTTCCTCCACTCAGTTTAATGCGCGGATCTATAAAGACATAAGCAACGTCCGTAATGAAGCGCGTAGCCATGAGCAGAATACCGTAGAAAATTGTAATTCCCATAATGATCGGATAGTCGCGAACGCTAATCGCTTCGACGAACTGCTTGCCGATACCACCGATCCCGAAAATCTGTTCGATTACAACGGAACCGGTAACGATGTTTGCCGTCATCGGCCCCACATAAGTCACGACCGGCATAATGCCGTTTCGCAGCACATGGCGGAAAAGGATAACGACCCAGCTAAGACCCTTGGCCTTCGCCGTTTTGATATAATCCGCATGCAGCACTTCAAGCATACTGGATCGGGTTAGCCTAGCAATGAATGCGATCGGCTGAGCCGACAATGCGGCAACTGGAAGCACATAGTCCAATGGATCATTGAAGCCCATAACATCAACCCAACCCAGCTTTGAAGCAAAGATATATTGCAGCACCGTAGCCAGCACAAAGCTTGGTACCGCTATTCCGAGCACCGCCAGCACCATCGCTGCGGTGTCGATAAATTTCCGGTGGTACAGCGCAGCAAGCATGCCGAGCAGAACGCCGACAATAATCGACACAATAATTGCTACAAGCCCCAACTTCAGAGAAGCGGAGAAAGTCTGGCTTATAATATGCGATACGTCCTGATTCAAGCGTTTCATTGAAACCCCAAAATCACCTTGAATGATGTTACTTAAGTATTTGATATACTGCTGGAAGACGGGCTTGTCCAATCCGTACTGTACATACAGCCGCTGGCGAATTTCGTCCGGAATTTTCTTCTCGGATGTAAACGGATCGCCCGGTATGGCTTTCATCAGGAAAAACGTGGCCGAGATCAGCACAAACAGCGAAACCAGCATATAGAAAAACTTATTTGCAACATAGCGTATCATGCCCGTCAACACCTCCTTCGACAAATTTTTCACATCTAATAATGATTTTATGAAATAATTAACCACTTGTCCATTTTCTATATCTGTAAATACCCATAATATTCAAACGTCAACTGACACATGGAAAAACGGCTGCGCCTTCTTTCAGGAACGGCATCCGTTTCTTTTAAAAAAATTCATGAATAATAATTCAAAAAAAAAGGGATATATATGGAATTCCACATATATATCCCGAAGTGCTTGAACTACTTCAGATTATTTAATTATTCAATTAAATAGGGTTGCTGTAGTTTAAAGCGAATCTTAGTGCTCAAGAAGGTAAGCGCGAGTCAGGTCGATTCCGCCGCTGAAATCAAGCGTTACACCTTTCAGGTAAGGCTTGGTCAGCGAGTTGTTGCTATAGTAGTAAAGCGGAATCAGGATCATGTCGTCTTGAATGATCATTTTCTCAGCTGCGGCAAATTTCTCTTGACGAACCGCAGCATCATCCGTTGCTTTTACATCGGCAATCAGCTTGTCGTATGCAGGGTTCGCATAGCCGGTATCGTTGTTGCCGCCTTTTGTTACCCACATATCGAGGAAGGTCATCGGATCGTTGTAGTCCGCTGTCCAGCCTGCACGGGCAACTTGGAAGTTCTGATGTTGACGGTTTTCAATAAATACTGCCCATTCCTGGTTTTCCAACTTCACGTCAACGCCCAGAGCTTTCTTCCACATGTCAGCGATTGCCAGAGCAATCTTCTTATGGCCTTCACTCGTGTTGTAAGACAAAGTGAAAGTCGGCAGTTTGGTCAGACCTTCTTCTTTCAGACCTTCTTCAAGCAAGGTCTTGGCTTGTGCGTCATCTTCAGTGAAGTAGCTGTCTTTGATAGCCGTACGGTATTCGCCGTTAGCGCCGGCAATACCTGGAGGAACAAAGCCAAATGCCGGAAGTTGTCCACCCAATGTTACCTTATCGATCAGTGTTTGACGGTCGATTGTCATCGCAAGAGCCTTACGGATCTTGACGTTATCAAAAGGCTTCTCGGTTACGTTGAACTCATAGTAGTATACACTTGCAATGCCTTTTCTTTGGAACTCATCCGGGTACTTTTGCTGTACGATCGGGAGCTGCTCCGTCGGAATTTCGCCGGTAGGGAGACCTGAATAGTCCAATTGGCCGCTCTCGTAGGCGGAAAGTTCGGTAGCGCTGCTGTTCACGAGCGAGAAGTCGATTTTGCTCAATTTAATGGAATCTTTATCCCAGTAGTTTTCATTCTTGGATACTTGAATCGATTGTCCGGTCGTCCACTCTGTCAGAGTGAAAGGACCGTCTACAATCATAGTGTCTTTGCTTGCTGCCCATTTTGCGTTGCCTTCAACCGATTTGTGAACCGGGTAGTAAGTATAGAAGGACAGCAGGCCCAGGAAGTAAGGAGTTGGCGCTTTCAGCGTCACTTCGAGCGTTTTGTCGTCAACCGCTTTAACCCCTACTTGGTTGAAGTCGGTAACTTTCTTTTCATTGTATTCTTGTGCGTTCTTCAGATAGTACAATTGGTAAGAATAAGGTGCCGGTTCTGCAGCAGCAGGATCAAGGACTCGTTTCCAGGCGCGAACGAAATCGCCGGCTACAACAGCGTCTCCATTGCTCCACTTGGCGTCGCGCAGGTGGAACGTATATACTAATCCGTCAGCGGAAAGATCCCATGTCGCAGCGATGCCCGGCTCGGCTTGTCCGGTTTCATCGTTCATGCGGGTCAAGCCTTCGTACATGGTCTTCAGTACCGTGTTGGCTTGGCTGTCGTTGGCAAGAGCCGGATCGAATGTCGGAGGCTCGGACATCAAATTGATTTTAAGCGTTTGATCAGCAGCAAGCTTCTCTCCCGATGCGCTTCCATCAGTAGCGGCTGGCGTGTTGCCTGCTGTGTTTCCAGTGTTCGTGGTAGCATTATTGCCACCGCCGCATCCTGCAAGCACGGTTCCGATGACTAAAACGAGTGCGAACAGAAGCAAAAGACTTTTACTCTTCTTCATCTAGCAGTTCCCCCTAAATAGAATGTGTTATATGGTTTCTGATTATACAACCAGTGGTCAAAAAAATCCAGAGGATTGTTCTAGGATTATCATTTTTTTTCAAAATTTTAACGTTATGTGACAAAAGACCCTTAAACCGCGTCATATTATATCACATCGCTCGTAGTATATACTTGATCATTCCAAAAACCATGAAGAGCACATAGCCTGTCCCCATAACCAAAAAGCCAAGTCTCCAGACGGCGCGCAGCAGTCTTTTGCCATCCACTCTTCCCTTCAGGCGGTTCTGTGCGCCTCCAATCAGTCCGGCCGCAATCAGCACCAGCAGAAGAATCAGATAGAACCCGAAGCCCGATTGAAACAGGTTGTTAAACAGCGCCGAAACGGAAAAAAGAAGAAAGGCGGTCGTCACGTCCATCGCCAGCTGAAGAGACGGCTTCCTGCCCCTTCCCAGGCGAATGGAGATAAAATAGACAAGCAAAAAAGGCAGCACAGGCAAAATGCTTAATACAATCAGCGAACTGCGGAGCCATTCCAAGCGGCTTCACCTCTCCTTTACAAACATGCCCTCAACCATCCGGATGACCCATTGGTGCGCGGTGACATCGACGCCTGCCTGATCTGCCAGCGCCACCAAACTGCCGTTAATCCAGCGGATTTCCGTCTCTCTTGAAGACAGCACGTCCGCCAGCATGGACGAATGATTGCCCGACGTCGCCCGGCAGACCTCCAGGATGTCGTTCCACAGGCTGTCTTCATAGGCTATTCCGCAGGCCTCGTAGACGGCGGCCGTTTCTTCGTACAGCTCTTTCATCATTCGCACGCGCAGCTCCGTACTTAGCAGTTCGCCGTTCGGGATGCGCCAAATCGCGGTCAGGGGATTGATGACCGCATTGATTGCAAGCTTCCGGAAAATCATGGCTTTCACTTCATTCGACAGTAGAACGGAAAATCCTGCTGAACGAAGCGTATCCGCCATACGGATAGCCGCTTGATTCCGGACGGTCTCACCTCCGCCCCATATTCCGATGGACGTCTGCCCGGCCCCGGCATGAACGACCCGCACCGGAGACTCCCGTCTAGCCCCTTCCGTCGTGACGGCCGTATACAAAGTGGCTGCCGGCAGCAGCTTCTGCAGCAGCTCCATATGCCCCCAGCCGTTCTGCAGGCACAGGACATTGACCTCACTCTCCCGAAGAGGTCCAAGAAGCTCCGGCAGCGTGCCGTGCAGCACTCCCTGTTTCACGGTGAGCACCAGCCAGTCTCCGGGCGATTCCGGATAAAGACGCGGAAATTCGCTTATAGGGACCGCTTCGATCTCGCTTCCCGGAATGAAGACCGGCTCCCTTCCGTCAATATGGCTTATCGTCAAGCCAGCTGCCGCCAGCGCCGCGCACTGTTCCCCGCTTCTGCACCACAGCCGGACGCCTGTTCCGGAACGGATCAGCTTTCCTGCCAGCAAAAGCCCTAGCGAGCCCGCTCCGATGATCTCGATTTTCAATCCTCCAGTCACCGCCTGCAAATATTAAATGAAAAAAGCATCCGAGATCCCGCACAAGCCAGGAGACAAGCGGAAAGCTTCAATGCCGTCAGCCCGCTGTACGGGGTTTACTGATCTAGTATACCGCGCCGGAGGCAAAAGGAAAATCCCGCCATCGCGGCTTTCTTTCACACCGCTGGCGGGATTTTGTGTTCAGGCTTGCATGACTTCATTCGATCCGTTCCAGATTGCCGTTGGCATCCATCTTGAACCGGTTCTTGATCTCCTCTTCTTCCTCGCTTAAAAAGGCCAGCCTGCGGGCACGGTCCATGATCTGGATCAGCGCCTTGTAGTCGTCGTTGACTACACGGTAATCGCTTTGGGCCGTATTCACTTCTTTGGACAATCTCTCATTTTCCGCTCTCAGCTCCGCCAGTTCCTCTTCCTTGTCGCGAAGGTCACGCTCCAGCATTTTCAGCTGACGGCCGGCTTCCTGATAAGTCCCCTTCCACTGTCTCAAGAACCTTATAACAGCGTCGATGGACAGGGAATTCGGGGTATCTTCCGTTCCGTAGTCGTCCTCGCCGTCACTCATGATGAAACCGGCAACCTGGGCGCCTCTGGACGAGTTTTGTTTTTTCAGATAGCTCCTTTTCTGACGCTGTCCTTTCGCAATGGCAATCGCTTCCTCGTAGCTTTTGCGCACACAGCTGTTCCAGCGAAATCCGCAGGCTGCCGATGTCCTGCCGATTTTCTCGCCCACTTCCTCAAAAGCGGCCAATTGCGTGCTCCCTTCCCGGATATGACGAAGGGTGACCTCCGCCAAAATGAGATCGTCTTCCTCGCTCCAGGCGTCTTGTCTAATGGCTGTCATAGAGCCAAACCTCCTAGTAACATCTTGAAATAACCATCTTAGTAACCGACGGTGCCGCCGGCCAGTGAATGGGGATAAAAGCTGCTTACTCCATTCCTATGCCTCTCATAGAGTTCATAGAATCTATTTGATACTCATTTGTATTTCCAATTTGTCTTCCGCTCATACGCAAACCGGGAAATAATCGCTTCACACCGCCCGTTTTGTCCGTCAATAACACAAATCACATTTTCACAGAAAACGGTCTCATTTTTTATTGAATTCGTTTACAACTATTTTATGGGCCGGGTATAATGGATTAGAGGTATTCCGTTCGTTCTAACTTAAGGAGGGGATGGTAACGTGGCTCGGATGTTTCGGGTTCTGGGATTCTTTACGCTGGTAATCGGCCTGATGGCATTTGCGGGGAAAATGGTCGAGATGGCGCTGCTGTTCTTTTTACAGACCGCATTTTTCGTAATCCTGGGCTATATGAAATTCACCGAAAGAACCTATATCCTTCTGTTTTGGGGGTATATGATTGTCACTTTTACCGGCTTCAGCTATTGGACAGTCTTCCGGATGGGCCTCCCCTTGTAAGCCTCGGTGCATCCAGCGGCACATTTACAACAGCGCAGAAATCCAAGCCCCACGCGATGTGGGGTTATTTTGTGTTCCAAGGCAATAGGCCGCCGCACGGAAATGCGGTATGATATTTTTACAGGGTCAAACATATCATACCTACATAACGGTTCAAATCTTGCAAGGAGGTGAGACGGTGCTCTCCCCTAAACGACTGGCCGCGGCCGCTCTGGCTATCCCGCTCTTTTGTTCGCTGCTGCTAACCCCCCCGGCACCGTTATCATCCGCCGATCCGGACCCGGGCGGGCCCGCGGCGCCTTCCGCAACCTCCCCTGCTTCCATGTCGTCCTTTCCAGACAACGCCGAAACCCGCAGGCTCATGCAGCAAACACTGTCAGCCGCCGAAATCCAAAAGGAAATCGAACGCATCGGGGCCGAGCAAAGCCTGCTTGAGCAAAAAACGGTGGAACTAAGCCGTCAGGCCGACGAGAAACAGACGGAGATCGCGGAAAAAGAAAAGCGGGCAGGCGCCGTTATCCGCGCTTACTATACGGGAGACAGGGACCCTCTATTTATGGCTTTCCTGTCCACAAAAACGATAAGCAAATGGTTCATTCTGCTTGATTACTACGAGATGATTATGGGGCGCGACAAGGAAATTCTGGCGGAGTATGAGCAGCAATACCATGACCTGCAGTCGACACTGGCTGCAGCTGAGCATTCGTCGAAGGAACTGGCGGAGCTAAAAAGCGCTCTGGAGGAGCAGAAGCTGCGGGTCGAGGCTTTGCACAAAGAAATTGAAGGCGGCATTCAGAATAGCGGAGATCCGCAGAGCATGACGGCGCTGCTTGAGGAGTTTACGGCCTATTGGCAAAATATCGGGATGCACGAAGTTAAAACTTACTTCAAAGCGCTGTCTTCGGCGATGAATCATCTGCCGCAGTTCGTGGAGAGCCGTGATGGTGTTCTCAAGCGCCGGGGGGTGACTTACGATTTGAATTTGAAAGAAGAGGATCTAAACGAATTCCTGCATTCACAGAACAAGCTGTTCGATAACTTCGCCTTTACGTTCAAGAACGGTTCGGTGATCGCCTCCGGCCAGGACGGGGATTTATCGCTTCGCCTGCAGGGGCATTATACAGTTCAGGAAGAGCCGGTCAACGCACTGATGTTTCATGTGGACAGCATCGTCTTCAACGGCTTTGAGCTGCCGGATACGACGCGAGCCTCGCTGGAGGAGGAATTCGATCTCGGATTCTATCCGTCCAAGATTGTCTCGTTTCTTCGCGCCACCGAAGTGGACAGCAAGGACGGCGTTCTTCATGTAAGGCTAGATCTGTCATTCTAAAAAAAGGCCAACACCGCGGTCACGGCTTGTCATCCTACCGCCCCGGAGGATGACAGGATCTCTGCGACGTAGCCCTCGGCGTTCACCTTGCCGGCCAGCAGCAAGCCTGCCGCCGAAGTAATTTCGCTCCAACCGGCCTTCGCCGTCCCGCCCAGGCCGCCCCCGTCCATCACCAGACCGCCGGCGTCAAACGGAAGAACGCCGCCGGTCAGCCCCGAGCGGTACGGCTCCGCCACCCCCGGCAGCCGTCCGGTATTCTCCAGCCAATCCCGCTGCGCCTTCTCCGAGGTTACATAGGACAGCCAGCCGGCGGCCGCCTCCGGACTTCGGGACTGCGCGGAGAGCGCGAAGCCGCGGCTGTACAGCAGCCGCTCACCCGTTTGATCATCCGTTCGTGGCAGTTCCGCCGTAAGGGCTGCGCCTTCGTTCTTCTTCCACTCGGACAGCCGAACAACGGCTGCTGCGACTTTTCCCTCCCGAAGCCAGTTCCAGAGATCTCCTTCCCCGCCATCCGTCAGATAGATGGAACCGTGGTTCTGCACGACCCAATCCAGCGCCTTTCGGCTCACCGGAAACAGCCCGCTTCCGACGCTTTCCATAAAAGCGGACAAGCCGTAGGCGCTCCCCGCCTCCATGGCAAGCACATACTTGCCGGACTTTTGGCGGGTCTGCTCCAGCAGCCGGTTCCATTCGTCCAGCGAACTTGGAAGCCCTTCTGCTTCCAGCTCCTTCAGCCGCTCTTGCGAAAATACGAAGACATATGGATCGATATCGAGCGGCACGCCCCAGACGTATCCGTTCCACTGTAGAAGCGGAAGCAGGGAAGCCAGCGGCGTCCCCCCGGGCGAGCTTTCATAAACGTCCGCGGGAAGCAAATACCCCTGACGGGCCAACTCCCCGATCTGATGGATGTCCGTCATAACGATGTCGGGGCTGTCCCCGATCGTCAGCTCCTTCATCAATGCGGCCTCACCGGCCGCCTCGCCGAGATTCTTCAGCTGGGTGGTTACACCGCTAAGCCGTGTGTATTGATCGCTAATTTTTTGCAGCTCGCCAAGTTCATCATCGCTGAGCGACACCGATATTCGCAGATGGGCAGGCTCGCCTTTTTGCCGGAAAGCTGTGTCTTGGGCCTGCATCTGATATCCGTTCAGGGGAGGCGGTCCGTCCAGTCCGCTCAGATCCATGCTTGGAGATAAGCTCGTCAGCGACAGCAGCAAAATAGCAAACAGCAGCCAATAATTTTTACGTCTCAGCATGTTCTCCTCCTTGTCCGTTCAAGCCCGTCCTCCCCATTGTACCAGCTTTGCGGAACATTTGTCTGCCCGTTAATGTTAACGCTTTCTTTCTATTGAAAAGGGAGCCTTCTGCGCAGTAAAAAAGGCCGGGAGTTGGTCTCCCGGCCCTTGCCTGTTGCCCTTAGATATAAACGGCCTTACAGTAAATCCGCAGCCAATTGCGCCAGACGGGAACGTTCGCCTTTTTCCAGCGTGATGTGGCCGCTGATACCTTGCTGCTTGAACTTTTCCACGATGTAGCTTAGTCCGTTGCTGGCGGCATCGAGATAAGGATGGTCGATCTGCTCGGGGTCCCCCATCAGGATGACCTTGCTTCCCTCTCCCGCTCTGGAGACGATCGTCTTCACTTCGTGGCGCGAGAGGTTCTGCGCTTCATCAATGATGATGAACTGACCCGGGATGGAACGGCCGCGGATATAGGTCAGCGCTTCGACCTGAATGCTTCCGAGCCCCATCAATATTTTGTCGATGTCGCCGGCTTTCTTCGTGTCAAACAGAAATTCCAGATTATCGTAGATCGGCTGCATCCACGGCCGGAGCTTCTCGTCTTTTTCTCCGGGCAGGTAGCCGATGTCCTTGCCCATCGGAACGACGGGCCGGGCAATCAGCAGCTTCTTGTATTTATGCTCATCCTCCACCTTGAACAGTCCGGCGGCCAGCGCAAGGAGCGTCTTGCCTGTGCCTGCCTTGCCGGTGATGGTGACGAGCGGAATGTCTTCGTTAAGGAGCAGCTCCAGAGCCATCCGCTGCTGTGCATTGCGGGCGCTGATCCCCCATACGGGATCGTTCCCGAGATACAGCGGCTCCAAGCGGCTCGCGTCGCCATTCGCCTTAAGCAGTGCGGATTTGCCGCTTCCAATCTCATCCTTCAGAATGACGAATTCGTGTGGATACAGCGGATAGGACAGCTGCAGCTGCTTCACCGAAAGGCTGCGGTTACTGTAATATTCGTCAATCAGCGCCGGGTGGACGGGCAGCGTCTGGTAACCGGCATACAGTTCATCCAAATCGCCTGTTCGGTCGGACAAATAGTCCTCCGGTGTAATCCCAAGCACATCAGCTTTGATGCGGACCAGAACATCCTTGCTTACGAGTACGACAGGCCGGGGATCGGCCTTTTCATTCTCTTCTTGCAAATAATTTAGCGCCACAGCCAAAATCCGATTGTCAGTGGATACCTCGCCGAACATTTCCTGCACCTTAATAAAGCTGCGGTGATTCAGTTCGACCTTCAATTTGCCCCCATGCTCAAGCTCCACGCCGCTGTGCAGATGCCCCCGCTCGCGAAGTCCGTCAAGCAGGCGGGACACCGTCCGGGCATTGCGTCCGATTTCGTCGGCATTCCGCTTCTTGTTATCGATTTCTTCCAGTACCACGGCGGGAATGATCACTTCATTCTCCTTAAACGAAAAAATCGAATTGGGGTCGTGAAGCAGTACATTGGTATCCAGTACAAAGATCTTTTTCATGTTATCCCCTCCACAGCGCCTGGTTTGTCTTAAAGATACATAACTCTTTTCGCCTCTGGCAAAGATAAAACCAGAACGTATATTGGACGAAAGGAGCATGCATCCATGAGAAAATCAATGTGTCTGTTGCTGGTCCTTACGCTGCTGCTGACAAGCTGCGGTATGGTCAAAAAACAGTCATCACCCTCTCCTCAGGATAAACATTCGGCAATGAATGGCGTAAATAACAGGGAACGCGGGGTAAGGCCGCTGGCTGGCGATGGTACGGCAGCGGACGGAACAGCCGTTGTCACGCTAAGCGATGCCGAGCTGAAAGATCATCTGGAACGGCTGGCCGAAAGAGTTCCCGGCGTAAAAGGAGCGCACTGCGTCGTAATGGGCAGAACCGCCGTTGTCGGCATCGACGTGGACGGATCGCTCAGCCGCTCCAGAGTGGGTACGGTCAAATACTCGGTGGCCGAGGCTTTGCGCAAGGACCCTGCCGGCGTTAATACGCTCGTAACCGCGGACGCCGACGTGTCGGCCCGTCTCGCCGAGCTTAGCCGCCACTTCCGCCAGGGCCGCCCGGTCTCCGGGTTCGCCGCCGAAATGGCCGACATTATCGGGCGGATTATTCCTCAGCTGCCTGAAGACACGACGCCACGAGGCCAGCATTAACCTTAATATCGACAGTTTCATCCGCAAATTGAATGATGACAAGGCCAAAAAAAGCCCAGTGAACTTATCACTAGGCTTTTTGCATTGCGGCAAACACTTGTCCATCAAGCTTCTCCGCCGCACGCTGATCGTAGGTCTTGCCATATCTTGGAGCTGATTCCAGCTGAGCGCCATAAAAGAGCGCATTCCGCACCGCAGAGATCTGCACATCAAAGCAGCACATCTCGAACGGAACCTCGGGAAGCGGATCGATCTTGACCACGGCACGGCCGTTAATGGCATGAACCGTACCTTCCCCGAAGACGGTCAGCGTGACCAGGGGATTCTCTTTCATGTTTCTGACCAGCCGGGAACGGTGGTCGATGGCGAGCCGGAGCGTGGAGGCATTCACCGCGTACACCCACGAAATAGCCGTGGAGGTCGGGCCGCCGCTTTCCGCGTCGACAGTATTAAGCAGTACGAATGTTTCGTTTTGCAGCATCTTCAGCAAAGAATCGGTAAGCTGGGCAACGGATTCGGACATGTTGACAGGCCCCCCTTGTGCGGCATAGTAGAGCTTAGTTAATTATATTATATCATAAGCCCAAACTTGCATTCAATTTGAGAAGGCCGGGCAGCCTTCGGAGCGGCGTTCTAAGGGGCTGCGGAGGCCGCCGGAGCGGCTCCGGACAGCCGGTCTTTCAGACTTCGCTTCGCGGCGTCAAGCTCTTCTTCGTTAATATATACATAAGGGCTGCGCCAGGTGCCGGTTACCGGCCTGAACTCGACATTATTTTTGGACATTTGCCAATACGCCGCGATCATATTCTTGATCTGGTCCTTCTCAAGATCGGTCTGCATATTGTCGTTGATCGCATCCAGCACGCCGCCGATTTTGACGACTCCGCCCAGCGACTGCATCTGATCCATGAGGGAATGCAGCACTTCGCTTTGCCGGCGGTTACGGTCGAAATCATCGGAAGGTTTCGTCTTCGGATCGCAGTTGGATTTGCGGTAACGGACATAGTCAAGCGCGTTGTCGCCGTCCAGCTTGGCGGGACCCTGCTTCAGATTGATGTCGGTGCCGTCCACGCTGTCCGTGTAACACATATCCTCGCTGATATTTACCTTCACGCCGCCAAGTTCGTCGACCGCCTTGCGGAAGGCCTGGAAATTAAGGATTGTCACATAGTCGATTTTTACGTCCAGATACTTGCCCATCATGGTCTTCATTTCATCCTCGGCTGAGATGCCCGACGTATCTTCCTTGCCCTTGAACCTCGTATAGTATTCGTTGATCTTCGTTCTCTTGTAGCCTTCCAGCTCCATATACGTATCGCGGGGAAGTGACACAATTGTTGCTGACTTCGTCTGCGGATTAAGCGTGACCACCATAATGACATCCGTCAGATACGATTTGTGCTCCGGCCGGTAATCCGTTCCTAGCAGCAGCATCGTCAGCGGCTTCACCTTGGCCGAATTCCCGGCCGCCACCGGCTGGTTGACTCCTGTATCCAGCACTCCGCTATCCAGCTTGTAGTATAAATACAGGAAATATCCGATCACGACAAGCGCCGAGATCAGTACCAGGGTTAACATCATTCTTCCCAGCCGGGACATGAAGCCGGGTTTCTTCTTCTTACGAACCGGATTCTTCGGAGCCGGTCCGCCGGGCCTTCCGCTTCCGCCTCTCTGTCCTCTGGACCTTGGAGGCAAGCTTCCGTTTTTTGTACTCATAATTAAATAAAGTCCTTTTCTAAAGTGGGAATAAGTAAAATATCACTTGCTATATCAGACGTGTATTTCTCTGCAAAGTTGCACTAATACCGCCGTTTGGCGGTGTCAGCCGCGGCTTTTCGCTTCTGCCTTGCCTCGGCGAAGTGGCGTACACGAACGAGCAGCATCAGGCCAACTGCGACGAGCAGGCACTGAATAATCGGCAGCTTGTCATGCTGAAAAATGAGCAATATCCCCGAGCCGAAAGCCATCATCACATAAAGCAAAATTTCCTTCGCAAGAGACAGCTTCTGATTGACCCGAAATACCCGGTTATACACAAAGCCAAGCAAAATAAAGATAACGACAAAGGCAATAAAGGGGTGCTCCGCAAACCAGATTTGCATAGGTACAGCCACTCCTTGTCGGGTAATGGATACTGTATCCATTATAACATCGAAAGGCTCGGCGCCGCCTTAAAAAACTGCTGATGCCTTGGAGCCAAATCTTACCGCTTGGGCCTTGATCGCGAAAGGTCCGATAAAGGACAGACAGCCGCCGGAATAAATTCCGGCGGCTGATCCCTTTTAGGGGCTGCTTGCCCTTGATTACATATTGGCCTCAGCCATTTTGCGATGTTTCTCCGCGCGCTCGCGCTCGCTCTTATTCAGAATTTTCTTGCGCAGGCGAACCGATTTCGGCGTAATCTCGCAATATTCGTCATCGTTCAGGTATTCCAGCGCCTGCTCCAGGGAGAAGAGGAGCGGAGTCTTCAGCTTGACAGTCTCGTCCTTCGTTGCGGAACGGACGTTGGTCAATGCTTTTTCCTTACAGATATTCACGACGATATCGTTGTCGCGCGTATGCTCGCCCACGATCATGCCTTCGTATATGTCGGTGCCCGGCTCCAGGAACAGCGTACCGCGGTCTTCCACACCCATCATGCCGTAGAAGGTGGAAGTTCCGGTCTCGGTCGAGACAAGCACGCCCTGGTGGCGTCCGCCAACCTGGCCGCCGATCAGCGGGGCATAGCTGTCGAACGCATGGTTCATAACGCCGTAGCCGCGTGTCAGTGTCAGGAAATGCGTGTTGTAGCCGATCAGACCACGCGCTGGAATCAGGAATTCAAGACGGACCTGGCCGTTGCCGTTGTTGATCATATTGACCATTTCGGCCTTACGGCTGCCCAAGCTTTCCATAACGGAGCCCATGCTGTCTTCCGGCACGTCGATAAGAAGGCGCTCCAGCGGTTCCATCTTGGCGCCGTCGATTTCCTTGACGATAACTTCAGGCTTGGAAACCTGCATTTCATATCCTTCACGGCGCATGTTCTCGATCAGAATGCCGAGATGCAGCTCGCCGCGGCCGGAAACGATAAAGGCGTCCGGACTGTCGGTTTCGTTCACACGCAGGGAAACGTCCGTTTCCAGCTCCTTGAACAGACGCTCGCGCAGTTTGCGGGAGGTTACCCATTTGCCTTCCTTGCCGGCGAACGGAGAATTGTTGACCAGGAAGGTCATCTGCATTGTCGGCTCGTCGATCTTCAGAACAGGCAGCGCTTCAGGGTTCGCAGGATCGGCAATCGTCTCGCCGATGTTGATGTCCTTGATGCCGGCAATCGCCACGATGTCGCCCGCGCCGGCTTCTTCGGTCTCCACCCGCTTCAGGCCTTGGAAACCAAACAGCTTCTCGATGCGCGCCGACTTGTGCTTGCCGTCGCGCTGGATAACCGTTATGGCCTGACCTTGGCGGATAATTCCGCGGTTGACCCGGCCGATGGCGATACGGCCCAAATACTCGTTATAGTCCATCAGGGTAACAAGGAATTGCAGCGGCTCTTCTACGCTTTCCGTCGGAGACGGGATATGCTCGATGATGGTTTCATACAGGGCAAGCATGTTGTCATCCTGCTTCTCCGGATCAAGGCTGGACGTTCCGTTCAGCGCGGATGCGTAGACGACAGGGAATTCAAGCTGATCGTCGCTCGCTTCCAGCTCGATGAACAGGTCCAGCACTTCGTCGATGACTTCGCTCGGACGAGCGGCCGGGCGGTCGATTTTGTTGACGACGACGATCGGGGTCAGATTCTGTTCGAGCGCCTTGCGCAGCACGAATTTCGTCTGCGGCATGCAGCCCTCATAGGCGTCAACGACGAGCAGAACGCCGTCAACCATCTTCATAATCCGTTCAACTTCTCCGCCGAAGTCGGCGTGTCCGGGCGTGTCCACAATGTTGATGAGAAAATCTTTATAGGTAATGGCTGTGTTCTTGGCCAGAATCGTAATGCCGCGTTCCCGTTCCAGATCGTTGGAATCCATGGCGCGCTCCTGTACCGTCTCGTGCTCGCGGAAAATACCCGACTGCTGCAGCAACTGGTCGACGAGCGTCGTTTTGCCATGGTCAACGTGGGCGATGATCGCAATGTTGCGAATTTGTTCTCTTGAATGCATGATTTGTATCCAAATCCTTTCATTTATCAAATAAAATCATTTAAAATTTGCAGCGGGAATCGAAGGTTTCATAAAAGAAGCGCCGGACGCAAAACCCGACGCTTCGACATTATTTCCAATTGTATCGTGAAAGCACTGTGAAAAGCAAGTCTTTTCATGAAAAAACAATTTTCCAGAAGGAAGAAGCTTACCAGCCCCTGTTCCACTTGTTCCTGCCGCCGCTCCGTCCCACGATCAGCCAGATTCCTCCCAGAACGAGAACCGCTCCGAGAACATACATAATGCCCGTACCGAGCAGGCTGAAGAACATTAATACCAAGCTGATTATGCCAAGAATCACAGCCCCGGCAGTGAGTCCGCCGCTACGAGGGGAAACGAACAGCGAATACTCGTACAAACCGACCGCCACGCCAAGCGGCAGCATCGGCCAGAGATAAGCCATCAGCCCCCAGCCCCAAGTGTTGCACAGGCCAAACAGCAGACCGTATACGGTGAGAATACCGGCAGGAACCAGGGCCGCAGGCGTCAAACGCCGGCCAAAGACGAGAGCATGCAAGAACAATCCCGGCAGCAGCAGAAGAAGCGGCCACAACGCCCGTCCCAAAAATCCGAAGACTCCCAGCTTTCCGAGCAAAATAACGAGACCCGCGCATACGATGAACAGACCCAGCTTCATGTCGTTTTTCGAGGACATCCTACCACTCATCCCTTCAGGCAATCGCATCTCTATCCCTCCGCACGGCTTGCCTTCGCGCTTCAGGATTCTTCTTTATTTTATCCGAAAAACGCAAAAAGCGCCATCATGCGGCAATTTTCCACCAGATTAGATCTTTCCATATCAAGAAGAAACGGCTGCACCGTCCTTTCAGGGATGCCACCGTTTCTCGTAGAAGTATAAGTCAAAATGATAAGCATGAGGCTTATACATTTCTTATATTTTTAAAAAAAGACCCCGTTACCGGGGCCTAATTCGAAATACTCAGCTGCCCGATCCGCCGGACCATAAGCTGAAGCACGGCCGGTTATTCTATCCCGCTTTCGGCGTGTGCCGTTTAATCCCCCCGGCCGCAACGACCGCAACGCCCAGGGCGACCGGCAGCAGCGAATGCAAAGTCGGCAGCAGGATGGACAGCACCGCCCCCAGCTTGGCGTCCCGCAGCAGCATCTCTCCGGCGGTGTAGGCGAGAATGTAGGCCCCGATGTAGATGAGCACCGGAAAACGGTGCAGCCAATGGGTGATCACGCTGCTGCCCCATACCACCACCGGAATGCTGAGCGCAATCCCGATGACGATAAGCGCCAGATCGCCTTTCGCCAGACCGGCGATGGCAAGCACATTATCCAGGCTCATAATGAAATCGGCGGCCAAAATCGTTCGGATCGCTTTCCACAGCGTGGAGCCTTCGCCCACGCGGACTTCGTCTTCCTCCTCAAGCAGCAGCTTGAAGGAAATCAACAGCAGCAGAACTCCTCCGCCCGCTTGAATGTAAGGAATTTTAAGCAGCAGCACCGCGGCCAAGGTCAGAATGCAGCGCAATAGGACGGCGCCCGCTGATCCCCACCAAACCGCTTTTTTGCGCTGGCTCTCCGGCAGATTCTTGCTCGCCATCGCGATAACCATCGCATTATCTCCGCTTAGCACAAGATTCACCATTAATATTTCTCCGAGCAGCCATATCGAGTCCATCCCCCATACCTCCCGAACACTCATGTTACTACATGTATGCTCGGAGGCGACAAGCTATGCTTTCCGTCCTGTTATCGCGGATAAACGCAAAGACCCGCCCAAGCATGCTCAGGCAGGTCTTCTTTTAGAACCAGTCTTCCTTGACGGAAGAGATTAAATCGGCTTCATCGGCAGGTCGCTCATTTCCGTGCGGAGTAACCTCCATCGTAACCGCCGCCGCAACCGCCTCGGCAAGCCGCTCCCCGTAACCGGGAAGCAACGACTCGACCTTCTCAATGATCTTCAGATTCGGGTTCGTTGTCGGCGATTTGGGCAAGAACAGCGTGCAGCAGTCCTCATAGGGAAGGATCGACAAATCGTAGGTGCCGATTTGCTGGGCAATCTCCACAATTTCGGATTTGTCCATCATGACGAGCGGCCGCAGCAGCGGCAGATCGGTAGCCCGCCCGATGACGTTCATGCTCGGCAGCGTCTGGCTGGCGACTTGGCCCAGGCTGTCTCCGGTTACAATCGCCAGGGCGCCTTCGCGTTCGGCCAGCTGTGTCGCAATCCTCAGCATGGCCCTTCTCATCAGTGTGACGATCAAATTGTCCTGGCCGATTCCGGCAAATGAGGTCTGTACCTCCGTAAACGGAACCAGGTGCAGCCGGATTCTTCCCGAGTACCGCGAGAGCACCCTCGCCAGATCGATTACTTTTTGCCTCGCTTCCCGGCTCGTGTAAGGGTAGCTGAAGAAATGGACGCACTCCACCTCCAGCCCCCGCCGCATGGAAGACCAGGCCGCCACCGGGCTGTCGATGCCACCCGAAAGAAGCAGCATCGCCTTGCCGTTCGTGCCGAGCGGATAGCCGCCAACCGCGGGAATACTCTCGCAGAAAATATAGGCTTGATGCTCCCGGACCTCCACCCGAAGCTCCAGCATCGGCTTTCTGACGTCGACGGACAGCGCCTGAAACGTCTTGAGCACTGGAGCGGACACTAAATGGTTCATCTCCTGCGAGCCATACGGGAAGTCCTTCCACACCCGCCGGGCGTTCACTTTAAAGGTCGTGCCCGGCTCGGGATCGACCTTCTCGATAAACCGAAGGCTGGCCTCCACGATTTCTTCAAGCTCGGGCTTGACCGCCTTTACCGGGCTGATTGACGAAATGCCGAATACTTTGGCGAGCGCTTCCAGCAGCTCTCCCGCCGGTTCGCCGTTCAATTCGACGTAAATTCTCCCAAATTCCTTAATCAGTCTTGCCTTCGGATAGGGCTTGACCATTCCCTTGACATGCCGCAGCATCGTGTTCTCGAAACGGCTGCGGTTCTTGCCTTTAAGCGTAAATTCGCCAAAACGCAGCAGCAGCATGTCGGCGTATTCTGTGCTTCTTCCCGCCATCTGCGCGGGGTTAGTCGGTTTCATATTACCGCATGCCTCCTTCCGCAATCTTCAAAGCTTTAACCGCGCCAAGCAGCGCCTGTTCCAAAGCGGCAACATCGGCCGGGGTATGCTCATCCCCGAAGCTAATGCGGATGCCGCCGAGCGCCGCGTGCTCATCCCTGCCGATCGCCAGCAGCACCCGGCTTGGCTCCGCCAGCTTCGACGAACAGGCGGACCGGGTGGATACCAGCATGCCCAGCTGCTCCAGCTGGCGCGCCATGACCTCGCCCTTCATGCCCGGATAAGAAAAATGTACAATATGCGGCGCCCCCTCCTCGCTGCTGTTCAGGGAAAATTCCGGGATATTCCGCAAAAATGCCAGCAGGCGGTTCCGAAGCGGCAGGATGCGGGAGACGAATTCGCCGCGCCGCTCGGCAGCCATTCTAACAGCTTTGGCTCCGGCAACGATCGCAGGCAGATTTTCCGTTCCGGCGCGAAGCCCTCCCTCATGGGAGCCGCCGCTCAGCAGCGGAAACAGCTGAGTGCCTTCCTTGACATACAGCAGGCCTACTCCACGGGGCCCGCGTATTTTATGCGGAGACAGGCTGTATAGGTCAGCTCCGAAATCCCGAGGCCCTCCAGGGAGCTTGCCGAAGCCCTGCACCCCATCCACATGAAACAGCGTCCGGGGGTTGACCGCCTTGACGGCACGGCCGATCTCCGCCAGCGGCTGCACCGAGCCGATTTCGTTATTGACATGCATTACACTAACCAGCACCGTATCTCGGCGCACGGCGGCAGCAACCTCCTCCGGCTTTACCACTCCGTCCTCGTCAGGCCGGACGAAGGTGACCTCCCAGCCCATGCTTTGCAGCTGAAGGCAGCTTTCATAAACGGATGGATGCTCCAGTTCCGTCGTTATGATATGACGTCCCCTGTTCGTATACTGCAGGGCGGCGCCTTTGATAGCCAGATTGTTGCTCTCTGTCGCTCCGGAGGTGAACCTGATCTCCCCCGGAATGACGCCAAGAGCCGCGGCGCATACTTCCCGGGCGCGCTCGATCAGAGCCGCCGCCTCGGCTCCGGCCCGGTGCAACGAGGAGGGATTCGCATAATGCAGCCTCATCAGCTGCTCTACCGTCCGGGCGACCTCATCATAAGGCGGCGCCGCTGCGGCATAATCCCAGTAAATCATATATGGCATAACTCCTTTACAGCAAATAAAGTGAAAGGATCAAACAGGGAATCCGGCGTCCGAAAAAAATGGCGCTGGCGGTATATCCCGTTTGACCCTTTCTATTATACCGCGTATTTGGCGCGGGCGCGTTCTATTTTGGCAATATAGGCCTGAGTCTCTTTCGGCAGCTTGTCCAATTGACCGATCAGCTCATCATCCGTGCTTACGCCAAGCTTCATTACCCGGCCCGGACCTGCGTTGTAAGCGGCCAGCGCCATATTTACCTGACCGTTGAACCGCTTCAGCTGATAAGACAGGTAGCGGACGCCTCCGTCAATGCTCTGGGCCGGATCGAACGGATCGGACACGCCCAAGCCTTCGGCGGTGCCGTCCATCAGCTGCATCAGCCCTTTGGCGCCCGCGGAGGAAACGACCTTCGGATTGAATGACGACTCTGTATCAATAACCGCCTTAATCAGATCGACCGGCACTCCGTATTTGGCCGAAGCCGCCTGGATAAGATCGTCATACTCCGTCGGCCCAGCCGCTGCAAACGCAGCGCCATCAACCTCTGTATTCGTCATTTCCCCGGAAATAGCCCCTGACGACAAGGCGCCGACTCGCTGCCACAGCAGACCGTCTCCGTAAGAAGCCCGTGCAGGGCGACTGCCTTCTGACGACGCTTTATCTTCAAGAATCGCCTCGAACCTGAACGATCCAGACTCCACAGCTTTATTCGTTGTTGACGACACTCCCGCATCAGCTGAGCTTCTCAGGTTAATCCACTTCAGTTCGCCAGACCGGCTGGCAACGGCTGGGTTAATCTCCATGCTGCCGCATTCCCTCTTCCCATAATTTCATACTATACCCTGTATATCGGCATTTGGAATAAAATTGTTAAATATACTCAAGATGAAACGCCTGACGCCGTCTTTCAAGACGCAAGTGCGTTTATCGTAGAAATACAAGGTCTGTTATAAGCGTGAAACTTATAAATTCTTGTATTTCCAAAAAAGGCTTCCAGCCCCTTATTTTAAGGTCTGAAAGCCTTTTTTGTCCACCATGTCTTTCCTGACTTACCGCGTGAATGGAATCATAACAAAATAGCTCAGCGTCGCGACAATACCCAGCCCGATTGCCCAGGCGCCTGCCGTCTTGCGGCCATTATTATAGGCATAGTAGCCCAGCACCGCCGCGGACGGACCCAAAATAATCGGCCAAATGAACAGAGAAGCGATTCCTAAGGCAAGTCCTACATAACCGACTGTCTTGTACGCTTCTCCTTCCTTGTCCGCAGGCCTTGCCACCGAACCGGCGGCAGAGTTGGTACGGACCGGAAGCGGACTTACCTCGGCAGCGTATTCTTCCCGATGCTCGGGCGCTTTGCGAGGATAATCGACTCTGCGCGGGCGCAGCGTGATTTTTTTGCGTCTGGAACCTTTGGGTCCCGAACCTTTTTGTCCACTGTCCATGGGGCGCCTCCTAGGAGTTCGGCTTGAAGGTCAGACAGCAGGTTGCCGAAGAATTGTTCGCTACATCCTTGTGATTCGAAAAGGTCATTTCCTCGGCGAACTCTTCCTTCGAGCGGCTGCCAGTGTGCTTGTCGATTTCGATAATGATCGAATCGGCCTTGCAAAGGTTGTTGTCACCCCAATAATGACAGTTGCTCACACTGCAGTTGACTACCGTTTTGGCAGTATTATTCATTAATTATCACCTCGGATTCATTATATCCTTCCGGCCGGGACGCTATACGGCGCAGGAGTTCCCAAATGAGGGCAATCCGGAAGCAGCATAATTTCGAGGAAAGAGCTGCGGATCGAATGAAAAGAATGAAAAAAGCCTCCCGGGCACTTGCGCCCAAGGAGACTTTGCAGAAGCTATACTTGATTTTGCATACGGCGTTCGGTCAAATAATCGTTCTCGTAATAAGTGAGATCATCCCGCAGCTCTTCATACACCTTGGTAATGTCCAGAATGATGTCGCGCGCCGGACGAACCGGTTTTTTGCGGAAGCGAATCGCATCTTGTCCGGTATAGGCGTAACGGCCGTCTTCCGAGTAGCTTTCATTTTTCGGATAAAAGAAGTTGTTCACACCGTAATGATATACGTTATAGAGCGCTTTATGCGCGAAATCCTCATTGAACGTGGCCCGGCGGAGGGCAACTCCCAGCTTCTCGTACGACATCTCGGAGAATACGAGCAAATGGCGGAGATCAGACAGGAATCCTTGGTAAAAATGCGTCACCTCTTCGTCCTGCTCGGACAAGAGCTGGGGCAATGCGTAGTGGTTTAGGAACGCCTCCATTTTCTCGATGGCATATTTTAGCTTTTCTCTCGTCGTTTCGCACAATTTCTGAACATTGGCTGACATGGCGGTAGCTCCCCCTTATTGTCGTTAACATTAATTGGCTTGCAGTTACATAGTTCCTTGTAATTCAATCGTTTTCATGTCTATCCTATCACAAAATAATGAACGGCGGTATCCTTTTGTATGCATGCATAAATCAGGCGGCTGTCTCCCATTCTAACCTTAATACATTGCCTAGGAGGAGCGGAATTTATGTCGCGTAAAAATATTGCCATCGCCGGTCTGCTCACCGCGGTCTGCGCTTCCGTGCTGGCGGTGAGCCTGACCTCGCGTCCCGACAAGGGGACGGACGGGCTGCATCAAGGCACCGAACATCCGGTCAGGGAGCACTCCCTGAAAAAGACCGCCTTGGTACAGGATGTGTACGCCACGGAAAAGCTGAGCCGGGCCGACGCGGGCCGTGATTTGAACGCCATGCTGACGGAAACGGAAGGCAAGCCGGCCCATGATGTTGCATTATATGCGGAGAAGCTGCAGCGCAGCCACGGGCATATAGCCATGCTGATGTGGATTGATTTTTCCTCGGGAACGGTTCGAACGTTCAAATCGGTTCCGCCGGAGGGCACCCCCGAGCAGCATCGGCTGCTTCGTCAGTATCTGAACGCCGCCAAATCGGCCGTGAAAAAGCATCAAGCCTACGAATCGCCTTCATTTACCGTCGGTGAGCGCAAATACTTCATCATGAGCCAGCGGAGCCGGGACGGAAAGCTCGGCGTTCTCGCCCTGATCGACCAGACCCTGCTTAACCGGGTGGCGGAGCATCAGCGCAAAAATCTGCGCCTGATCCCCTACCCCAAAGAAGGCCGTTTCCGGGTCGAATCCGTGCATACCGACACGCTGCAGGACATTACCGTCAAGACGGGACATGACAACGAGAACGCGAGCCATTATTACGAGAATGAAATTGTTGTCCGGTTCAGGGAAGGGCATCCGAAGCCAAGGCAGCTGCAGACAATTTCCTCGGACATTCACTGTGAAGCGCCCCGAAAACTGGGATATGCTTACATTTTCCGCTCGCCGGATATGACTTATTCTCAGCTGAAGACGTATTTTCACTATAAGTGGCGGCCGCTCTATACCGAACCGCACTACTTGTATTTAACCAATGATGTGAACGATGAAAATACGGCTGGGGTGATTACGCCGAACGATCAGCTGTTTTCCGCCTATCAATGGAATCTGCCTGCCATCGAAACAAGCCGGGGATGGAATTTGTCCAAAGGAAGCAACAAAGTCACGGTCGCGGTCGTGGATACCGGCGTTCAGGCCGACCATCCCGATCTGAAGGGGCAGCTTCTTTCCGGTTATAACGCCATTTCCAAAAAAGGAAAACCCGACGATGACGTAGGCCACGGCACACATGTCTGCGGCATTATCGGCGCTTTGGTCAACAATGCCGAGGGAGTTGCGGGCATCAGCTGGTACAACAAAATTTTGCCCGTCAAAGTGCTGGACAGCAGTGGAGCGGGCACCACCTATGCCGTAGCCGAGGGAATCATCTGGGCAGCCGATCACGGAGCCAAGGTCATCAACCTCAGTCTGGGCAATTATGCCGATTCGCAATTTCTGCACGATGCCGTCAAGTATGCCTATGACCGGGATGTCCTGCTCGTGTCCGCCGCCGGCAACGACAACACGGAACGACCGGGCTTTCCGGCCGCCTATCCCGAAGTGCTGGCTGTGGCCGCGACGAACGCTTCGGGGGAAAGAGCGTCTTTTTCCAACTACGGCGATTACATCGATGTTGCCGCGCCGGGCGAAAGCATTGCCAGCACGTATACGGGCAGCCAATATGCGGCTCTGTCCGGGACCTCCATGGCCAGCCCGCATGCCGCCGCCCTCGCCGGTCTGGTACGCTCACTAAACCCGGATCTGACGAACAAGGAGGTCATGGATCTCATGACCAAGAACGCCGTCGATCTCGGCTCTCCGGGCCACGACAAATATTACGGCTGGGGGCAGGTCGACATCTACAAGACGCTGCAGGCGGCGTCCGGCGGCGAGGTGCCGCTTGAGCTTTGGCCGCAGCATGTCCGGGAGAAGATCAAGCTGCTGGAACGGAGACTGGAAACAAGCCCCTAAATGCGCCGGTCAGCCCGTTGATTCTTTCATGGCTTCCTTCAGCAGCGGTATAAGGAGCAGCAGCCCGCGCTCCATCTGTTCTTCCTCCATCTGCGCGTAGCAGAGCCGGATATGACTGGTCGAAGGCTCGCCCGCATAGCATACATTTCCCGCCAGAAAAGAGATGCCCAGCCGCGATGCCTTTCGGTACAGCTCCCCGACGTCAACGGAATGCGGCAGCTCCAGCCATAAATTGAGTCCGCCTTCGGGGAGTTTCCAGCGTACCCCACGCGGCGCGTGGCGTTTCAGCAGTCTGGCCGCCCGTTCCATCCGTGAACGCAGCGAAGACCGTAATCCCTTCATGTAGGCGTCATAACGGCCGGAAATGAACGGGAGCAGCGCGAGCTGGATCAGCAGCGGACCGCCCAGATCGCTGGCCGCCTTTGCGGCGATCAACCGCTCAAGGATATCGCCTTCGGCCGCTAAACAGGCCATCCGGCAGCCTGGAGCGAGCACTTTACTGAAGCTCTTCATGTAGACGACATGCCCGTCCTTGTCCATGCTCTTGATGGACGGCGGAGGGGGAGAATGAAAATACAGATCCGAAAATGGGTCGTCCTCCACAATGAGACAGCGGTAGCTCCGGGCAAGCTCCAGCAGCCGCTGTCTTCTTTCTGTACTCATTGTGACCCCGCTTGGATTCTGGAACGTCGGCACCGTATAAATCAGCTTCGGCGGACGGCGGTCGCACAGCTTCGTCAGCAGGTCGATGCGCATGCCGTCTTCATCCATCGGAACGGAAATCATCTCCGCTCCCCTTCCGGCAAATACATCGATGGCCCCCGTGTAGCTGGGCTCTTCCAGGTATACCGCGTCGCCGGGGCCAATAAAGGTACGGGCCACCAGATCGATCCCCTGCTGGGTTCCGCTCGTGATCATCAGACTGGCTGGTGACAGGGAAATGCCGCGTGCGTGCAGATGCCGGGTCATCGCTTCACGCAGCTCCACATCCCCCTGGAAATTGCCGTAGGCCGACATCAGCTCCGGCCGTTTCGCCACAAGCGATGTCATCGCCTCGCCGATTTCCTTCAGTGGAAGCAGCCCGGAATGAATCGCCGCCAGATGGAACGAATATTCGGCCTCTGAATAATCGAAATTCCGCCACAGCTGAGCCCTCGGCAAGTAATCTTCAAAACCTTCCTGCCACCCGAATTTCTTCCGGGTTCCGGTCTTTCCCTGTCCTGTATTCCGGCCCTGAGATTGGCTTCCGCCGCCATCGTTCCCCCTGTCATTCCCGTTTGTGCTGCCGTCATCCCGGGTCCGATCGCCCGTTCGTCCACCGTTTCTTGTACCGTACTCCTCAGCCTCGCGGTCTCTTGCGGGAGAAACAAAGCAGCCGAGGCCGTGATGGCGAATGATCCGCCCGCGCCGTTCTAGGTCGGCGTACGCTTTGCTGATGGTCACCTGGCTGACGCCGAGTGAGACCGCCAGCTTCCTGACCGAAGGCAGCTTCATTCCCGGCTGAAGCAGACCGGAAGCGATACGCTGACCCAGCGCATCGCTGATCTGCAGCGGAAGCGGCTTGCCGCCACCGCGGCTCAATTCGATATGCATCGTCAGGTCGCCTCCACTGTTATATTCGTATCTTTACTGTTATACTGCTCTGCCGCTATGATACCATCAAATCACAGGTTAAGGAGCAAAATTGCATGAATATTGTTTACTCCACTATGGCGCAGCATCTCGGCTCATCCGCCGTACGCGATATTCTGAAACTTACTCAGGGAAGCAATGTTATCTCACTGGCCGGGGGGCTCCCTGCGGAGGAGCTGTTCCCTCTCGAGGCGGTTCGTGAAGCTTACAACCGGGTTCTGACCGGACCTGCCTCCGTTCTGCAGTATGGTCTGACTGAAGGCTACGCCCCCCTCCGCGAAAAAGTCGCCGCAAGACTGGCCCGCCAGGGAATCTCGGTATCAACTTCGGAAGTAGTGCTGACCACTGGCTCCCAGCAGTCGATCGACCTGCTGTGCAGAATGCTGCTCGACCCCGGCGACACCGTTCTCGTCGAATCGCCGACCTATCTGGCAGCGCTTCAGGTTCTCGGGTCCTACCGCGCCAATATCGTATCGGTCGCCAGCGACAAGGACGGCATGCTCCCTGACGATCTGGAGCATAAGCTGCAGCTCCACCGTCCCAAGCTGCTGTATGCCGTTCCAACCTTTGGCAACCCTACGGGGGCGACTTGGAGCGAAAGCCGCAGACGCAGCGTCGTAGAGCTGTGCCGCCGCTACGGTACGCTCATCCTGGAGGATAACCCCTACGGCGAAATCGCATTTACCGGAGGGGACCGGGTAGGGCTGCCGCCGCTCACGGCTATTGACGGCGGCATGGGAGGCGGCTCGGTGGTCTACACCGGCACCTTCTCCAAGATTGTCGCCCCGGCTCTGCGCACGGGCTGGATCGCGGGCAGCCGGGAGCTTGTCACCACGGTAGCCAGAGCCAAGCAGGCCGCCGATCTGCATTCCAGCACGATCGACCAGCGCGCGCTGGATGAGCTGATGACCGGATATGACCTTGACGGGCATATCGCCGTCATATCCCGCGAGTACGCCGCGCGGATGAAGGTACTCTCTTCCGAGCTGCGCTCCCGGAATTGGGAGGGCGCTCACTGGGAGGAGCCTCAGGGAGGCATGTTCCTGTGGCTGACGCTGGACAAGTCGGTCAATACCGCGGAGCTGCTTCCGCTCGCCGTCGCCCGAGGAGTCGCCTTCGTGCCGGGTGAAGTATTCTATCCGGCGAATCCGGACCGCAGCACCATGCGGCTGAACTTCACCCATACGCCGCCGGATCTGCTCCCGCTGGCCGTGGAACGGCTGAACGAGGCGCTCGAAGAATGGAGCGGCAGAAGGCTTGAATCCCCAAATCCGGTCTAAGCCTCTTCTGAAAAAGCCATCAAGCCATCTTCATTCACCTTTGGCCTTAGCGTTCAACAGAACTTGCATTGAAAAAGCGGCGGCGCATCCGGGAAACCGGAAGCGCCGCCGCTTATGACGTGCGTTTAATTAGTCGATATATAGTGTTAGTGTTGCCAGTTTAGGAAAGTTTGCCGTAAGCCGGGTTCTGTGCTCTTTGTGGTAATCGCGGGAACTACCCTCCCACTGTGAGCGACAATCATCTATCTAGGCCGTACATTGCTGCACAGCTCCAGCGACCAACCCGAACGCGCCTCAGGCGAAGGCTGCCTCTTCCTTACGGAATCGGCTGCGTTCCATTAGGTCTTGCTCCAGGTGGGGTTTACCAGGAACGAAGTCACCAGCGTTCCTCGGGGTCTCTTACACCTCGGTTCCACCCTTGCCTGTGCCGCTTGAGAGCGGCCATCGGCGGTCCATTTCTGTGGCACTATCCTTCGGCTCGCGCCGACTGGACGTTATCCAGCACCCTGCCTTATGGAGCCCGGACTTTCCTCCCGCGGCTTGTGGCCGCCGGCGATTGTCTGTCAAACTTTCCGAACAACATTATATATTATACAGATTGCGTTGTCCCGAAACAAGTGTAATTATTCCCTTTTCCGGTAAAGGTGGTACCTAACAGTTCGCTTATACAAACCGGAACGGCTCCGTATTCACTTCGGAAGCATACACCGGTGTTCCATACTTGTGCTCCGTCAGCTTGGCCTTGATCCATTCGGCCACCTTAACCTTCATAATCTTCTCGGCGTTATGTCCGGGATCGATCAGCGCCACGCCGGCCATCAGCGCATCCTGCGCCGTATGGTAGTCGATATCGCCTGTGACCAGCACATCGGCTCCGCGGAAGATCGCGCTGCCAAGGAATTTACCGCCCGATCCCCCGAGCACGGCGGCTTTGAGGACAGGCCGATCCAGGTCACCCACCACGCGCACCTTATCTACGTTCAGACCCGCTTTAACCGTCTCCACGAATTGTCCCAGCGTAGTCGGCTCTTTGAGCTTGCCTACCCGGCCCAAACCGAAGCTGCGTCCTTTCAGGTCCATCGAGTAGAGGTCATAGGCGACCTCCTCATAAGGATGGGCCTTGAGCATCGCCTGAATGACCTTGCTGCGTATCCCTTGGGGAACGATCGTCTCGATCCGGATTTCCTCTGCGCGCTCGATTTTGCCCTGCTGCCCGATGTAAGGGTTCGCTCCTTCTCGGGGAAGGAACGTGCCATAGCCCTCAATGTTGAAGCTGCAGTGGCTGTAATTGCCGATCCAGCCCGCCCCGGCGTTCAGGACGGCATCCAGCACCTTCTGGTGATGGTCCTTCGGTACGAAGACGACGAGCTTGGACAGCTGTTCGGTATGAACATCCTTCAGTGGAGCGGCATTCTCGATGCCAATCGCCTCGGCCATCCAGTCGTTCATGCCACCATCGGTTATATCCAGATTCGTATGACTGATGTACACAGCGATATCGTTCTTGATCAGCTTCTCGTAGATCCGCCCCATAGGAGTATCCGTCTGGAGCTGCTGCAGCGGCCGGAAAATAATCGCATGATGGGCAATAATGAGATTGCAGCCGCGGGCAATTGCCTCCTCCACGACCTCGTCATTCACATCGAGCGCAATCAGAACGCCGGTAATTTCTTTATGCAAACTTCCAAGCTGCAGGCCGATTTTGTCGCCTTCCTCCGCTACATGCTTAGGAGCAAGCTGTTCCATATATTGAATTACGGTTTGTCCTTTGGCAAGCATGCCAGCACCTCCGTGATCTCCTCAATAAGTTCCCCGATCTCCGAGCGTTTGTTATCGGCAGATTCCAGCTCCGAGCGCGAGAGCGATTGCCGGATACGCTCCAGCTTCGATATTTCGTCCTGCCATTTGGCAAAAAAGACCGGGCCAGGCTGCCGGATCAGCCAAGGGCCCATGTTCAGCAGCGTTTCCATCCGGTACGGACGCTCTCCGCCCGCCATAGCCGCTTCCGCATACAGGCCTTTGTTGGTCAGTCCCGCTTCGGGATCTTCCGGCACGGCGGTAAGCACCTCATACCGTTTGCCGTCTTCCTCAAGCAGAGCTTCGGCGGTTAACACCCAGCCGTTATCCAGCAGCCACCGGCGGAGAATATCCTCACCGACATTGGGCTGAAGCAGCAGCGTCCTTACGCCCTCCAGCTTGCCTTCCAATAAGCCCCGGTTCAGAATTGAGGCGATCAGAGCGCCGCCCATGCCCGCAATCGTGATGCAGTCAGCCTCTTCCGGCCGGAGCACTTCCAGCCCGTCCCCCTGGCGAACGGAAATACGTTTCGTAAGTCCCGCATCCTGCACAGCCTTTTGAGCCGCGCGCAGCGGTCCGGGATTCACTTCCCCGGCCACCGCGCTTACGGCGCGCCCGGTCTGCACCGCCGCCAATGGCAGCAGTGCATGGTCCGAGCCGATATCGGCCAATTTCGAGCCCTGCGGAATTTGTTCCAGCAGCAGCCCCAATCTTTGCGATAATTTCACGTTGTTCATGTAGCCACCCACGCAATCCATTTTTTTCGAAAAAGAAACAATAACGTAAGCTCGGCGGCGATCTTTCCGATCAGCAGAAGTGAGAGCCATGCCGGATAATCCCGCCGCAGCAGCAGACTGTCTATTTCAGGCATGAGCCACAGCAGAGTACCGACTCCGAAATAGACGCCTGAAACGCCTTTGACCCGATGATACAGCAGCCAGCTCAGCCAGATCATCAGCACGCACAGCGGGAGCCAGAGCAGCTGCAGTTCCCATACTCCGGCCTCCGGGCGAACTCTGCCCGCAAATCCCGCATACAGAAGGCAGAGCGCCCCATACCCTCCGAAATGAAGCAGGCCGATCCGCAGCGTGAAGCCCAGAATGATCCAGAGCAGCCCGCAGACGCCTACGAAAATAGGAATCGAAAGTCCATCTTCTAAATTATGGAGAAATATCATCCATAACCCGAAGCCCAGCGTCAGAAAACTGCCGATTCCCGCCAGAGAAAGGCCGATGACAGGCATTCGGTTCCTCAATAAACCGGCATATCCGTAGCATACCACAAGCAGCGATACCGCTGTCGCAAGTTGCAAACCCCAGGGAAAAACGCTAAAATAAAAACCAATTAACAAAATCAAGGAAATAATTCCAAATGCAAACATCCAAATTTTAATATTTCCTTGCTGCAGATTTTGCAGCGTTATCGGATTTCTGTTGGGTACCGCGCCTTCATCACTGTATAAATTCGTGAGAAAGTCGCAGTACTGCTCCGTAAGGAGCTTGGTACGGCGCCAATACTGAATCTCTTTTAAAATGATGTCACGCTTCTCCACATTCAACGTCGATCCCTCTTTTCAAGCGGCAGCTATTGACTATAGACAAAAGGACCTCCTGCCGCATGCAGCAGAAGGTCCTTTAAAGGCTGATTTGTTATTCTAGAAAATCCTTGAGCCGTTTGCTGCGGCTCGGATGGCGCAGCTTCCGCAAAGCCTTGGCTTCGATCTGACGAATCCGCTCCCGGGTAACGCCGAAGACTTTGCCGACTTCCTCGAGCGTCCGGGTCCGGCCGTCGTCAAGGCCAAAGCGCAGGCGGAGCACATTCTCCTCACGCTCGGTCAGCGTATCGAGCACATCCTCCAGCTGTTCCTTAAGCAGCTCGTAAGCGGCTGCGTCCGCAGGAGCGAGCGCCTCCTGATCTTCAATAAAATCGCCCAAATGGGAATCGTCTTCCTCCCCAATCGGGGTTTCAAGCGATACCGGCTCCTGGGCAATCTTCATGATTTCCCGAACCTTCTCGACGCTAAGCTCCATTTCGGCCGCAATTTCTTCCGGCGCAGGTTCGCGCCCCAGCTCCTGCAGGAGCTGACGGGACACCCGGATCAGCTTGTTAATCGTTTCCACCATATGAACGGGAATACGAATCGTCCGCGCTTGGTCGGCAATGGCGCGGGTAATGGCCTGCCGGATCCACCATGTAGCGTACGTACTGAATTTGAAGCCTTTATTGTGGTCGAATTTCTCAACCGCTTTGATGAGACCCATATTGCCTTCCTGGATCAAATCGAGGAAGAGCATTCCCCGGCCCACATAACGCTTCGCGATGCTGACGACCAGACGCAAGTTGGCCTCAGCCAGACGGCGCTTCGCTTCTTCATCGCCGTTCTTGATCCGCATGGCCAGTTCAACCTCATCGTCGGCCGAGAGCAGCGGCACCCGTCCGATTTCCTTCAGGTACATGCGGACAGGGTCGTTGATCTTGATTCCGGGCGGGAGCGACAAATCGTCGTCAAAGCTGAAATCGTCGCCATCTCCGCTCTCGCTTTCGTCATTTGGACGAAGCGTCACTTCCTCGTCGTTATCATTAACGACTTCAATTCCCAAATCACTGAGCTGCTCATAGAATTCATCCATTTGCTCGGGGTCCTGATCAAATGGCGACAGTTTCTCCATAATATCTTTAATGTTCAGTGAAGATCTTTTCTTGCCAGACTCAATAAGCTGATCTTTGACCTGGTCGAGCGTAAATTCCGTCTCCAGTTCGGTATGCTGATCGTTCGCCATTATTCGACTCCCTCCTCCCTAGGTACATCCTGTCAAACGTTCACTGTCTGTCTAGGGCTATAATCTCACTTGCAATTTGTGCCGCACGCAAAAAATCACCGGCTTTTTCCGCCTCAATCATCTCTTCCCGCTTCTTATCCATCATACGCTGCACGGGATACTTCCGCACTTCACGGATATAATCGTCCAGTACCTGCGGACTCCAGTCGGGAGGCGATTCCATCATGGAAATGGAGGCCGCGATCTTCTCCAGCCGGTCGTCCTGCAGCGAGGACAGAAACCGGCTGATATCCGGCGGCTTGCCTTGCGCATAATAGGCGTATAGATAAGCGGCAATCGCCGCATGATCATCGATGTTGAAATCTTCTCCGAGATGTTCGTTAACATAAGCGGCCGCGTCGCTATCCTGAAACATCAGGGACAGCAGACTCCGTTCCGCGGCATGGTAAGCCGGAAGAAGGGCTCTTGCCTGCACTTGCCCTTTTTTATGCCTACCATTATTCCACCTTTTGTCGTTATTATCCCCTTCGGGGATGTTTTTTTGCATCGAGGCCCTGAGCAAATTGCAATCCTGCTTCAAGCTCTCGTAGCTTAGTTCGAGCTCGGCGGCTATTTCCTTCAAATATACTTCCCGTTCCGTAGAGGAATGAAGGGAAGCAATAATGGGGAGTGCCTCCTTGACATAGGCAATTTTGCCGTCTTCCTCTAGGAGTATATGGTTTTTTTTCAGATATATAAGCTTAAATTTCACCGTTGAAACCGCAGATTCAATGATTTGCTCCCTGAAGCGCTCTCCCCCGTACTGGGAGACGAACTCGTCGGGGTCCATACCGCCGGGAATCACCGCCACCTTGACTCGCAGGTCCACAGCTTCAAGCATCGACAGAGCCTTCAACGCCGCAGCTTGTCCCGCCCGGTCTCCGTCATAAGCGATTACGACTTCGTCGGCAAGAGCCTTGATCATCGACGCATGGTTCTCCGTCAGCGAAGTCCCCATCGTCGCCACGCCGTTATGCACACCCGATTCCCAAGCCGAGATGACATCCCCGTAGCCTTCAAATAGAACGAGCTGCCGCGTTTTGCGGATGGATGCTTTGGATTGGTGCAGATTGTACAATATCCGGCTTTTGTTAAAAAGCTTGCTCTCCGGGGAGTTCAAATATTTCGGCTGCCCTTCCCCGAGAATTCTTCCGGCAAAAGCCACCACTTTACCGGCACGGTTCGCAATCGGAAAAATAATCCGGCCGCGAAAACGATCGATATAGCCTTTGCCCTCGCTTCGGGCCGACAACAGCCCGCCTCTCTCCATTTCGGCGAGGTCAAATTGGCGTCTTTCCAGAAACTGCAGAAGCGTATCCCAGCGGTCCGGGGCAAATCCGATCTGGAATTGGTCGATCATTTTATCGCTGAATTTCCGGGATCTTAAATAATCCATGGCGGCTTTGCCGTGTTCCGTATTTTTCAGCAGATAATGATAGAACTTCGCAGACCATTCATATGCCTGGAGAAGCCGGTCAATCTCCGGATTATGCGCAGACTGAATGCCTCCCGCGCCTTCCGGCATCGGAATGTCGCTTTCTTCGGCCATAATTTTGACGGCTTCGGGAAAGGATAACCCTTCGATTTCCATCCTGAATTTGATGGCATTTCCGCCCATGCCGCAGCCGAAGCAATGAAACACTCCGCGGTCCGGAGTTACTGTGAAGGAAGGGGTGCTTTCCGAATGGAACGGGCAGAGGCCCCATAAATACTTCCCCCGTTTGGTCAGATGGACAACCTTTCCTACGGTATCGACAATATCATGCTTCGCCAGCACGCTTTCGATAACTTCCTCGGGAATATTGCCGTGTCCGCTTGCCACTACAACCACCTTCATCTCTTGACAAATAAATAATATTCGCTAAAGTTGAACATTCTCCTGCAATAGATTCAAAAGTTTTGTCAGTTTATGTTGAAAAAAATTTCGGTCCTCCGCGGTAAACGGTTTAGGTCCTTTGGTGTGATGGCCCCTTCTCCGCTCTTTCGCCCGGGCATGCCTTCCTTCCAGCATCATATCCATGTTGGTTTCATCGTATGTCTGACCCCTGAAGGAAAGAACATGGCAGCCTTTCGCAAGCACCAGGGCAGCCAGCCCGTAGTCGCCTGTCAGCACGATATCTCCGGACTTGACGTGATTGGCGATGTAAAGATCAGCGCTTTGATCGCTGTTGTCCACATGTATGACATCGACGCCTTCCCCGCCCCGAAGTTCATGGGCGTAAGACGACACCATCATCACCGGGACGCCGCTAACGCGGGCGATGTCCGCCGTTTCCTTCTTGACCGGACAGGCATCCGCATCGACCACTATCGTTCTTCCCCGAGCATCCGTACTGTTCATAGGCTGTCACCGTTTCCCGTGTAATATATATACGCGCCTATCCCAAAAAATCCTTCCGGCTTCTTCCGAATCTTAAAAAAGCGTAAAATACGGAACGAAAGCCGCAAGCTTACGCTTTTGGCGCCGTTCCGTATATTTATACCCTAAACCGGCGTTCTATACCACCAGACCTGCATTTTCTTCATGAATACCCCGAAGCAGGAGTTTAACGGCAATCTACCAGACCAGTTTCCCGAAATCGGCAAAGCTCTTCAAATCGGCGTCAATGCCAGCCAGCAGTGCGAGACGGTTAGCCCGAACCTGTTCATCCTCGGCCATAACCATAACCGAATCGAAGAAGGCGGTTATCGCATCGCTAAGTCCAGCCAACAGCGTGAGCGCCTGTCCCGCGTCATCTGCTTCCAGCGCCTTCTGGTACGGCGTACGCAGCGACTGCCACGTTTCATGCAGTGCGCTTTCGGCCGCTTCGTTCAGCAGCGCGGAATCCAGAGCGGCGCCGGTGGCTTTGGCCGCCAGATTGCTGACCCGGTTGAAGGATTCCACCGTATTCTTGAAATTATCTTTGGAGTCCACGGCATCCGCAAGGGCCCGGCTTCTGGCAACAACGGCTACAATATCGTCGTAGCCCGCGGCCATAACCGCGTCGACCACATCATAACGGACATTGTCCGACAGAAGACGCTTTACGCGCAGACCGAAGAACTCATACAGGTTAGTACGCAGTTCATCCACGGAAAGTTTCAAATTCCGAGTATTTTCATGAACCTGAACGGCAATTTCGAAAATATCGTTCAGGCCGACCGGCAGCTTCCGCTCCAGCACGATCTGTACGATGCCCGCCGTCTGACGCCGCAGCGCGTAAGGGTCCTGAGAGCCGGTAGGGATAATGCCGATCGAGAAGCAGCCGACGATCGTGTCGATTTTGTCGGCAATGCTGACGATCGCCCCGGGCTCCGTGGACGGAATGGCGTCTCCGGCAAAACGCGGCTGATAGTGCTCGAAGATGGCTTTGGCCACCAACTCGTCCTCGCCTGCTTTGCGCGCGTAATCCTCGCCCATCGTTCCTTGCAGCTCCGGAAACTCGTATACCATCAGGGTAACGAGATCGAATTTGCAAATATCCGCGGCACGGCTGACTTTCGCCGACACTTCCCGCGCTGTCTGCAGCTTGGCAGCCAGGCTGTCCGCGATTTGACGGATGCGGCGGACTTTGTCGGCGACGCTGCCGAGCTCTTCATGATAAACGATGGTTTCGAGCTTGGCGAGGGCATCCTCGATCTTCAGCTTCTGATCTTCTTCATAGAAGAACTTCGCATCCGATAGACGGGCGCGCAGCACCTTCTCGTTCCCTTTGGCGATCGTCTCAAGATGTTCGGCATTGCCGTTGCGCACGGTGACGAAATAAGGAAGCAGCTTGCCTTCGGCATCCAGCACCGGGAAATAGCGCTGATGCTCGCGCATCGATGTAATCAATACTTCCTGCGGAATATTCAGGTAAGCCGGATCGAATGTGCCGAACAGCACTGTCGGCGTTTCAACGAGGAACAGCACTTCTTCCAGAAGGTCTTCCTTGATGGCAATCGTCCAGTTTTTATCCGCAGCCAGCTTGTTGATCTGTTCAAGAATCAGAGCCTCGCGTTCCTCCACATCGGCAATGACATGCTGGGAGCGCAGGCCTTCCACGTAATCGGAAGCCTGAGCGATGACCGCTTCCTGTCCAAGGAACCGGTGACCGCGGCTGACATTGCCGGTCCGGACGCCCGTAATCTCAAAATCGACAATGTCGCTGCCGTACAGCGCGACCAGCCAGCGGATCGGACGAACAAACTTGAAATCATAAGCGCCCCAGCGCATATTTTTCGGGAAGGTCATGGCGCTGACGATTCCGGTCAAGCCTTCTGCAAGCAGGGAATACGTGTCCACGCCTTCGCTGCTCTTGGTGGCGTAAATATATTCGACCCCGCCCACTTCCTTAAATGTGAACTGTTCAGGGGATACACCTTGACTGCGGGCAAATCCAAGCGCCGCCTTGCTCCATTCGCCGGCCGCGTCCAGCGCGATTTTGCGGGATGGGCCTTTGACTTCTTCGCTGACGTCCGCTTGCTTCTCGGCTACACCCTTCACGAGAACGGCCAGACGCCGCGGCGTTGCATACGACTTCACTTCTCCGTGCTCCAGGCGGGAAGCATCCAGCCATTTGGTCATTCTGTCTTGAAGCTGCTCCATCGCCGCACGGATAAACCGCGCAGGGATTTCTTCCAGCCCGATTTCAAACAGCAGGTCCTTAGCCAAGCTGAACACCTTCTTTCTTCAGCAGCGGGAAGCCGAGCTTCTCGCGCTCCTCCACATAAGTTGCCGCCACCTGGCGGGCCAGATTGCGCACTCTTGTAATAAAGCCCGTACGCTCCGTCACGCTGATTGCGCCCCGCGCATCCAGCAGGTTGAACGTATGCGAGCATTTTAGTACATAGTCATAAGCGGGGAATACGAGATGGCGGTCCATCGCCCGGCGCGCTTCCGCTTCGTACGTATTGAAAAGTCCGAACAGCATGCTCACGTCCGAAACTTCGAAGGTGTAAGTGGAATGCTCCACCTCCGGCTGATGGAACACGTCGCCGTAGGTCAAACCGTCGACCCACTCCAGCTCAAACACATTCTCCTTCTCCTGAATGTAGGAAGCTAGGCGCTCCATACCGTAGGTGATTTCAACCGAAACCGGGCTCGTCTCAATGCCGCCCACCTGCTGGAAATAAGTGAACTGCGTAATTTCCATCCCGTCCAGCCATACCTCCCAGCCGAGTCCCGCGCAGCCAAGCGACGGATTCTCCCAGTTATCCTCAACGAACCGGATATCATGCTGCAGCGGATCTATACCCAGCGCCTGCAGGCTGTCCAGATAAATCTCCTGAATATTATCCGGGGACGGCTTGATAATTACCTGGTATTGATGATGCTGGTACAGACGGTTGGGGTTCTCTCCATAGCGTCCGTCCGAGGGACGGCGCGACGGCTCGACATAAGCGACTTTCCACGGCTCGGGTCCGAGGGAGCGCAGGAATGTCATCGGGTTCATCGTGCCCGCGCCTTTTTCCGTGTCATACGGCTGAACGATAATGCAGTTCTGGTTCGACCAGAACTCATTCAGCGTCAAAATCATCTGCTGAAAATTCATGCTACCGACTCCTTCGCGTAAATGTTGTGTGCTGCCGGAATCCGCGGTCCCTGAAGACCGGCCAATATAGCGCCCGGCAAAACGTCCTGCGATGGAGGCGGTGCTCTTCTATTCCGGAAGGAAGATGATCATATCTTTCGTTCCAGACTAAAAAGCTCCCGCCCCCATGCCTGAAATTCAGACATAGGGACGAGAGCTGTCATATACTCCCGCGGTTCCACCCTACTTGATTCCGCCCTTCACGGCTGCTGCCGCTGATTTGCGAAATCCACTTTTCACGCTGCCGCCTCCGCACTCCCGGGTGCCGTTTCATGAGCGCTGCCGCACCGGGCTCCCACCGTCCCCGGCTCGCTATTCCAAGCAATCGTTCATTACTCTCCCGTTCCACATGCGTGCCGGTTCTACCGGCGGCGGCCTTCTCGTCGTTTGCCTTTAGGCAAGACATCATCCAACAAGAAGAAACTGCTCCTATATTAACGGAAAATCCGGCGTTCGTCAAATATTGTATTTATCGAGCTGATCCAGGAAATTTTGCGACTTTAAGCGAAGTCCCAATTGGGTATCCATAAACGCCCGCATGATGCTCTTCAGCTCTGCCCGTGTGCTTTCCCTGACGTCCACATTGCCCAGACGGGTGAGATCCAGGGCGGCGAACAGACGAAGCAGCTTCAAGGCTCGGGGCGAAACCTCCATTGCCGGCGGATCATTGTGCCGGCAGCTTCGGCACAAAATGCCGCCCAGCCGGGGACTGAGCCGCATTTCGTCATCCGGCTTCTCCCGACCGCAGGCAACGCAGGAATCCAGCTGCGGTCCGTAGCCGGCCGCCTGGAGTATTTTCATCTCGAATACATTGATAATAATCCCGGGCTCCTTGCCCTCTTCCAGCGCATCCAAACAGGCGGACAGCTGCCGGAACCAGAAGCTCCCCGTCTCCTCGTCATGCAGCACCCGGTCCAGCAGCTCGCAGGCATACGAACCGTAGGCAGCTTTAATCAGATCTTCCCGAATCGGATAATGGGAGTTGATAATCTCGCCGGAATTCAGCGTGCCAAGCCCGTTGTTATTTCTGAAAAACACATATTGCCCTACCGTAAAAGGCTGAATTAGTGCCGCATGACGACTTTTTACTTTTTTGGCTCCCCGGACGAGAACCCCTACCTTGCCCGCGTTTTCGGTGCAAAGCGTAATGATGGCGTTCCCCTCGCCGTAGTCCATACTGCGGATGACGATCCCTTCCACCCTGTGTAGCATGCCTCTTCCCCTAACCACTCGGCAAGCAACCAGTTCCTAGTTCGCTTCTTCGTCATAGACCTGCTCTTCTTCCGCCGCTGTATCGTCCGCCGTAACCATCGATTCCCCGGCTTCCCGGTACAGAAGATAAGCATCGACATCACCAGTCATTGCAAAATACTTCCACGAAAAATCTCGCATTCGTATTATCCCCTTTCGCAAAACACGATGTCATCACTAAAGGTAGGATGTGCGATGGGACGGGTTCTATCCTTGCAATTACTGGCAGCCGATTGTGATTAATATCACTGGTCTTTGTGGAAGCCTAAATCGCGCAGCACGCGCTCCTGGTTGCGCCAGTCTTTTTTCACTTTTACCCAAAGCTCCAGAAACGTCTTGGACCCGAGCAGATTTTCAATATCGGTGCGAGCCCGTCTGCCGACTTCCTTCAGCATCGCGCCTTGTTTGCCGATGATAATCCCTTTTTGCGAATCCCGTTCGACAAAAATAACGGCGGAGATATGCACCACTCCGTTCGGCTCCGCGCGCATATCCTCAATGGCCACCGCAATGGAATGCGGCACTTCCTCGCGGGTCAGGTGCAGAATCTTCTCGCGGATCAGCTCGGCGATGACGAACTGCTCCGGATGGTCGGTCACCTGATCGTCCGGATAATACTGCGGACCTTCCGGCAGGTATTTCTGGAGTTGATCCAGCAGTGTGTTTACATTGCTGCCTACCTTGGCTGAGATGGGAACGATTTCGGCAAAATCATGCAGCTTGCTGTACTCCGTAATCAGCGGCAGCAGCGCCTCGGGTTCCAGCTTGTCGATCTTGTTCATCACCAGAATAACCGGCGTCTTAACTCCCTGAAGCTGCTCGGCAATAAAACGGTCGCCTCCGCCAAGGCCCTCGGCGGCGTCAATCAGAAACAGCACCGCTTCCACCTCGCCAAGCGTGCTCATCGCCGTCTGGTTCATGTAATCCCCGAGCTTCGACTGGCGTTTATGGATACCCGGCGTGTCGAGGAAGACAATTTGCGAATCGTTCGTTGTGTAGACGCCGTGAATTTTGTTGCGGGTCGTCTGCGGCTTGTCCGACATGATAGCGATTTTTTGTCCGATGACCTGATTCATCAGCGTTGATTTTCCTACGTTGGGTCTGCCGATAATGGCGACAAACCCCGATTTGTATGACATATGTTAGTTCTCCTTATTAAAAGATTTCGATCCAACCTTTCGATCCCCCTAAATCCCCCTTAGCCAAGGGGGACCCCAAGGGCCCGCCCTCTGGACACCCGGAATTAGCGGGCCTGCCACGGTTGGAGCGGTGAAGGGAATGCGGCGAATGACACGCTTACATTCCCTTCGGTCACCCGCTCCGGTTAGTGCCGGGAAGAGCGGCGCGTTGAGTGTCGAGCGAGCGTGCTGAGAGGCTGTGTGCTGGGAACCGCTCGTGGCGTTCGCCGCAACGCTTACGCTTGCGCGAAACACGAGCACGTTCCGGCGGCGGGCTCCTTCTACTCCGTGCGAGCAATCGCTCGCGGCTTCGCCGCAACGCTTACGCTTGCGCGAATACGAGCGCGTTCCCGCGGCGGGGTCCTTCTACTCCGTGCGAGCAGCCGCTCGCGGCTCCGCCGCAACGCTTACGCTTGCGCGAAACACTAGCGCGTTTCTGCGGAGGGGTTTCCTGCAACTACGTTCAAGCAACCGCTCGCGGCCCCGCCGCAACGCTTACGCTTGCGCGAAACACGAACGCGTTACTGCGGCGGGGTCCTTCTACTCCGTGCGAGCAATCGCTCGCGGCTCTGCCGCAACGCTAGCATTTTACTCGGGGGCCTGTCCCTGCTTCAGCTCGTCGGGGCCGAAAGCGCCGGGGAGCAGCTCACGGACCGTAGTCTCGCGAATGTCCCCTTTCATATTGCCCAATATGATTTTCATATCGGGTTCGCATAGTTCAACGATGACCTGACGGCAAGCGCCGCAAGGCGTAATCGGCAGTTCGGTGTCTCCTACTACGGCAAGCGCTTTAAAGGTGCCGCGTTTATGTCCCTGGGCCATGGCGCTGAACAGAGCGGTGCGCTCGGCGCAATTCGTGACGCTATAGGCAGCGTTCTCGATATTGCAGCCGTGATGAACATGTCCATCCTGGTCCAGAAGAGCGGCGCCAACGCCGAAGCGGGAATACGGGATATAAGCTTTAGCCCGGGCTTTGATCGCCTCTTGCAGCAGCGTGATGGAATCCATAGTTGTCCTCCTAAAAGTATTGTAAGCATAGACCTCTTGAGTATTCTTCACGAAACTTGCTTCGGAAGAATTACTTAGTTTTGGTAGCACTAGCTTCCCCGAGTATTCTTCGCAAAACTTGCTTCGGATTGCGGTACTACAAAAACCAAACAAAGACAAAGATGGCGGAACCGCCTAACGGCTTATCCGCCTGTTCCGCCTGTAAAGTTGTAGTCTGATTATGACATAAATCCGGCAATCCAGTCCATCACCGGACGGTAAAATACATAAATCCCCGAGATAACGGCAAACGCCGCTGTCAGGAACACGGCTCCCGCAGCGGTATCCTTGGCCGCCTTGGCCAAGGGATGAAGCTCCGGCGACACAAGGTCGACCACCGATTCGATCGCCGTATTGATCAGCTCGGCCGCCAGCACGAGCGTGATGGCCAGAAGAAGCAGCATCCAATCGCCCGGCGGGACGCGAAAGAGCGCGGCGAGCAGCAGCACGAGAACGGCGAATCCGGTATGCACTCTCATATTCTGTTCGCTCCGAAAGGCTTGTCTGATCCCCTGGGCCGCATACCAAAAGGACTTCCAAAAACGTTTGGGTCCTGCCGCCGTATTTTTGGGCATCAGCGGGTCAACCCTACCTGGGACAGCACCTGCTCCTGCTTGCCCATCATTTCCGCCTCGGAAGCCTCATCCTGATGATCGTATCCCAGCAAATGCAGAAACCCGTGCACGAACAAAAATCCGAGCTCCCGCTCCAGCGAATGGCCGTATTCCTCCGCCTGCTCCTTGGCGCGGGTGACGGAAATGATGATATCGCCAAGCATATCAGGAATGCCGCCCTGTTCGTCCTCGTCCACTTCATAGACGATTTCAGGCTCGTCCTCTCCGGATTCATTCAATGCGAAGGACAGTACATCGGTGGGGCGATCAATGCCCCGGTACTCCCTGTTCAGCTCATGAATCCGCTTGTTATCGACAAAAGTCAGATCCACTTCGCCGCTGTCGACTCCTTCCTGTATTCCCGCTTTTTGCAGAATGTCTTCCAGCAGCGAGATCAGTCGATCGTCGATTTCCATTTCTTCTTGCTCATTATTCCAAACCAGCTCCAGGCTCATGCGTTAACGGCCCCCTCCTCTTTTTTCGGCTTTTTCGCTTCCTCCGGATATTCGATACGCGAATGGAAAATCCCCATCACCGTTTCTTTCAGTGTGCGGGCGATAATGTCGAGCTCTTTGAGCGTAAGATCGCATTCGTCGAATTGATGGTCGTCCAGCCGGCTCTTGATAATCTTCTCGATCATTGTCTCCACCTGGTTAACCGTTGGGCTGCGCAAGGAGCGAACGGCTGCCTCCACACTGTCGGCTATGCCGATAACCGCGGATTCCTTGGACTGCGCCTTCGGGCCGGGATAGCGGAAATCGTCTTCAGTGAAATCGGGTTCGATGCCTTTTTCCTCCGCCTGCCGCAGCGCTTTATGGTAAAAATAATGCAGGAACGTCGTCCCGTGATGCTGCTCCGCAATATCCCTGATCGGCTTGGGCAGCTTGTATTCCTTCAGCATCTCCACCCCGTCCCGGGCATGTGCGACAATAATTGATTTGCTCAGCTTCGGTTCGATGGAATCATGCGGATTCTCCATATTGTTCTGATTCTCGATAAAATAGAACGGGCGCTTCGTCTTCCCGATATCATGATAATACGAACCGACCCGGCAGAGAAGCCCGTCCGCCCCGATTGCCTCGGCCGCCGCCTCTGATAAATTGCCGACCATAACACTGTGATGATACGTTCCCGGCGTTTCCGTCAACAGCTTGCGAAGCAGCGGATGGTTCGGGTTCGACAGCTCCACCAGCTTGAGCGCCGACAGAATGCCGAATGTCGATTCAAAAAAAGGCATAAGGCCGATAACGAGTACAACCGTCAGCAAACCGCCGGCAAAAGCGAATCCAATCGCATACAGCGTATGAATCTGCTGCCAGTCGCCGCCACCGAGCAGATGGAGCATGAAGACGGTAAGCGAGCCGAACAGACAGACCATGATCCCGCCCTTAAGCAGCGTCGTTCGCTGTCCCGCACGGTGAGTGGCGAATACAGCCACAAAGGATACAACCAGCGCAAAGAAACCAAAGTTGAAATCAAAGATCGTATTCTGCTGCACATTCAAAATAATGCTGGCCAAGGCCGCAAACAGAATGGAGCAGAAGTAGGCAAGCGTAATATCCAGCAGCAGCGCAACCAGCATCGCCCCGATGGCGACCGGCGCCAGAAATCCCATAAACGGCCGCGTATCCGTCTGGAGGAAAGCAGCAAGCCGTAAAGAGATAATGGTAATCAAAAAGACAATCACCAGCATCAGCAGCTGGGAATTATTGTACTTGAAGCCGGACGAGCCGGAGGCTCCCGATTGGCGAATAAACATCAGCAGGCCGACCGACAGAATTCCGGCAAGCATCAGCAGGCCGAGCTGCGGCCAGTAGTTGACATTGCTCCGTAAAAGGCCGTTCTCGTCAAGCAGCTGATACAGCTCCGGCGTGATCCGTTGCCCCTTGGCCACGAGCACTTCGCCCTGCTCGATATATACAGGGGGAGTGTTCTCCCGTGCCTGAACCTCCGCTTCCTTCGTCGCATCCTCATCGTAAAATTTATTGGCCGTGATTGCGGCGCGCGCCAGCTCCTGAACCACTTCCCGGGCCGTACGCTGGGAAAGCGAGCTGATGCTGACCTGCTCCGCCACCTTGGCCCGGGCGGCATTCGCGTCCGAAATCTGGTCATTCATCAGCCGGCTGACGATATCCCGGGCCACAGGCTTCATCTCGATGATGTCCTGCGAGGTCAGCCGGGGGATTTTGATGTACGTCTCTTCCGGAATGGAATAGGCCTGCTGTCTGATGACCTTTTGCATTTCATTCAGCAGATTGTCCGAGTATGCTCCGCTGCCCCGGCTCGACAAGACAAAATTAAGAATGAAATCATTCACCCTCTGCGGAATCTCCTCCCGATAGATGGAGGTTTTGTCGCTTTGGGAAATGGTATCGTCCTGATTGAGTCGGTCGATGCGGTCGAGCAGTGAGGTGACGAGGTTCTCCGAACGGAGCGGGATGATCTGATATTTGGGCTGAACGTTCTCGGCAGCCTGTTCCTGCGCCTTCAGCGTCGCCTTTTTATCGAGAATTTGCATCGGCGCCACAATTTCCTTGGCACTGTTCGTTCCTTCCTTGATATCATACCGTTTGGGCAGCAGATCCGGAGACAGACTGAAATATACCAGAATGCCCAGCAGCAGAAATAGAGCATAGCGCGTAACGGCGCTATACTTCCATCCGCTCACATTGTATGAGAATCCGCTGAATTTCGACGGTTGTTTTGAAGCCATGGTGACAGTCCCCTTTATTCAAGGTTTTCGGCTGAGCGTTCATAGGCCACGATGATTTTCTGCACCAGGGAATGCCTCACTACATCCTGTTCCGCAAAATACACGAACCCGATCTCCTCTACGGAGGACAAGATTGTATTGGCCTCGATAAGTCCCGATTTCTTGCCCCGAGGCAGATCGATTTGGGTTACGTCGCCGGTAATAACCATCTTGGAGCCGAAGCCGAGCCGGGTAAGGAACATCTTCATCTGTTCCGGCGTCGTATTCTGGGCTTCATCGAGAATAATAAACGAGTCGTCAAGCGTACGGCCGCGCATATAAGCCAAAGGCGCAATTTCGATCAGCCCGCGCTCCAGCGCCTTGGCTACCTGATCCGGACCCATCACATCATACAGGGCGTCATACAGCGGCCGAAGATACGGGTCTACCTTCTCCTGCAGATCTCCCGGCAAAAAGCCAAGGCTTTCCCCGGCTTCCACAGCCGGACGAGTCAGAATGATGCGTTTGACCGAGCCTTCCTTCAAGGCTGCTACCGCCAGCACGACAGCCAGGTACGTTTTCCCTGTTCCTGCCGGGCCGATGCCGAATACGATATCCCGTTTCTTGATCGTTGTTACATAATGCTTCTGTCCGATCGTCTTGACCCGGATCGGTTTGCCGCGGAATGTCGTGGTGATTTCGCCCTTGAACAGATCCAGCAGCTGATCGGCGCGGAAATCCTTGGCCAGCTCTACGGCATACTGCACGTCCCGCTCACTCAGAATATAACCGTTTCGGACAAGGGAGAGCAGCGACTGAAACAACTGCGCCAGCATGTCCACTTCCCTTTCCCCGCCGTGCACCGTCAACTCGGCTTCGCGCGAGTCGATACGGGCAGGAATTTCTCTTTCGATCAGCTTTAAAAATCCGTCCTGCGGACCGAAAAGCGCCAGCGCTTCTCCCGCATTTTGCAAAGATATGCTTATGCTTGCAGTCTTGTCTGACAAATAGCCTCATTCTCCTCGGTTATATACTATCGGAAGCTCTTCCGTAATTCTTTCTTCGACTTCAAAAAGCACTTTCATATAAACTTTACCATTCTCTTTCTTCTCATGCAAAATTTTTTGGCTTTTAATGACACTGTCGCTGCCGTAACGGGCTGCAATATCGGCCGCCGCGCGGGCCAGCCCTTCCTTCTTCGCCGCTTCCGGCGTTACCGTTTCCCGGGTCTCCTTGACTTCCATTTCTTTCTCTGTCATCCAGCCAAACGGCAGCCGGGTACCCCGCCAGGTCAGCGGATCAAGCTCGGTCAGCGTGCGGGACGCCGTAAAGGACGATTTGCCGTAACCCCATAGCTGCACCGCCCAGCTGCCGAGAACGAGATAGGTACTGTCCTTGCGCTCCCCGGTATAGGCGGTATGTTTTTTTTCCAGCGGAACCTCGATATTGTACTCATGCCATACCAGTCCCTTGACTTCTCCTTTGGCAACGACCGCCTGCATGTTAGCCTCATCGCCGATGATCCCGGAAATGAGAATTTCTCCTTTTTTCACTCTCGCGTTGCGCTGAACCACGGGCCTGCCCTGTTCGGCGTAAATGTCGGTAATGACCGCATCGGTGCGGCTGATGAGATGGCGGGGACTGTTCAGCGGCTTGGCCTCGGGGAGCTTAGCTTCGACAATCTGGATTTTGACGAACGTGCCGTTCCGCTCGATACCGATCCATGATACTCCCGGTAGCCGGGCCGCCAGGTGCTTGGAAAGCTTGTCCGGTGAATCCATGCGCCAAATCCACTGATACGGATAAATCCCTTCCTTCCGGGCGGCATCCAGCACATCCTCCGACGCAAGGCGGTCATTCCCCTCCACACGAACGGTCCAGACCAGAGAGCTCAGCATGACGAGAACAATACCGAACAGCAGCAGGCCCGTGGCAAAAAACTTCCGTTTCCACAGCCTCGCCGCCACGAACGGCAGTCCGATCCGCCCCGTGATATGCATCCTGCAGCCTGTCTGCTTCAGCAGCGGCCGGAGAGCGTAAAAATCGTCCAGCAGCAGCCGGAGACTGACTCCTTTTCCGGTCGCTTTTACATTCCAGATGACAATCCCCGCTTCGGTGACGGCATTGATAAACCCTTCGGTCCGATCGCCAGTAATATGCAGCTCTACAGCCCCCCGAAGCCATGACAGTGGCGGCTCCTTCATCGCTTCTCCCCGCTTTCCTTATATCTGATTTCCCCGATCACGCCCTCCACCGCCAGCTCTCTTCCCAGAATGGAAGTAATGACAAGCCCTTCTCCAGCGATTTCCAGCGATCCCTTGGCAAGCTTAATCGTGAGCTGTCCGGGGGAAAAATTAAGTACGCCTTTGTGATTCTCTATTACCATTTCCTTATTACCGATGAGGGTGATCCGGGGCATGTCGCTTAGCAGGTCCTGCGGCAAATCCAGCATCCCGTTTGTCCATCCCCGCAGACTGCGGCCAATCCGGGTCATATGTAGACGCTCCCCCTTCCTGTACTGTACACCTTATGCGTGAGGAAGCCGTTTTATGAAAGCCGGTAGGATTGAAATCGCCTGTAAGAAGTCCGGTAAAAAAAAGAAAAACGGGCGATCTCCGCAACCGGAACCGGCCATCCTTTGAGAGATGGAAGATTCATAAGCTGCGGACGAAACACCCGTTTAAAGACAGATTCGTTCTTATTCGATTGAGATTAAAAGACGCGGCAAGGCGAGAGCTCGCTGCGCTCACGGCCGGCGGGAATTCATGGATCTGCGAGAGCGCGGAGGGCCGAGTATTTCGGCCCAAACGAGCCCGCTGCGCGGATCGCCGTCCAGAGACGGCAGCTTGCTAGCGGATGCAGCCGAAGCGCTGCGGGCTGATGAATCTTGCCCTATCCCCCCGCTGTCCATATCACCGGATATCCGGTCCAGCGCGCGGTGTATGCGTTCCAGCTCGCGCCGCATGCGCTCCTGCCGGACCTCGACACCGTCCTCTTCCTCGGGCTGCTCCAGCGAAGCCCCTTCGCCCGTCTCGTAATCCGGTGTGGGGAAGAGGGCGGGCTCGGGGAACGCCGGCGCCATGCCGGGTTCGCGGCCTTCATCCGTCCGTTCAGCCTGCTGTGCTGAAGGAACAGGGACGGGGAAGCCGCTGCCCTGCGATTCCGCCTTCCCGCCCCTATCGGGCAGACCGGACCCTTGGCGGCGCAGCGGCCCCTCACCCGGGCCGCTGCCAAACGGCGGCATTGCGCCCCGCGGCCCTTTTCTGTTTTTATTTTTACTCGTCTTGTTGAACTGGGACACTAACGCAAAAATAATGACCGCAATGACATAGATCCAGCTCATGGGGCCTCATCTCCCCTGCTTGTTGTGTTCATTATTTACCGCTCTTGGAACCGTCGTTATCCTGATCGCCCATTTTGCCTATCGAACCGCGCATCTGCGTGTCGGCTTCGATGTTTTTCAGATTCATATAATCCATGACGCCGATCTGGCCTGCTCGCAGCGCTTCGGCCATAGCCAGCGGCACCTTTGATTCGGATTCGACGACCAGGGCTTTCATCTCGACGACGCGGGCCTTCATTTCCTGCTCCTGCGCTACAGCCATAGCCCGGCGCTCCTCGGCCTTGGCCTGAGCGATCCGCTTGTCAGCTTCAGCTTGTTCCGTCTGCAGATAGGCGCCGATATTCTTGCCTACATCCACATCGGCGATATCGATGGACAGAATTTCAAACGCCGTCCCGGCATCGAGCCCTTTCTGGAGCACAGTGCGGGAAATCGAGTCCGGATTCTCCAGAACGTCTTTGTGCGAATTACTTGAACCTACTGTCGTTACAATCCCTTCGCCGACGCGGGCGATGATCGTTTCCTCGCCGGCGCCGCCGACGAGCCGGTCGATATTGGCGCGGACGGTAACGCGCGCCTTAACCTTAACTTCGATCCCGTCGCGGGCAACCGCCGCCACGGTAGGCGTCTCGATGACACGCGGGTTAACGCTCATCTGAACGGCCTGGAGCACATCGCGTCCGGCCAGATCAATGGCGGCCGCCCGGGTAAATTCCAACGGAATATCCGCTCTTTGCGCAGCGATCAGCGCGTTGACAACGCGGTCGACGTTGCCCCCCGCGAGGTAATGGCTCTCCAACTGGTTAATATTGAGGCCAAGACCCGCCTTGGTCGCTTTAATCAAAGGATTAACGATCCGGCTTGGCGTGACGCGGCGAAGCCGCATGGCGACCAGCGTAATGATGCTGATTCGGACGCCGGAGGCCAAAGCCGAAATCCACAGCATGACCGGAAAGAAGCTGAGAAAGACGCTTAAGACAATAATCACTACGACTGCGATCAGCAAGACGGTTATTAGGGATGCTTCCATTTGTACATCTGCCCTTTCTGCCTGACAAATTTGGATAATGACAACACACTTCCATAGTTTACCTTATTCCTGCGTTTCCTTCACTACAATCCTGCCGCCTTCCACCTTGACGACGATAACGGGCGTATTCACACCGATAAATCCGCCCTCGGTGACCACATCCAGACGCTGCTCCGCAATAAGCGCCGTGCCCGATGGGCGAAGCGGCGTAATGCTGATACCTCTCTGGCCTAACAGCTCCGGCTTCTCGGACGCAGGAATGAATCCTGCTTCCTTGCTAAGACTGTCGCTGAGAATGAACCGATTCCAGATCCCCCGCTCCTTGAATGCGATCACGAAGCAAATAATGACGACCAGGGCAGCCGCAAAAGCAATGCCCAGACTGAACAGCGCATGCGTAAAGCTGTAAGCCGCCCGCACTACGCCCGCGATCAGACTGACGGAACCCAGGACGCCCAGAATGCCGAAGCTTGGCACGAACAGCTCCAGCACCATCAGGACGAGACCGACGATAAATAGCAGCCATGTCTCTGCTCCAGCAAAGCCAGCCACATAATTCCCGAAGAAATACAGCACAAAAGCCAACGTCCCCACGATGCCCGGAACCCCGAAGCCGGGAACGAGCAACTCGATCACCACTCCTGCGATTCCGATGAACAGCAGAATGGTCATAACCGCAGGATGGGTCAGAAATTGCGACAGCTTCTCTGCGCCGGTATGCTGCACACGAAAAACATCATCGGTCGAATAGCCCAGCCAGGCCGCCGCCTCCTCCGGCGTATTCCGCGTGGCATCGGAATAGCCCGCTTTCAGCGCTCCTTCGCTGGTCAGAGCGATAATCTCGCCCTTGCTTTTATTAACGCCGAGCTCAGGCTTGTCGACGACCAGATTAATGTCCGTCATTCCGGCCGCGATATCCGGATCGCGCCCGTTCAGCGCCGCCGCCCCTGCCATTTTTGATTTCCAGAACGACACCAGCTTGGCGTCATCAACCTTTTTGCCGTTACTGTCGACAAGCGAAGCCGAACCAATCATGCTCCCGGGCTTCATTACAATCTTCTTCGCGTTTAGCGCGATATAGCTTCCGGCAGAAGCCGCGTCTCCTTTGATAAAGGCAAGCGTCGGGATTTTGCTCTCCCTTACCATGCTCCCGATTTGCTCCGCGCTGTCCACCCGTCCGCCCGGCGTGTCGATCTCCAGCACGATCAGCGAAGCGCCGTATTTCCCCGCTTCCTCGAAGCCCCGCTTTAAGAAGCTCTCCAGCCCCCGCTCGATGGCCTGGTCCACTGGCAGAATAAATACCGGACCCTTTTGCGGTCCGCTTCCTGCAGGCGGCGAGCCCGGGCTGCCGGCGGCCAAAGCCGCTCCAAGCGGTACGAACAGGAGCAGAAACAGAGCGCAAACGGTCAGCGTTATTTTCCGCAACCCCGTCACAGTCTTTCCCTCCAATCTACTTCATTTAGTTTCGATCATTTTTCCGGATAATATAATTGGCGGATATAATTAATTACGGGATAAACGGATCGGCGTTTCACCGAACATCCTGCAGAGCCTCGCGTCCCCTTATCCGGCTTCACCGCAGATATTCACCGCAGATAAAATGCTGATAAAAAAGAAAAACACCCCTAATACAGGGGTGTTTTACCTTATATTATTGCAGAAATTTCAGAACCGCCTGGTTCACGAGTTTACCATCAGCGCGGCCTTTGACTTTCGGCATCAGCGCGCTCATCACCTTACCCATTTCACTTTTCGAAGAAGCACCGGTTTCCTGGATGGTCTGCTGTACAATAACCTGAATTTCTTCTTCAGAAAGCTGTTCGGGAAGATATTCCTGAATAATCTCGATTTCTGCTTTATTCGTGGCAGCAAGCTCGTCACGACCCGCTTTTTCAAATTCTTGGAGGGCATCTTTGCGCTGTTTGATCTCACGACTAAGGATATCAAGCACTTCGTTGTCGTCTAATGCTCTTTTCAAATCTATCTCAAGATTCTTTATCGTCGAACGAACCATTCGAATCGTGGAGAGTTTGAACTTGTCCTTACTCTTCATCGCCTGCTTCATATCTTCGTTCAATCGTTCGCTAAGATTCATGCTTGGGTAATCCTCCTAAAACTTTCTCTTACGAGCAGCCTCGGACTTTTTCTTGCGCTTAACGCTTGGCTTTTCATAATGCTTGCGTTTCTTCACCTCAGCCAAGACGCCATCTTTAGCGATGGAACGTTTAAAGCGACGAAGTGCAGCATCAATTGTCTCGTTTTTGCGAACTTTCGTTTCAGACACCAGTTTTCCCTCCCTCCGACCAGACCGTCCAAGAGCATAACACGGTTCATCAAATTTCATTATAGGTCAAACCAAAATAGGGTGTCAACCTTCACGTCCATACTTTTTTCGCGAAATGCCCAAGATTGCCGATTGCCTGTTAAGCGTGGGAGTCCGAATTGCCCGTCAGCGCACCTAATTTCGCTCCCCCGACCAGGTGATAGTGCAGATGCGGAACCGCTTGTCCGCTGTCCGGACCGCAGTTGTTGATCAGACGGTACCCGGTTTCGGCAATGCCCAATTCTTTGGCGATCTGCTGCGCTACGCTATGCATTTCTCCGATCAGCGGCAAATCCTCCGGGGCCACCTCGTTCATGGACGGAATCGGTTTCTTGGGGATAATCAGCACATGCACAGGCGCGGCCGGCGCGATATCGTAAAATGCCAGAATCCGTTCATTCTCAAATACTTTGTTGCAAGGGATACTTCCCTCAATAATTTTGCTAAAAATCGTTTCCATACCGCAGCTTCCTCCTAAAGGATAATTGAAGCGCCCTTTCCCGCTCAGGTTTGGGCCGTCCCTGACGAATCGGTCTTTCAGATCGCCGCAAAAAAATACCGCGGACGCGTCCGTCGTCACTATTCATTTATCATACAGGAATTTGTGTTTTTTCGAAAGCGAAGCGAAAAAGAACAGATATACAGCGCCCGTACTAACGACGTAATACATTTCTGCCCATACTGTATCAGATACAGCGAAACTAAATTTCAATATATCCCGGAAAAAGGGCAAAAAAAAGAAACACCCTTCACAGCTGATAAAGCTGATTCGGCGGCGGACGTATGAAAAGGAAGTATTTCCCTGTCATACGTCCACCGAGGTGTTTCAAATGATGTCGGCTTAGCTGTATTATAACAGGGGGGTAACACTGTCTCTGTGACAGTTATCACAACCCCCTGCCCTTTTTAATTTTTTTCCAAAAGGATGCGGGAGCCTTCTCCGCCAGGCAAAGCGGGGACCACAATAAGCTTGCGGGCCAGTCTAGCGCGAAGCTCCGGAACGTGGCTGATGATGCCGACCGACAGCCGGTCATTATGCAGCCGCTCAAGCGAGGTGATCACAGTATCCAGCAGCTCGGGGTCCAGCGTGCCGAAGCCCTCGTCGAGGAAGAAAAATTGCAGCGGATATTGACCCCTTAGCTGAATCTGTGCGGATAGTGCAAGCGCAAGCGACAGCGAGGTCAGGAATGTCTCCCCGCCCGACAGCGTCGATACCGGCCGCTTGACTCCACCGTTTCCGTCGTCGCGGATGACAAAGCCGCCGCCGGAATCAACCTCCAGCGCATAGCGCTGCCTGCTCAGGAAACGCAGCCGCTGCGAAGCCGCTTGGCAGACCTGCATCAGCTGCTCCTCCGCGATATATTCGACGAAAGCGTTGCCGCGCAGGCAGGACTGCAGCTTGGACAGCCGGCTCTGCAGGCTCTCATGCTCGGACCGCTGGCTTTCCAGCTCCGTCCAGCGGATATGCCTTTGGCGCAAATCTTCCAGATCCCGCTCTCCACGGGCCTTGGCCTGCAGCGCCGCTTCGTCCTCCTCCTTGCAGCGCAGAAGCTCCGCCTCGCATTCCCGCCATTCTTCCTCGGTCAGCGACGCTCCCCCGAGCTTCTCTTCGATATGGCGAAGCTGAAGCTTGACTTCCGCCTCGCCGTCGCGGTGCGCGCGCACTTGTGTGGATGCCGCGTCGCGTGCTGCGTCATCCAGGACGGCCGCTTCGGCTTCAGCGGCAGCAGCAAACGGCGAAGCAGCCAGGCAAGCCTCCCAGCTCGCTGCAGCGGCATCGCAGTGCTCGCGGGCGGAATCGGCCGCCTGGCGGGCGATCGCCGCCTCTCTGGCATCCTGCTGAGCCCGTTCCGCAGCGGCGCTGTGACGCCGTCTGCCTTCCTCTGCAGCTGCCTGAAGCTCCTGCAGACGCCGCTCGCACTCCGCCAGCAGAGAACCGGCGGAGCGGCCCTCGGTCCACTGCTGCAGCCGCTGCTCCTTCTCGCGCAGCAGTTCCTCTTTGCCCGTAAGCTGAGCCGTCAGGCCGGCAAGCTCCTTATCCAGCTCGGCGATTCTTTCCTGCAGACTCTGCACCGAGGCGCTCTTCTCTTCCAGAAACTTTACGCTGATGTCCAATCTGCCCCGGATTTCCTCGGCAGCTTCGTCCTTGCGCCGAAGTTCCCCGTAAGCATGCTCCGCTTCGCCCGGCGCAAGCTGCGGGAACCGCTGCTCCCATTCCTGCTGCAGAGCCGATAACTGCCGCTTTAACGCTTCCGCATTGGCCGCCGTCTGCTCCTCCCAGCTCCGTCCGGAATCGGCTTCAGCCGCTTCCTTCAGAAGACGCTGCTGCGACCGGCGGTCTTCCTCCTGCCACTTCGCTGCCTCGCGGCGCAGCTCAAGGGAGCGGCTCTGCAGGCTCGTCAGCTGCTCTTCCAGCATCGCCACACCATCTGCCGCTATCCATGCAGCTTCTGCTTCACCTGTGGCTGCTGGTGCGGGTGCGGGTGTACCCGGTACAGAATTCGGACCCGGTACCGGAATAGATTCAGTTATGCCGGGGACGGCCCCCCGGCCAAGGGCCGCAGCCGCTACGTTAGAGGCTGATGCGCCTTGTCCGCTTTCGTACGGCGAGGCACCCGCAGCCGCGGGAACTCCGGCGAAGGCGCCGGATTCACCGTACGCCTGCTCCAGCCAGGCGCGGTCCTGGCTCCCGCAGGCTCCGCAGCGCGGCGCGCGCCTCGAGCGCGCGTCCCGCCAGCGCCTTCGCCTCCTGCAGCTTCCGCTCCTCGGCGGAAGCTTCGTCTCCGTCCCGAAGCGTTGCTGGCGACGGATGGTGGCTGCTGCCGCACACAGGGCACGGCGCTCCGTCCCGCAGCTCGCGGGAAAGCGCCAGCGACAACTGGTGCAGCTCCCGCTCGCGGAGCGCGGCTTCCAGCGCCGCGCAGGTTTGTTCCAGCCGCCCGGCAGCGGCGGCTGCCGCCTCTTCCGCGGACGCCGCCCGCTCCAGATGCAGGGCGGCGTCCCGCACCGCGGCTGCGCGCGCTTCGTGCAGCCGCGACGCCTCCGCCTCGGCCTCCGCGAGGCGGGCACGGATCGCGCCGAGCGCAGCGGCGCGCTCCAGGCGGTCCCGCTCCGCCTGCTCCCACTGGGACTCGGCGGGGCGCAAGCCCTGCAGGCTCTGCATCGCTTCCTGCAGAGCCTGCCGCTCCTGGGAGCGGACCTCGAGCGGCAGGAGGCTGCGCTGCAGCTCCTGCTGCCGCTTTTGGCCCTTGGCCAAAAGCTCCCGCTCCCGCGCCAGCGTCTCCCGCGAGGCTTCCAGCCCGTGGGAGGCCCCGGCCCGGCGCTCGGCAAGCTTCGGGAGCGCCTGCCGCAGCCCCTCGAGCTCGGCTTCGAGCTCGAGCGCCTGGCGCAGCCGGGCCTCGCGTTCGCGGAGGCCCGGCTCTTCCGCGGCAAGCGCGCCATGCGCTTGCCGCTCGGCCTCGGCGGCCTGGGCGGCTTCACGCTCGGACGCCGCAAGATGCGCCTCCAGCCGCTCCGCCGCCGAGGCCCGGGCGCGCCAGGCCTCCTCCGCGGTTCGCCAGGCCTTCAGCGCGGGAGCAATCTTCGCGGCTTCCTCACCTTTAAGCAGCCGCGACTCCAGAGCCGCGATCTGCTCTTCCCGCGCCCGGAGCTCCAGCAGCTGCGTCTCCCGGCGGGCCCGCTCCTCCTGCAGCTCGCGGATTCTACCGAACCGCTCGAAGCGGCGGGCAGCCTCGTCCAATCGCTTCCGGCATTCAGTGGCATGACGCACAGCTTCGCCAAGGCGCTCCTCTGCCGCCTTAACATCCTCCGCTCCGGCGCTGCCCAGCCCCTGCTGCTCGGCCTCCACCGCGCGCAGCGCCGACTCATTCTCCTTAACCCGGCGGCTGAGCTTTTGCGCCAGCTGGTCGCCATACTGTTCCAGATGGAACAGGCGCTGAAGCATCTGTCTGCGGTCCACGCCCCGCAACGACAGAAACTCGGCGAATTTCCCCTGCGGAAGGACGACTGCCCGGGTGAAATCGTCCATTTTCAGCCCGATTTTATCCTCGATGCAGCGTGTCACCTCCGCGAGCTTGTCCGCAATTACGGTTTCTCCGTCCGGGCCAATCTCGATGAAGCGGCTGACCGTATTACTGACGGATTGTTCGCCCGTCCGCTTGAATCTCCGCTCCACCCGGTACCGGCTGCTCCCTTGGGAGGAAGCCAGCTCGAAGGTGAACGCCACGGCAAGGGTATCCTCGGAGTGGTTCATGATCCCCTGCGTCCCGTTCACCGCACGCTCCACCTTGCCGTACATCGCCAGCGTAATCGCGTCTAGCAAACTTGACTTGCCGCTTCCCGTAGGGCCGAAAATGCCGAACAACCCGGTCTCGCACAAACCGAGAAAATCGATCTCCTGACTTTCACGGTAGCTCTGCAGCCCGCTTACTTTTAGTAGAATCGGCTTCATTTCGAATCCCCCGCCTCCTGCACGTCACGCTCTTCCTCAGCCAGCTCCAGAAACAGCTCCACCAGACTATCCTCTGGCTCCGCCCCCCCGGTCTGCCGCCGGTAAAACTTACGGAACAGCTCCTGAACCGGCATCCGGGAGCGAAGCGACGCTTCCAGTTCCTGTTCCATCTCCGGGTATACCGGCCGGATATGTACAATACCTTCCCGCGACTTGCGCAGCCGCTGGATATCTCCTATCGACAGCGCCTCGCTCAGGTGGATTCGCAAATCGATGAACGCACTTTCGTCTCTGCCTTCGTCCAGCCACCGGTACACTTCCTCCAATCCGCCTGTGCAATCCCATTCCACCAGAGGGCGTCCGCAGCGGAGCAGAATTTCCTCCGGCTTGGCCTCCGCTCCGGGCGAAAGGTCCAGCATCGTCACGGACTTGGCTTGCCCCGCCTCGGAGAAGCTGTACGCCAGCGGAGAACCGCTGTAGCGGATTATCCCTTCTCCCTTGACCTTCTGCGGCCGGTGTAGGTGGCCGAGCGCCGTATACTGCGCCCCGCATGCCAGCGCGGAAGGATCGACGGTATACGCACCGCCGACCTGGATCGGACGTTCGGAATCGGATTCCACGCCGCCCAGCACATAGATGTGGCTCATCGCCAGATTCACCGTGTCCGGCCGGAATCCCCTGGACAGCTGCTTCATCAGGCGGCCTACCCGGGCACTGTAAGCGAGCCTCAGTCCGGTTTCGTCGCTGTCTTCCGCCAGCAGCTCCCCGAGCCGGGCTTCGGAAGGATAGGGAAGAGCCGCGATAACCGCCGTTTCTCCGGTACGGGCTACCCGGACCGTCATCGGATCGTTTGCCGGCAGGCCGACAAGGGTGATGCCATGCCCGGAAACAAGCGGAGACACGGAGGAAACCCGCTCGGGCTGGTCATGGTTGCCGGCAATAACGACCAGCTGCCTTCCGCCGGTGGCAAGCCTTGAAGCCGCTTCATAGAACAGCTGCTCGGCCGCAGCCGGAGGATTAACGGAGTCATAGACGTCCCCCGCCATCATAATGAGGTCCGCCCGTTCCTCTTCGGCAATGGCGACCAGCTCATCGATGAACGCTTCCTGCTCCTTCTGCCTGCTTCTTCCCTCCAGCGTGCGGCCCAGATGCCAGTCGCCCGTATGCAAAATCCGCATATTCCCCCTCTTTCCCGCCCCTGCCGGGCGAATATAAGTATCGAAAACTTCCTTGCGGCATAAACCTGAAGTGAACCAGCGAACCGTCCTTTGCCACAGAACCATTTAAATGGCGCAAGTAACTTCGGTTGTGGCTGCCAATTTGTCGTCACTTCTTCCTTTGCCGAAGAATTTAAATGGCACGAGGGTTACGGCATGGACGGCTCACCCGAATAATCCTATGTCCGAGCGGCCGCGCGCGCCCTATACCCGAACCGCATGTCCTCCGTCAAAAAAATACAGCCAGGCCTCGGCGATTTCTTCGCCCAGAATATCGCCCAGCGCCTGCGAATACAGACCGAGCTGATAGCGGTATTTCTCCTTCAGGGCTTCCAGTCCGCCTCGATGCTCCAGAACCGCATCGCTCTTGTAATCCAGCAGGATCAGCCGCCCTTCCTCGCGGAACAGGCAGTCGATAACCCCCTGGATCAGTACGGAAGGAGAGGCTGCACCGCTCTCTCCGTTCAGCTTGGAGGCCGCCCTGTCCAGTGCCTCAAGGCCCCGATAGGCTTCGGAAGCGGGCATCATATAGCTGAAAGGCATTTCCCTTCTCTTCCAAGGAGAAGCGAGCAGCCTGAGTCCGAGCGGATGGCGGTAAAAAGCAGCCGCTTTCTCCGGCTCAACCGCCGCCGCTTGTTCCTCCGTCAAAATACAAAGCTGGACCAGTCTTTCCAGCGTCTCCCGCACTTCGGCAAGGCCAACCTCACCCTCCAGCGGTATATGCTGCATGATGGTATGGTAAACCGTCCCGCGTTCCGCCGGGGTTACGCCGCGCTGTTCCATAAACCTCGGACGCCGTAAATGAAGACTGTCGCCGGTGCCCCGCTCCCGGGAACGGTCAAGCCCCTCTTCGAGCAGATCGAATGAGGGCTGGTCCTGCAAAGACAACAGGGATTTCAATTCTGTAACAGAGGTCTTGGCCGGAAGGCCCGCCGCCGCCCCGTAAGGATAACTCCACGACAGCCGCTCCGCTGCTCCGTACTTTTCTCCGGCGTAAACCGTCACCGGAACGGCCCGGCTCAGTTCGTGTAGCGCTATTTTTCTCGCTTCCTCTCCGTCTTCACCGCTATCCTTGACTGTTGACACAGCCGCTTCCAGTTCATAGGATGGCAGAACGCTGACGCTCCAGTTCGACAGATCGCCGCGCAGGGAAAGTGGAGGCGCTCCTTCCTTCCCGGCAATTTTTCGCAAAATTGCCGCGCCGGGGTGCCGGATCAACGCCGGCCCCACCCAATCCAGATAGCTGCGCCCCCGGGCGAGCAGATGATCGGGGAGGAGCTGTTCTTCTCCGGCGCCCGAAGACATCCAGCTTGCCGCTTTGCCCGCCAGATCGCGGACGGTTCCGACGAGAATCATTTTGTCCCGCGGGCGGGTAAGTCCCACGTACAGGACGCGCATTTCCTCCGCCAGCAGCTCGAGGCGCGAACGGCGGCCGATGGCAAGATAGGGCAGCGTCGGATAGCTGACCCGGGTCTCCCGTTCCTGAAATCGCGGGCCGAAGCCGAGCTCCTTGTGCATCAGAAACGGCGCGTACAGATCCTGCCGGTTGAAGCCCTTGGACATCCCGGCAAGAAAAACGACCGGAAATTCCAGACCCTTGCTCTTATGGATTGTCATAATCCGGACACCTTCGCCCTGCTCTCCACTTCCGCCGGCCGCGCCCAGATCGCCGCCGTTCTCCCGGAGGCGGGAGATGAACACCAGGAAACGGAACAAGCCCCGAGCCGAGGTGTCTTTCTCAAATTGGACCGCCCGGTCGTACAGCGCCTTAAGGTTGCTCTGACGCTGGGTGCCCCCGGGAAGCCCGCCGACCCACTCCAGATATCCACTCTCTCCGTAAATTCGCCAGATGAGGCCGCTCACGCCGCTCCGCCGCGCCTCATCGCGCCAGCCTTCAAGCTGATCCAGAAACCGGATCAGCTTGCCACGGAGTCTGCCGGAGATCGCAGGCCCGGAGGCTTCCGTGTCACCGGTCGCAGATGATTCGGCTTTAACGGTCTCACTGGCTGCTGCCGTCTCCACCGCGTTCCCGGCCGGTCCGCGAACTTTGTATACTCCGTCCGCTTCGTTATCCCTTATTTCCCCGAAGCCGTCTATATCCACATCCGCTTTCATGGCGGTACGAGCCGTTTCAACCATCGGGCTGCCCGCACCGCTGGCCGTTACTTCTGCCGACACGTCGGAATAACCCGCTCCCTGCCCAGCGCTTCCCGAGCCACCATCCGTTTGTCCTCCCGAGACCGCCGCGATTACCGCGTCATAGAACGAGCCTTCCGCGCACAGCCGCACCTTCGCCAGCTCTTCTTCGGTCAGGCCGACGACGGGCGAGCGCAGCGTTCCGGCAAGCGGAATATCCTGCCTGGGGTTGTCGACGACTTTCAGCAGGGAGAGGATAACCTCCACCTCGGTCGCCTGAAAATAGCCCCTGTTCAGATCACCATAAGCCGGAATCCCTTCCAGCCTCAGCTCCTCCATCATCAGCGGCGCCCACACGCTTGCAGAACGCAGCAAAATCACAATGTCGCCGTAAACGACCGGTCTCATCGCTCCAAGTCCCTTGTCATAAATCTGCAGCGGCTCGCCGCCATCCATCCCGGTCATCCGGGCAATCCGCCGGGCGATGGCGCGGGCTTCAAGCTGAGCGGTTTCGCTCTCGATCAATTCGCTTTCCGCACTATCGGCTTCCCCGTCTTCAGCTCTTTCCTCGGGCAGGCCTTTGGAGCTTCCTCGGTCGATCAGCAGCAGCTCCGGGGCAAAATACGTATCCGGTCCATTATCCGCCGCTCCGGGAAAGTTAGCGCCGTATACAAGCTCCGCCCGCTCGTCGTAGGCGATTTCGGCCACCGTTTCGTTCATAATCTGGCGGAACAGCATATTGACGGCGTTCACAACTTCCATCCGGCTGCGGAAATTTCGCGCCAGATCGATAACGACTCCTTTTTCTTCACCGATTTCAGCACCGCTCGCCGTTTCGAAGCCGGATTCGTCCGTTCTCTGACCTTCCCGGCTATGCGCCTCTTTGCTTCCGCCTTTTCCATAGCTGCGGTACTTGTCCAGGAACAACCCCGGCTCCGCCAGCCGAAAGCGGTAGATGCTCTGCTTCATGTCGCCGACCATGAACCGGTTGCCCGGGTCTTCTCTTGAGATCAGCCGTACAATTTCTTCCTGCACGCTGTTCGTATCCTGATATTCGTCAAGCAGCACCTCGTCGAACTGGGCCCGGTACTCTAATGCGGCATCCGAAGGCATGGAATGGCCCATCGCCGAATCGGGATGGCGCAAAATAGCGAGGCAGTAATGCTCCAGGTCGCTGAAATCAACCAGCCCTTTGCCGGCTTTCTCCGCGCGGAAGCGCTCGCCGAACAGGATCACTGTTTCCGCAAGCTCCATCATCAGCGGCGCAGCTTCATGCAGTTCCCGGAGGAACGCATCCGCCGGACGGCCGAACAGCGAGTCCTGCAGCTCGCCAATGATCTTCTTGACTTCATCTCTTAGTCCCTTGACAGTCTCCTGAAGAGCGGGATCGGTCGCGTCTTTCTTGCAGGGCTTCAGCTTGCCGAAAGAAGCGCCGCTGAACAAGGCGTACAGCTCGGTCCAGGGCCTCTCTTCCACCGCCTGGCGCAGCCCTTCCACCATTTCTAAATCCGCCGTGAGGTTATCTGCATACGGAGTCGGTCCGCCGGGCTGAAGGGCGATTTGACGTCCCCGTTCCAGCAGGCTGGCTGCAGCCGCCAGCGACAGCCCAGCCTCATCAAGGATGCTCCTCACCCAGGGCGTGCGCGACAAGGCTTCGGTATCCGGCAGAGAGAAGCACTCAGCCGTCTCTCTCAGCCATTTCTCCGGCCACGGATGGCTTCGCGAAAAGTCATAGAGCCGCTGAACGAGCGCATGCACGGCGTCATCGGAGCGCTCACCGCTAAACCAGTCCGCCAGCTGCACGAACATGCCGTCTTCACCGGCTTCCTCATATTTTTCCTCGAACAGCTCCTCCAGAATTTCCTGGCGCATCATTTCCGCTTCGTGCTCGTTCAGTATGCGGAATCCGGGGTCAAGCGGAATCAATTGATAGTAGCGCCGGATGACCTCAAGGCAGAAGGAGTGCAGCGTCGTAATCGAGGCTCTGCCAAGCAGCGCGAGCTGGCGCCGCAAATGGGCGTTGTCTGTGTCATGCTCAAGCCTGCTCTCCAGCGCCTCGCGGATGCGCTGACGCATTTCGGAGGCCGCCGCTTTGGTAAAAGTCGCCACCAACAGCCGGTCCACGCTGAATCCGCTGCTTTCGTCGCCTATTCTGCGGATAATCCGCTCGACAAGCACAGCCGTCTTGCCAGAGCCGGCCGCGGCCGCCACAAGAATGTCGTCCCCGCTCTCCGCGATGGCCCGCCACTGATCGTCGCTCCATATGCTTCCTTCCGGTTTTGCCGGCATGATCACGGTCTGTTTCCTCCTTCGTCTTGGCGGGACAGCATCTCCCAGATGGCCTCTTTGCCCGGCTTGCCCAAGTGTTTGAATCCGTTGCCCTCTACGGCCTCGTCGAACTGGCACACTGCCCTGTAAGAACAGAACGTGCATGCGGTCTCCTGCTGAATCCGGTAAGGCGTGATTGCCACATCTCCTTCGGTAATGCGGGTTCCGATCTCCGTAATCGTCCCTCTTACCGAAGACAGAAGGCGCCCCCACTGCTCGGGTGTGGCGACGGATGCGCTGCTGTAGAAGCTGCCATCGCTCTTAATCGCAACAGGCACGATACTGGAATGCCCCTTGTCCAGACTCGTATCCATAAGTGAGACGACCTCGCGGTCCGCCATAAGGAGACCCTTCATCTTGAACCGCTTAAGCAGCTCCTGCTGCGCCTGCTCCAGGTTCATGCCGTTCGCTGAAGAAAGCAGCGGATCATGGACGTGGAAATACAGCGTTCCCGCCGGAAACGCAGGCTCCCCCAGCCACTCCTCGGCATAGGTTAGCAGCACATCGAGATAGGTCAGCATCTGCAGCGACAGCCCGTAGTAAACTTCATGCAGCTTTAGATCCTTGCGGCTTGACTTATAATCAATGACCCGCAGCAGTATTCCGTTCTCGCCCTCTGCGGTGTCAACCCGGTCGATCCTTCCGACGACTTCCATCAGGCACCCGTTCGGGAGCTCGATGCGCAGGGGCGGCAGCGGCTTGCCGGGTCCGAAATCCAGCTCCAGAAAAGCGATGTCGAAGCTGCCCCGCCGGGCGTGCTCTCCGAGAATTACGGAGGCACGCCCGACAATATTCTTTAGCTTGCGGGAAATATAGCCGTAGCGCTTCGAGCTAAGCAGAATCTCTCCCTGAAGCATCGGAGACAGCATGTCCACCGTCTTGCCGGCTTCCATCCGGCATTCGTCCGGCGTCATGGCCCCCCAGCTTCGTCCCTCGTCCCGCAGCTTGGCCGCCATGGAGCTCAGCGCGGCGTGAAACAGCTGTCCGATATCCGGAGCCTGAAGCTTATAAAGCTGGCGCTCCTTGAGGCGCAAGCCGTAGGAGGCGAAATGGGAGAACGGGCAGGAGACGAATTTCTCCATGCGCGAGACGCTTCCGCGCAATGTGGAGCCGCCATATAGCCGCAGACTCGTCTCGCGTCTGAGCGGAGCTCCGGCATTACGGTAAAACAGCGAGCCGGTCAACGTCTGCAGGTCCGGGCGCCACTCCGCGTTATCCGCAAACCAGTTGTAGACCTCCCACCAGACCGCCGGGATATTCTGTCCCTGCTTCCACTGGCGCAGCTGTACGATGAGCATGCGCAGACTCTGCTTCGGATTGCCGATGAATTCGCGGTGCTCCTCAGGCGGTGCCGACACCGGAAGGCTGTGCAGAGGGTGCTCGGCGACCTCCGGGTACATCCGGCGCAGATGGCGGACAACCTCCGAAGGAAGCAGAGACTTGCCTTCGTCATCCGTACAGGCGTAGCTGATCCACAGCTTGCGGGAAGCCGATGTCAGCGCGTTATAGATCAGGAAGCGCTCGTCCAGCATTTTGCGGGAAGCGCCCGGAGCAAGCTCCATGCCCGCTCCTTCCAGGAAGGAACGCTCCGTCTCGGACAGAACACCGTCCTCCTGAATAAGCGCCGGTACGACCCCTTCGTTGAAACCAAGCAAGAAGGCGTATTTGACACCCGTTGTCCGGGTCCGGTCCATCGTCCCGACAAGCACCTGATCCAGCGATGGAGGAACAAGGCCCATCCGCAGCTCGGCAAGCCCCGTCTCCAGAATCCCGGCGAAGATGTCAAAGCTTAAAGCTTCATCGCCCATCATCTCGACGATCTGATCCAGCAGATCAAGGATAGCGCCCCACAGCTGCCGGTGCTCTCGGGCGTCCTGCGTTCTTCCTTCTTCCAATGCGGCGGCGCTCATATATTCCAGCTTCCGGGGAGCGGAGGTATCTTCCAGCAGCTCAAATACCGTCCTGCATAAGTCCCCGCCGCTGCGGCTTCTCTTGATTCGCCGTTCAAAAGCTATCAGCGGACCGGTCACCGCCTCCCTGCAAGCTTCCATCAGCGGCACCAGTCTGTTGTCTGTCTTTCCTCCGCCTTCCAGCGACAGGCTCGGGATCGCCTTCCATTTATAATTCTTGTCCGTCCAGCGGTAGCCTTGAATGCCGCAGGCCAGAACGTAGTTTTCCAGAGTGTCCATATCGTCCCTGGTCAGGCTGCCGTCCGCAGGAAGCAGGAAACCCGTCTTGATGCACCGGAACACGTCCTCATACCGCCAGCGCCGGCGGACAATGTCCAGCGCCGAACGGATAAACTCCACCAGCGAATGATGCAGCTCGCCTTCCTTGCGGTCGAGGAAGAACGGGACGCCATAGTCGCGGAAAAGCGCAGGAACAAGGTAATCGTAATCCTCCAGCTTGCGAACGAACACGGCCATTTCACCGTACTTCGCTCCTTGCTCCCGGGCAAGCCTCATCATCTCGCGCAGTGCGCCTTCAATCTCCGCCCGCTTGTTCACGGCCGCCCGGATCGTAATCTCCTCTTCCGCGGGCTCCGGTCCCCGGTACGCCAGCCTGCGGTCAAAGCCCCGCTCCAGATGCGCCAGAGCGGGGGCCTCCGCAAAACGCGGCAGCACCGAAGGAGACAGCATTTCATCCCAGACTTCTGCGCCCAGCTCTTCCGCCATCCCTCTCAGCTTAATGTAAGCCGAGGCCGATGGATGGAACAGATCCAGCTCATGGGGCCGGTTAACGCCTAAAAATGGCCGGTCAAGCGTCAGCGCGACCGTGATATCGGCGGCATGAAGCATTAGCTGGCGCAGCACCGTAAATTCGCGGGCCGTAAACCCCCGGAAGCCGTCTACGAAAATGGTAGAGCCCTTTACGAACGAGGAGTTGGGAATTAGCTCCGCAAGCTCGGCCAGCCGGTCTTCTTCATCCATATACAGATGGGACATCTCCTTCTCCAGATCGCCGAAAACGAGCTTCAGATCCGCAAGCTTCCCCACAAGGATCGGACTTCTACCCGCAGATTCCGTCAGCCGGGAAATCTGCTCTTCCAGATCCGATGCGCCGAGACAGCACCGCTTAAGCTCGGCATGCAGCCGGCTCAATTGGTCCACGAAACCCGGGCGGTCCGACGAGGCGCCGAACAGCTTCAGCTCCTCCTTGCGGCGGCTCAAAATCTTGTAAAGAAGCATCTTCTTGCCTTCATCGCCGATCGGTACGCTGCCCCGGCCGCCAGTTTCCTGCTTCACCCGGTAGGAAAGGCGCGGAAAGCTCAGCGTCTGCGCGCGCAGGCTCCCCCGGACATCGCAGGCGCCAAGCAGCCCTTGCTCAGCGCTAAAGGAGCCCTGCTCCGGAACGAGCTGAATAATCGGAGGGCCGAGCGGATCTTCGCGCAGAGCGGAACAGATTGCATTCCATATTTTCGTCGTCTTGCCGCTGCCCGAGCGGCCGATCAGAAACGTTACCGACATGCTTCATTAACTCCTTCCGTAAGAAGAAACGGCTTCGCCGTCCTCTGGAAGAGGAAGGCATCCGCTTCTCGTAAAAATATCAGGTTAAGGATAAGCGCGAAGCTCATACTTCTGATATTTCGAATAAACCGTAAGTGCAAGCGTTCTGTGCAGTCAGCTCCGCCGCATCCAGCGGCAGAGGCTGACATCCGTCCTATCATTATATCATATGAAAGCGAATCGGAACATACGTTTGCTATCCTGCCAATGCTTGGTGAACAACCGGAACAAAAAAAGAAACGAACGCCGTCCCTGAAAGAACGGCGCCCGTTTCTGAATACATGTATGGCTAACAAAATTACTTGGAGGTCACCTCAAAAATGGCAAACTTCAGGTAATGCCCCTCGTCCACGCCCAAAATTTGCGGATGATCCTTGCCCGCGGCGCGCCACTCGATCAGCCGCAGCACCTTCCCCGCATCCTCGGCGGCTTCGGCAATCGTCTCCAGAAACAGCTCGGGACGCATGTGATAGGAACAGCTCGCGGTAACCAGATAGCCGCCTTCATTCACGAGCTTCATGCCGTGCAGGTTGATGTCCTTATAGCCGCGGCAAGCCCCTTTGACCGCGCTCTTCGTCTTGGCAAAAGCGGGCGGATCGAGAATGACGACATCCCAGGTGCGTCCTCCACCGGCCGTCATCGGCTTCGAGGTATCCGTCTTGACGGCGGTTTTGCCCCCTTTTGCTGCTGCCTGAGACTTCTCCGGCGAAGCGGACAAGGTATTCGCGGCGGAGCGTTCCGCCCGTTCTTCCAGCCCTTTCGCCTGGCTGCGCAAATATTGGAAAGCGTCGTCCACGACGAACTCCACCCGGTCGCTAAAACCGTTCAGCTCGACGTTGGCTTTGGCGCTTTCAATCGCATGCGCGGAAACGTCGAGGCAGGTGACCTTTTTGGCCCCGTATTTGCAGGCGTTCAGCGTAAAACTCCCCGTATGCGAGAAGCATTCGAGCACGGTAGCGCCGTCCCAGTATGGGAAGGTGACTTCTTTGCCGCTCTTGTTGACGGGAACCTTCCGGGTCAAGCCGTCTTCACTCGCAACCTCCTGGAGCGTAATCCCGCTGCGGACTCCCCAGCCGGTCATCAGCGGAGCGATGGACGCGCGGTTTTCCCTCTGATCAAAGAAATACCCTGTCTTCTGGCCCTGCTCGATGTCGACAATCAGCTTTAGTCCGTTCTCGGTCACTGTAACATGGCGGGGACATTCTCCATACAGAACCCCCGTCTTCTGCTCCAGGCCCTCAAGCTCGCGGACAGAGACATCGCTTCGTTCATAGATCCCCTTCGGATTCAGCACTTGTACGAGCGCATCAACAATTTCGGCGCGGCGCTTGTCCATTCCGAGCGTCAGCAGCTGCACGACGAGCACGTCTCCGAAGCGGTCGACAATCAGACCCGGCAAAAAATCGGCCTCGCCGTAAACCAGCCTATAAGCGTTCTCCCCGCCGAGGAACCGTTCGCGGTGCTTCAGACAACTGGCAAATCTTTCCGTGAAAAACGCCGTGTCCATCGCCTCCAGCGGCTTGTGCGACACGACTCGGATTCGAATCTGCGAAGCCGGATTGTAATATCCGGTCGCCAAATATTTTCGTTGATGGCTGAAGACGTCTACCAGACCTCCCTCTTCGGGATTCCCCTCCACCGTCTCCACTTCGTTGCCGTAAATCCACGGATGTCCCGCTTCCAGCCTTTTTTTGCGGCTGCGCTGTAAAATTACCGATGCCAATAGCTTCAACTCCCGATGTTTGTTAATTATGTGGCTCCGCCCCTGTCATGTCCCGGTTGCCTTATTCATATATTGGTGTACAACCCTGCCTGAAAGCAAGAAGTGAGATAAGGGCTGTCCCAAGAATGAGTTTACGATCTTATTTTTGAAAAAAGGAGAACCGCTGCCATGATCCGCGAAGTGCTGTTCCCTGTATTATACGGCATTGTCATCTTTCTTGCCGGGATGAAGCTGATGGAGACCGCGCTCTCCAGGTTGGCCGGCCCGCTGCTTACCGGTGTCCTGAACAAGGCGACGGCCACACCCCTTATGGGCATGGCCTCCAGCACCCTGCTCACCGCCCTTCTGCAAAGCAGCACCGCCGTAACGGTGCTGTCGATCGGCATGGTCAACGCCGGGCTGCTGACCTATGCCCGGACGCTTGGGATTATTCTCGGCAGCAATATCGGCACCTGCCTGACAACGGAGCTCATCGGCCTGCAGATCGGCCGGTTCGCGGCGCCGCTGCTGGCGGCCTCGCTGTCACTTTGGGCGGCGGCGGTCACGCTTGGCGAGCTTCCGTCCTATAGATCGCGCCTTGCGGAGACCGGGCGCAGAATCTCCCTGCCGCTTCAGTTCGCCAGCCTGGCGATCGCAGGCTTCGCGCTCGTACTGTGGGGCATCTCGGTCATGCAATCCATTGGCCCCGCGCTGCAGAAGAGCGGCCTCTTCGCCTGGTTCCTGAACCGGGCGGCGGAGAACGCCCTGTGGGGCTTTGCCGCCGGAGCCTGCCTGACGGCGCTGGTGCACAGCAGCAGCGCCGTCATCGGCATGGCGATGGGCGTCGCCGCTTCCGGAGCGCTGCCGCCGGAGCTTGGCATCGCCATCGTGCTGGGTGCCAATGTTGGCACCTGCGCGACCGCGGTCATCGCCTCCATTGGCGGCAGCTCCTCAGGCGTCTTCGTCGCCTGGTCGCATGTCGCGCTCAATGCCGGCGGCGCGGTTCTGTTCCTCCCCGTTACCGGTCTGATCCGGGAGGCCGCCGCCTGGATCGGCGGCGGGCCCGCCGCGCAAATCGCCCACGCGCAGACCCTGTTTAACGTCGCCTGCTCGCTGCTGGCGCTTCCTCTCTGTTATCTGCCCGTATGGTCAAGACTGGAAAGGCGGCTGCAATAAAGCAGGCCGCCTTTCGTCTATTATACCATTATCGTTACCCGAAACAGTCTTGCCGCCGAGCATTCGCTGCTAGATCGACAAAGCCTCTCCGGTCACCAAGGCCAGTTCGCCTCTGCACTCGTTGACGCCGGCTTCTGTCAGCTTGACGCGGCACAGCCGGCCTTGCAGCTCATCTCCGCCTTCGAAGAGCACCTGCAGATAGTTGTCGCTGAAGCCGTGCTGGATATCCCGGCCGGGCGCGCCTTTTGCCGATCTCTCCGCAATCACCTCAACCGTCTGTCCAACAAACCGGCGGGCATAGGCCAGCTGCATTTCCTCGGACAAGTCGATCAGCTGCTGCACGCGGTCGTTCTTGACGTCTTCGTCAACCTGATCCTCCATGCGGGCCGCGGGCGTGCCTGTGCGCTTCGAATACGGGAACACATGCATTTCCGAATAATTGACGGCCTTCATGAAGTCGTAGCCCGCGCGGAACATCTCGTCCGTCTCCCCCGGGAAGCCGACAATGACGTCAGTGGTGATGCCTACGTCCGGCATCGCCTGACGGATCAGCTGCATTTTGGCAAAATACTCTTCGGTCGTATACTTCCGGCGCATCCGTTTCAGCACTTCGTTATGTCCGGCCTGAAGCGGAATATGGAGATGACGGCACATTTTTGAAGAGCGGTTCAAAACATCCAGCAATTTCTCGTCGATCTGACTCGCTTCAATCGAGCTGATGCGCACACGCTCCAGTCCGTCCACCTTGTCCAGCTCCCAGAGCAGATCGGCAAGCCGGTAATTGTCAAGATCGTCGCCGTAGCCGCCGGTATGAATGCCGGTCAGCACAAACTCCTTGTAACCGGCCTCCACGAGCTGATGCGCCTGTCTGACAATGCTCTTCGGATCGCGACTGCGGGACAGCCCCCGGGACCACGGAATGATGCAGAAGGTGCAGAAGTTGTTGCAGCCGTCCTGAATTTTGAGAAAAGCCCGCGTCCGGTCGGCAAAGCCCGGCACGTCCAGCTCCTCGAACTCCCGCGTCTTCATGATGTTGCGGACGGCGTTGACGGGCTGCCGCGATTCGCGGATATTGTTCACATGGCGGATAATCTGATCGCGGTCCTGGTTGCCGATGACCAGATCGACGCCGGGAATGTCCAGAATCTCGCCCGGAGAGGTCTGCGCATAGCAGCCCGTAACGGCCACAATCGCTTCCGGATTGCGCCGGACCGCGCGGCGGATCATCTGCCGGCTTTTTTTGTCGCCCGTATTGGTGACGGTGCATGTATTAATGACGTAGACATCGGACTGTCCTTCGAAGTCCACCTGCTCGTAGCCTTCCTGCTTGAACAGCTGCCAGATGGCTTCGGTATCGTAAAAGTTGACTTTGCAGCCTAATGTATAAAAAGCAACGGATGGCATTTTTCAAGCTTCCCCCATTTCTCCGGTTTCATATAAAATGCAAGCGGCGGCCACCATGCCGGCCGTCTCGCAGCGCAGAATACGCTTGCCGAGGCCGACGGACACCGCGCCCGCCACTTCAGCCTCCCGGCACTCGCTCTCGCTGAAGCCTCCCTCCGGCCCGACGATCACAAGGACCGAGGCTTCCGCCGAGTTTCCAAGCCGCGCCGCCCACGGCGCAACCGCGGAGCGCAGCTGAAGCCCTTCTTCCTTCTCGTAGCAGAAGTACACCGCATCGTAGCGGTCCGCCGATTTCAGCAGCTGCTTCCAGGACAGCGGCGCAGCCACTTCCGGAACGATATTCCGGTGCGCCTGCTCCGCGGCTTCCTTGGCAATCTTGCGCCAGCGGTCCAGCCGCTTGCTCTCCTTACGCTCGTCGTACTGAACGATGGTCCGCTCCGAGAGGAACGGCTGGAATGCGGCCGCGCCGATCTCGGTGCATTTTTGAATGACGATTTCCATCTTGTCGCCCTTGGGCAGACTTTGGGCTACCGTAATTTTGACGCGGGCCTCCTCCGTCATCGGCAAATTCTCTATAATGGAGGCGGTAACGACGCCTTCGTTAATCGCCGCAATTTCGACCAAAGCCTCGCGGGACACGCCGTCGCTCACAATCAGCTTGTCCCCGGGCTTGCCGCGCATTACACGGGCGATATGACGGGCATCTTCACCGCCGATGGATACATGGTCTTCCCCGAATTGCCCGGGGTCTACGAAATATCGCTGCATGCTTATCAACATCCTGTTCTGTATTTAAAGCATTCCCATTCCTTGTTTTCAGGCGAAAACGGCGGCGTCCCTCGCCTGCCGGGCCCTGCCGCCGTTTCCATTCAAACAAACTCCATCATACAACGTTTGCTTCCTGATGAACAGTCCTACAGATTTATTTAAGTAAAAAGCTGATAGAAAAAATTAAGAGTATCCGACCGCATAATATATGCCCACATGCTCAAAGGCGCGATCGTATACGCCTGAAGCGCGGGAATGAACACGATCAGCAGAAACAGAAACATGGCCCACTGCTCGATCCGCTGCAGTCTTCCCCGTAGGGGACGCGGCGCAAGATCTTCGATAATCCGGTAGCCGTCAAGCGGCGGCAGCGGAATCAGATTAAATAAAAACAGGAAAAAGTTCCAGAAAGTAAATACGCTGAAAAACAGCTGTCCCGCCTCTTGGGCTTTCCCTGTCGGGATCGCATCGAAGACGCCGGTCGCAATCAGCAGCGCGTAGATCAGACAGCCGAGGATCGCCATCAGCAGATTGCTGATCGGTCCAGCCGCCGATACGATAATGCCCATCACACGCGGACGGCTGAAATTGTCGCGGTTGACCGGCACCGGCCGTGCCCAGCCGAAGCCCGCGATCAGCAGGAGAAGAATCCCGAAGAAATCAAAATGCACCGCTGGATTCAGCGTCATACGGCCCAGCAATCGGGCCGTCGGGTCGCCGAACCGGTTAGCGAAATAAGCATGGCTGAACTCATGAACCGTAAAGGCGATCAGAATCGATACCAGAAAAAACGGCAGCTGATCCAGCGGCATACGAATAATGCTTTGCAAAAAGTCCATCTTTACCTCTTTCCGGCTGTGAATGCCACCCAGTCTTCTTCTCTCGTCACTTCACGGATTTCAAAGCCGGAGGCCAGCAGAGCCTTCCTTACCAGCGCTTCTTTATCCTTGTAAATGCCGGAAGAGATATAAATTCCGCCGGGCTGCAGCGCCCGGTATACGTCATCCGTGAACAGCACGAGAATCTCCGCCAAAATATTCGCCACCACAATCTTAACCGGCAGCGTCACGCCGAGTCCGCCCTGCGCAGAATCCAAACCGGCTGCCGGACTGCCGTCCGGGCCGTCAAGCACCGATGCGTCTGCTCCGGCGGCTTCGTCCGCCGCACCGCTTTCGGCCGGCCGCTGCGACGGCCTTGCCGAGGGCCACATCGCTCCCGCAGGCGTATCCACCGCTCCTTCTCCGCCGAGCAGGGACAGAAGATCACTCTCTTTTACCGTGATGACGTCCGAGAGACCGTTCAGCTTCACGTTCTCCATGGCGCTGTATACGGCCACGGGGTCAAGATCCAATGCAAGTACGGACCGCGCTCCCAGCAGCATCGCGCCGACGGCCAGAATACCCGAGCCTGTTCCGACATCGATCACTTCTTCTCCGCCTTTGATCGCTTTCTCCAGCGCTCGCAGACATAGGGCGGTCGTCGGATGGGTGCCGGTGCCAAAGGCCATGCCGGGGTCGAGCACGATGATTTTCTCGTCCGGGCTTTCGGGAGTGTACTCTTCCCATACCGGCTTGATCGTCAGCCGTTCACTTAACCGTAGCGGCTTGAAATACTGCTTCCAAGCATGAGCCCAGTCTTCTTCATCCACTGTCTTCCAGCTGATCTCCGCCTTGCCGGGATCGATCCCGAATTCCCGCAGCTCCTCAATGCGTGGCGCTAGCTCCGCGCAAATGCCGTCCATCGGGGTTTCTTCAGTGAAATAGCCCTTAATCACCGCTTCCCCTTCGGGAATATCGTTCAGCGGCTCGTCGTAGAGCTCGCCGTAGCGCGTGTCGCGGTCCTTGTTCAGCGTGCCGGATTCTTCAATGGAAACGCCCCCGGCTCCCGCATCATGCAGCATTGCGGAAATCATCTCCTGCGCTTCTTCGGTCGTATGTATCGTCAATTCATGCCATCGCATTGTCTCGTCCGTTCCTCCTACAAGTTTTGTTTCCTATTTTCCAAACGGAAGTCGCAGCCATTATTATACCTTACCGCCGTGCCTAGCGCCAAACCGGAACGCTCCCCGCGCAATATCAAACGGCTGAACAGGCCGGGATGACAAAGCCCGCGCTAGCTGTTAAGAACCCCTTTTTTACGGCAGATGCAGTCCTTCACATGGTCATCCACCATTCCCGACGCCTGCATAAACGCATAACAGATCGTGGAGCCGACGAATTTCATACCTTTCTTTTTCAGCGCTTTGCTCATGGTATCCGACTCCGGCGTCGACGCGGGAACGTCCTTCAGGCTCTCCCGCTCGTTCACGGCCGGCGCGCCGCCGACAAAGCTCCACAAATAACGGCCGAAGCTTCCCTCATCCCGGGAAATTTCGCTGTAAACATGCGCATTATTGATAATGGCTTTGATCTTGAGGCGGTTCCGAATGATCCCGGCATTATTCATCAGCTCTTCGATTTTTGCGTCGTCATAACGGACAATCTTACCCGGATCGAAGCTGTCGAAGGCTGCACGGTAATTCTCTCTTTTTTTCAAAATCGTATACCAGCTCAGGCCCGCCTGCATCCCTTCCAGCATCAGCAGCTCGAACAGCTTCAGGTCATCGTATTCCGGCTTCCCCCATTCTTCGTCATGGTAGGCAATATAGAGAGGATCGCTGTTGACCCAGCCGCATCGGGTTATGTTCATGGATGACTTCCTTTCGTGACTCATTCTCTGCTTTCTTGTAAAGTTAGACTAATGACTGGGGCGGTGCTTGTCAAATGCTATGCAGTAATGAGCCAAAAAAAAAGAGGGGGCCATGGGGCCCTCCTCCCAAAACTCTATTCAATTCCCGTTCTCATCTCTGAACTCTATTACTCCGTGCCTCCTCCGGCCGCCTCTCCGGACTGAAGGACAACCCTTGTTTCTTTTTCCGGATCGTCGGTTGTGTAATAAAACATATGAATTTCTGCTTCCGTCCCCTTGAAATTCTTGTAAACGTCGATGGCCTTGTTATTGCCGTCCCCGGCAAAGTTCACCGTGAGCGGTTTACCGAGCAATCTCTCTTTGCCCTGCATAATGTAGGTCTGGTTAATACCGCCGAAACGGGCATCTTCGCTTCCGGTTTCCACGTACAGATCGGCTCCCTGCTTGTAATAGGTCCACGTTACCGGATAACCGCCGATTGTTGTTTCCAGCGTCCGCTTTTTACCAGAGATTCCCTTCAGTTGAAACGACGTTTGCTTGTCTTCATGAATGGTAACTTTGTGCTTGCCCACAAAAACAATCGGTGTCTCTTTGGTCACCTTCAGATCGAGCGGCCGCTCAATGCGCAGGCTGATCTGATAGGGGTCCTCTATGGAATAATATCTCGGTCCTTCGAGCGTTTTCCCGCCGACCTCCAAACTATATTTTTATAAGGAATTTCCTGATATTTCTCCGGGGTTCTGATTACGAGCCGAATCTGCGTCGGTGTAATAACCATCTTCTCCAGCGTGCTCACGTTGTCCCCAGCTTCCAGCGGCAAGTTAAGCGCTGTCTGTAACGTTCCGCTCTGCATTTGTTTTTTGCTGAGCTGAAGATCGAATGTCCACGGTCCGTCCACCGTGTGGTCTATCCGCGTATACTGCAGTTTGAACACCGTATTCCCTGATGAGATGGCCTTTGGATCAAAATACTGCTGTGAGGTATAATTTCCGCTTCCATCCGGCTTGCCAAAGGTCCCCCCAGGCAGCGGTTTCACTTCCATACCGTCCCGGTAAGCGACTATCTGCGGAAAGGTCCACGACTTCACTTCCGGGCGATCGAACGTTACAGTTGAGGCGAACATCATTTTGTCCGTCCCTTGTGCAAACGGCTGAATCTTTATTTTTTGCATCCCGTCCCGTCCGATGGTGAAGCTTTGCGGCTCCTTGGAAGCGGGATTGAGATTGACCTCCTGTTCCTGCTGACTGTATTTCCGCAGTTCCTCCGCAACCAACTGGACCTGCGCGTTATCCTGCGAAGGCGCCCAATCGGTCTCGAAAATACCAAAATACCTCTGATTGGGTGCATCCCGCCTCAGCAAACCAGGCCCTTCTGACTTAATCAGATTTCCTTCAGCGTCCCTTAGCGAGAACCCTTTGAAATTCCAAAACTCCTCCGGCGGGCGGAACCCGGCATCGAGCGTGTACAAAATAACGGTTCGGTTATCGTCAACTATTGCCGTACGCAGGGTCATGGTAATGCCTTCCCTGGTAATGGACTGCTCCAGCGTCTGACCCATATTTTGCTCAAGCGCCGCCTGAATGCCGCTCTTTCCGTTTAACATATAGCTCCAGTCATAACGTATGGCCGCATAGACGGGAGCCGCGACAAGCAGCGCTCCAAGAGTGGCGGCAATCGCGATTCTCTTCACCTTCCGCTTTCGGACAAAAGGGACGGGAGAGGTCTTTTTCCATTCCTGATCGGTCTGAATCTGCTGCATCCGCTCCCACATGGCGTCAAAGTCGGGGTATGGCACTTGTTCGTCGTCATTTAACCGAAGCCTGAGCTCGTCTTCCAGTCTCTTCATAGTTTCCCTCCTTTTCAGCCTGCCCTTCCTTTTCCAGCATCTTTCGCATCAGCCTCAGTCCTTTATACAGCCTTGATTTCGTTGTTCCGAGCGGAACGGACAGCATCTCCGAAATATCGGACAGGCTGAAATCATGCATGTACCTCAGCGTAACGGCCGCCCTGATTTTGACGGGGAGCCGTTCCAGATAAACGGCCCATTCTCCCGCCGTCTCCCGGTCCTCCACAATCCGGTCCACCGGCTTGTTCGCTTCTCCGGTCAGAAGATGCCGGTTGTCCTCCACCTTCAGCCTCACCATGCGTCCGCGCTTGAGGTGATTCAGGCAATGGTTCACGGTGATTCGCATGATCCAGGCTTTGAGGTTAACGATGTCTTCCCGGCGGCTGCGGAATGCGGCAATAAAGACGTCCTGGCATAAATCTTCGGCATCCGCCGCGTTATGCACCATATAGTATCAGGTTCGGTATAATCTCTTCTGTACGTCTCGAACAGTTCACGGTCATCCAATGCAGGGCCCTCCTTTCCTGTCGGTTTCGTCTATATAACAATCGGGGAGGCCAAAAGGTTCATTATCCGGATGAAAAGTATAAAAAAAGGGGCCGGCTCCAGGCCGCCCCCCAAACTCGATATTCTCTTTTCTCATTGAAACCATTTCAGCAAGCTGTACGGCAAATAGTTGCCGATTCCGACTGTCCCGTCCGGGCCGACCTTAACGCCGATTCCACTGCCGAATTTGGTGTTAGCCGTTTCCAGGCTGCCCGCCTGAATTTTATCCCCGGAAAAGCGTACTTCCAGCTCGCTTCCATCCGCCAGCACCAAGGCCGCTCTGGCCTCGGCGCCAATTTGCAGCTGATACACGGGCCGGCCGGTTTGGTCTCTCACCGCGAACACGCCGGGAACGGAATGAATTAGATTCGAATACGGACTGCCAGCGGGTTCATTTTTTAAAACTTCGAACACCGGGGCTTCGTCCCGGCCATGCAGCACGCTGACTTTGAGCCCGTCCGGTGCCGATTCCAGAATAAAATAACGGTCCGCAAACGA